>JAJRPG010000064.1 GCA_024280855.1 Planctomycetota bacterium | reverse complement strand
AGCTGAGTTCTCCTGCGTAAAAGAATTCTGTTTTTGGCGGTCCCACGAGGATACGCCGTCCAATGAATTCTGCAGGAGAACTCTCTTTCATGGAATCATGTCCTTTTTTCTGGACATGGGGGAGTCGATGATCATCCCGCAGTGCCATTCCCCCTGCGCGCTAACGAATAATTTAATCCTCATTCCTAACCCAGCCAGCCGGCATTTCACGCTCTCTGATCTCTCCAAGAATAGGCTTCGATAGATCACCGGCGTTGTCCTTTATATGGAGCAACGCTTTTTTGTGTCGTGCAAATCAAAGTATTTTCCAAGGAAGAAGTCAGCTTCCCGTGCGACATGAAAATCGAGCTTGCTCTGAAATGAGCGAACCTTACCCCCGGACTTCGTCCCGAACGGGTTCGCTCGTTCTTTGACAACTAAATAGCAGCCCGGGTTGATAGCTTTCGGATGCATCCAAACAGGACGCCCTCTTTCAGAACCGCGCCCGTGAGGAAGCGGCCCTTGTTTGGGGGCGAATTAGGAGGCCGCTTCCTGACGGGCGCGGTTCTGATTTGAAGACGGTTGTCGTTGGTGTTCTCGCAATCAGATATGGTTTGGCGTAGGATTGCCTGTTAAGCGCGGGACTGCACTACGAAAGAGAAAGAACGGCAGGCAAATAGCCTGCCCTACTTCGGGTTGGGAGTTATAGATGAGGATATTTATTACTGGCGGGGCGGGTTATGTCGGTAGCCATTGTGTGCGCGAGATGTGTAATGCGGGGCATGATGTGTTGGTGTTTGATAATCTTACTAGCGGTGGACATCGCGAAGCTGTGGATGAGCGGGCTATGTTGGTGGTGGGTGACTTAGCTGATGCGGAGTTGGTTCGCGGCACGCTAAGCGAAGGTCGTTTCGACGCGGTCATGCACTTCGCAGCTATGCTTGATGTGAACGAATCTGTTAGTCAGCCGTTGCGGTATTATCAAAACAATGTGTCGAACACGGTTTCGCTCTTGCAAAGTATGCAGGCCTGCGGTGTAGGGAAAATTGTTTTCAGTTCGACGTGTGCGACTTATGGTGATGTGACGGTCGCGCCAATCACTGAGGACATGCCGCAACATCCTATTACGCCTTATGGCCGATCTAAGTTAGCTGTGGAGTGGATGCTTCGTGATAGTGCAGCTGCTTGGGGATTGGGAGCTACCGCGCTGAGATATTTTAATGCGTCTGGCGCTTCGGCTGATGGGACGCTGGGGGAGGATCGTACTCCGGAGTATCACCTTATTCCTTTGATCTTGCAGGTTCCGCTTGGCCAGCGAGCTGACATTAAAATTTTCGGGACAGACTATCCCACGCCGGACGGCACTTGCGTGCGCGATTACATTCATGTGGAAGATTTAGGCTCTGTGCATCGGCTTGCTATTGAATCTCAGCAGGCGGGTGAGTTTCGGTTTTATAATGTGGGCACGGGGCACGGGGCGAGTGTACGCGAAGTGATTGAGGCTGCGCGTCAGGTTACGGGGCATGAAATCCCTGCGATCGAAACGCCGCGTCGGGAAGGAGACCCGGCTGAGCTTTATGCTGATCCGAGTAAGATTGTGAGAGAGCTGGGTTGGAAGCCTGTGTACCCGACGATTCTGCCGATTGTGGAGACGGCTTGGAATTGGCATAAGCAGCATCCGAAGGGGTATCGTGTTAAATAAAGAGAGATGCCCGCAGGCTTACTCCGTGCGGCTCTGATTGGGACGGGGATTTCGTTAGATTGCTCGTAAGTTGTTGCGGGGTAATGGTTTATGTGGTGATGGTGTGATGTGGTGTGGGGTTGAGTCGAAGTGGCGGGGCGAATTGATTTCGTAGCTACTTGCAAGCTGGCGCGGGGTACTTATACTGGCTGAACTCAACTTGGTTGGGTGTGATTTTCGTTTGGTGTTGTTTCGGATTTTTGCCTTAGAGGTGTTTTATGTCACGCGTATGTTACTTCACTGGAAAAAAGACTCGCTCTGGTCGTTCTATCGCGCGTAAGGGTAAAGCTAGATACCTCGGCGGGGCTGGTCGTAAGATTACTGGCAGCACCAAACGTAAATTCAAACCTAATATCCAACGCGTACGTGCCGTTATTGATGGTACGGTCTGTCGCATCAAAGTTTCGGCTAAGGCGATTCGCATGGGATTGGTTGTGAAGCCACCAAAGCGAACGTGGAAGCCAGACCAGGCACAGGCTGATACGGCTGCTGCATCTTAGCGGTAAGTCGGATAGGCAACGCTTTTTTCCATTCTAAATAAGAAACCAACTATTTGCTTCTTGGTGTAATTTGCGCGCTTACATTTGGCGTGTTTTTTCAAATTCAAGCTTAATAGCGTTTGCAACTCCGCGCAAGCTGAAGCATGCGGCTCGAATTTTGGTGTCCTGTCTTGACGTTTGAACCTTACTGCCGCAGAGTTTACGCATCTGTATCTGATTAATCGCGCCTAGCTTGGGAGGCTTCGTCTATGATTGTGGTGAATACTGAAACGTTGCCGGGCTATCGTATTAACGAAGTCAAAGGCTTGGTGCAGGGCAATACCATTCGCGCTAAGCACGTTGGCCGAGATATGATGGCCGGGCTTAAAAATCTTGTGGGTGGCGAGCTAAAAGGATATACGGAACTACTTGTCGAAGCCCGAAGGCAGGCGTTGGAGCGGATGCTTGCCCAGGCTGAGCAGCTTGGTGCGAACGCTGTTGTGAATGTGCGGTTTACCACGAGTGCGGTGACGCAAGGTGCTGCGGAGCTTTATGCCTATGGGACAGCTGTTGTCGTTGAGGAGGAATAGGCGATGGGTTGGGAGTTTTGGATACAGATAATTTCCTTCGGCGTACTTATGCTATTCGGCATTTTTGTTGGCGGGTTTGTCGAACGTCGTCATTTCAAAAGGCTGGCAGAGAAAGAGGCATTGCTGGCTGATATCGTTGTCACGAATTTGAAAGCTATCCCCAAAGGGTGTGTGCCACATCAATGTCATCTTGTGATGGGTGATGTGACGATCGCTTCAGATTATTTTAAGACGTTTGTTGCAGGGATTCGTAAGTTGGTCGGCGGAGAACTTCGGACCTATGAGACGCTGATGGAGCGGGCGCGTCGTGAATCGTTGGTGCGCATGTTGGAGCAGGCGCGGCTACTTGGCGCTAACGCGGTACTCAATGTTCGCTTTGGTAGCAGTTCGATAAGCTCGGGCCGAGGTCGCAATCGAGCGGCGATGGTGGAAATGTGTGCATACGGAACGGCTGTGTCTATTCCCGGAAATGATAGTGACAGCAATGAGTCACGCTGAAGATAAACATTCGATTGATCAAGAGCCTTACTTGCATAAGGAAGGTTTTTCGGCTGATGCTGCGGAACAACTGGCGGAAGAAAGACTGGCGGCTGAGAAGCAACAGGCGGACCCGATTTTGGAGCGGGCTAAGCATTCTGTTTTTGATGAGCCTATATCATTTCCGCATCGTGATGCGGTAGAAATTTCGCAAGATTGGCACTGTCGAAAATGCCATTATAACCTGCGGGGTTTGATGACGGGGCATCCATGTCCGGAGTGCGGAAGCGTTGAAAGGTATGAGCCTCCGCGTGAGGGTGAAGTTTCTTATGCGAAGCTCATGGCAAATCGTTACCGTGAAGTATCATCGACTAAAGCTTGGCTGGTAGCCGTATGCGTTACACTCATGGGGTTGCCGCTGGCGATGTTGTTTTCGTTTTTGATGACGGAGTATTTGACGCTATTATTTTTCGGGATGACTGGCCCGGCGCTGGCGGAAATATCCAAGGTGATGCTTTGTGCTACGCTCATCGAATTGAAGAGTCCATATGTTAAGCGTCCTGCTCAGATTTATTTTATGTGTATTGGGACAGCGCTGCTGTTTGCGTTGGTGCAGAACTGGATATGTTTGAACTATATATATAGCGTTTCGCCAAGGTCTATGATCGCTTGGCGATGGACGGGGTGTGTGGCGCTGCATATGTTGTGTTCGGGGATTGCGGCGGCTGGGTTGGTTCGTGTTTGGCGGCGCGGTCAGCAGGAAGAGCGTATGCCTTCGCTGTCGCCAGCTTATGTTTATATGATTGTGGCCTTTGTTGTTCATGCTGCGTTGAATGCCTCGGTGATGTCTATGGGGCTGTTTGGGTGCGGGTTCTAGCAACAATAATTTTGTAGGTCTTGATTTTTGTATGCCAATCAGTCGCTCATTTAAGTGGAAGGTGTTAATAGCTTCTATCGCCTTTTCGATTGGCGTAGGTGTCGCGCTGTTTATTGCCCGTGAGCCTATGTCTACGATGACGCGGTCTGTGTTCGACGTCGCTCGAGAAAAATGGCGGCGGGCTGGCATCGTGGATTACGATTTACAATACAAGATGAATGGCAGTGCGTATGTCGTCGAGGTTCGCGGCAGCATCGTGACTGTCGTGCAAGTTGATGATAGGCAGCCTTCGAGCAGTGACTGGCGCTCTTATTCTATGGACGGGTTATTCGATATCCTGTTGCTGGAGATTGATAATCAAGAGGAGGGGATAGGTCCATTTGCTGGCGGTGGTGGCGCTTTGATGCGGGTTCGATTTAATGACGAGAGAGGTTACATCGAACGATATCTTCGAGCTGGCTTGGGCCGAAATGCTGTTGTTGAAGTTGAAAGTTTGATAGTAAAAAACTAGCGTGGGTGTCCCATTCTTCGAGTACCTTTGAACGCAAATTTACAACTCGCATTCGCGCACGCTGAAGCATGCGGCTCGATTGTGATTGCTTAATTTTGTTGGGCAAAAACTTCGTTTACGATGGCGGTGAAGCATGACTCGCAAAGGTCTGCGTCGCAATCTACATCGGGGTCGAGGCAGACATCGCACGACGTGCTGGCGTCTGTGAGGACATCCTCAGCGACGGCTCCGGCGTTGCGGGCGTTTTCGATGAGGGTTCGTAAGCCAGCGATTTGATCGTCAGAGGAGCCTGCGGTGCGACATGTCACGTCGGCTGAGGACGTGGTTGTCGTCGGGGTGTCGGTAGGTGTTAGTTGTGTAGCGTTGCAGTTACAAAAGCCTGAAACGGCGATGGCTGCGATAATCATTTTTCTCATGTCTAAGATACCTTAACAAAGCTTTGCGCTGAATTTCTGGCGTCGATTTCTATAAAAGTCTGTCGGCAGGGCGTAGTACAGGCTTAAGGCAGGCTTACCGCTGGTTATGTGTTCGGTGCGGGGGGAAAACGCCGATAGTTTATTATTCAGTGCCGGGGATGGGGTGAGCGGGCTGAAAACAGGATATTTCGCGCGTCAGGCGATTATTGGTGTTTTGACGCAGCGTGAGTGAGCATGGAGGCTCAAGCATCAATGATTGATTTGCGACTGATTTCCAGATTTTATCAAATTACTGCCATGAGCGTATTCATTGCGGCTGGGGGGCTTTCAAACGCCGTTGCTCAGGTGACTCCGGCACTGGACTTTGTGCCAGTGCCCTCAACGGACGCTCAGCCTGGTGGGCCTGATTACAATTTTCGCATTTCGAGGTACGAAGTGCGGAACGACCAATTCGCTGTTTTTCTCAATGACGCGATAGTGGATGCTCAGACGGCGACGCCTGGCCCGCGTAGCGATTATATGCTGTTCGATTCGGTTACGGGTGATATATATATTCATTCTCAGCAAGTCGGCCAGTTGGTCAGTGCGGGTAGTGGAAGCTTGATGTTTAGTCTCGCGGGTAACTCTCATATTACGTTTAATGCTGCGACGAGCGTGTATGAAGTTGAGGTTGGTTTTGAATCTCATCCTGCAACTGGTGTGAGTTGGTATGGTGCGCTGAAGTATTGCAACTGGCTTACAATTGACGCTGGCATACCTGCTAGTCAGCGGTGCTATACCGAAGCGCCAAGTACGAATCTGAATGGTTGGCATCCCGCGACAATTTCTGATGTGCTATGGGCCGCGCGTGATTTGGATGATGCGGAGCGACAACTTCTTGTCACCACGTATCTAGGTTTTCGCCTGCCTATGGACGATGGTGCGTCGATAGCTTCGATGTATAACGAGTGGTACAAAGCGGCAGCGTGGGATGACCTTTCTGTTGTAAATTATATGTATGGCTTTGGCCGAGATTCGGTTAACGCTGGGGATGCAAATTTTAATGCCAGCGGTGATCCTTTTGAGCCAGGTACAACGCCGGTTGGGTTTTATGATGGCACGACGTACAACCCTGGCGGCGGTGGCACGGTTGGCGACGGCGTTGAGTTTGTTAGTGTAGCTGATACCAATGCGTATGGCTTGTTCGATATGTCGGGCAACGTGTGGGAATGGATGCAGGGGAATGCCGCGGCTGCGACGTTGCGAAGGTATCGCGGCGGCGGGCATAACGTAACTGATATTTTTGTAAGCAATGATACGTCTCCGACGAATGATATTGCTGCGGGTTCACGCGATTGGGTGGGGCTTAGAATCGTTCACGCTGATCCGGGCATTGACCCGCTCGTTGACCCAGATGAGCCAGGGACATTTACTGGTCCGATCGGCGGTCCGTTTGCACCTGAGCCTGACCCGCTAGCGTATACGCTCACGAGTCAATCGCACGATCCCATCGATTGGCAGGTCACGTCTAATGTGAATTGGCTGGATATTAACGGAGATTTGACGGCTTCGGGTACGCTCGCACCGTTTGCCAGTATCGAGATTTTGCTTACGACCAACGACGACGCTTTGACCAAGCTGGTGGGAGACTTCGCGGCTGTGGTGACGTTTGATGTTGATTTGCAAAGTTTTACGACCCGCGATGTGATGCTAAGCGTTTCGGAAGAGTTGGACGTTGATCCTGTGACCGGGATTATGGCTTCGGGGCCTACGGGTGGTCCTTTTTTTCCGGGTGAACAGATTTATACAGTTACGAATGGTTCAACAGAGTTGCTCTCGCTTTGTGTTACTTCGACGCAGCCTTGGGTGTTGATTGATGATGTGGCTACGGTGTGCAGTAGCGTGGCTCCGAGTTTGTCATCTAATTTTACGGTTTCAATTAAAATTGAAGACGCGATCCTGTTTCCACCGGGCGAGATACAGTCGGCTGTGGTGTCTTTTACGGATCAGGTGAGTGGTGCCGCAGCGACGCGTGCTGTCGCGGTGAGTGTTGGCTTAGCCCCCCTGACGATAGATATGGCTAGTGTGCCGGCGATTGATGTTGAGCTTGGTGGTCCGTTGCATGATTATCGCGTTGGAAAATTTGAAGTCAGCAATGCCGAGTTCGTGGCATTTTTGAATGATGCTTTGTTTAACACGATGAACGCTCGCGGCGAGTACATGGCTCATGATACCACGCTGGGTGACGTATATATTAACACGGGGCCTACAGGGCAGATTGGATCAATCGGTAGTGGGATTATCATGTTTGATGCGTCGGACGGTGGCCGCATTACTTATGACACTGTGCAGTATCGTGTAGTTCCAGATACCGAGGATGAGCCAGTTTCCGGGGTGAGCTGGTATGGGGCCCTGAAATTTTGTAATTGGCTTACGCTTCGTCAAGGGATGCCAGCGAGTGAGCGTGCGTATAGTGAAGGGCCTAACGCGGGCGAGTGGCATCCGGCTACGATTTCTACGTTGGATTGGTGGGGGACTATTGATACGGCGAACAATCCGTCGCCGGTGGTTGGCTCGCGAGATTTGAATAATGCGGAGCGGAGCGACTTGGTTGACTACACGGGTTATCGTTTGCCTATGGATGACGGTCAGTCGACTACGTCGTTATATAACGAGTGGTATAAAGCAGCTTCGTGGATCAATGATATAGGCTTTGGTACTACGGATTTGGCTAGCCAGGATGGTGTGTCGTTGTGCGATGGCGGGGCGGCGATGGCGGACGTGTGGTGGAGATACACGCCGACAAGTGACGGGCAGGTGACGCTGACTGTTGAAACGGAATCTGGCATTACGCCGGCGTTATCTATTCATGATGACTGTCCGGGAAGTTTGTGCGACGAAATTTCATGCAGCAATTCGACTGGACTGTTTGCAAGCGTCATAGCTGACACGGAGTATTGGATTCGGGTGGCTGTTGATGAGGGCCAGTCGACAAAATTCTCCTTGATTTTAACCGGCCCGCCTTGCGTAGCGAATAATGGTAACGCGCATGATAACTGTGGTAGTGCCCCGGCGATTTGCCCTACGAATGGCGGCGTGCATGTGTTGTATGGGTTTGGCCAAGATGTAGTTAGCGAGGCTGATGCGAATTTTCTTTTTAGCGATGACCCGTTCGTGGACGTTACGCCGGTAGGATGGTTTGATGGCGTCAATAAAATTGATAGCGGATCGATCTCGACCAGTGACACGGCTAATGCTAATGGGTTGTATGATATTTGCGGGAATGTAAGCGAGTGGATGCAGGATGTGGGGTCGCAGCCTGAAGAGCGGACGACGCGCGGCGGTAACTGGCAAAATAATATCGTCTCCTTGCTGCTAACAAATACGGAACGCGAAATAGATTTGGCTAGTGCTACTCGGGCGTTTACTGGATTGCGGGTTGTTCAAAGCGAATTTAATACTGGCTTGGATATCTTATCTGCGTGCGGTAGCGTGGACGCTAATGAATGTTTGTCATCTGCGCCCATCGGTGGTGCGTTCGCGCCGGCGTCGTTTGATTATTCGCTTAGCAATAATTCTGCGTCAGTTGCAACTGAGTATCGCGTGTGTATTGATGCCGATTGGCTATCCATAAATGAAACGGAGTCTTGTATTGAAGGCCTGGTCGAGCCTGTGTCAGCAGGTATGCCCGGCGTCACGGCTGACTTTACGTTAGCTTTCAATGAAATGGCGGATGTGTTGCCCGCGCCAGCGACGCCAGCTTTTCCCATGACAGTTATTCCCGCAACAGACGCTCAGCCAAATGGGCCGCGATATTCGTACCGGATAGCGACTTTGGAAACGACGAATGAATCGTTTGTTAAGTTTCTAAATAACGCGTTGCTAAGTTTGAGTAACGAACGCGGTCAGTACATGTATTTCAACTCAGCTACGGGCGATGTTTATATAAACACGGATGTGATGGGCGAGGTTGGTAATGGGGTAAATGCGCGAACGACGCTTCTTTTTAGTCCGGCTGCGAATGCGCGCGTTTCGTATGATCTTCTTACGACTAAGTATATAGTGGAGATGGGTTTCGAGACGCATCCTGTCACCGGCGTGAGTTGGTTTGGCGCGGTGAAGTATTGCAATTGGCTAACCGTTGAGGATGAGTTGGGTTCGGCTCAGCGGGCTTATAGCGAAGGCGTTAGCCCTGGTGATTGGCATCCGGTTACGATTTCAACTTGTGCATGGTGGGGCGTTGTCGATACGCTTGGGCAACCCGGTCCGCAGGCTGGTGCGCGAGACCTCAACGCCAATGAGCGGGAAGATTTGATAAACAACTTCGCAGGTTATCGTTTGCCAATGGACGAGTTCACGCCTTCAGCTAGTGCTTATAATGAATGGTACAAAGCTGCGGCGTGGGATGAGAGCTTGGGCGTCAATCACGATTATGGCTTTGGCCGAGATATTGCGGCTGGACTAAATTCGGCTGATGCTAATTTTCTTACCAGCGGCGACTCTTTCGAACCAGATTCTACGCCGGTCGGGTTTTATGATGGCACGATATACAATCCTGGCGGCGGAGGCATGGTTGGGGATGGCGCGGAGTTTGCAACTGTTGCTGAGACGAATGCATATGAGCTTTTTGATTTAAGTGGAAACGTTGCTGAATGGATGCAGGACCGTGGCGGGATTAACGATCCGCAGTTGCATAGTTTTCGCGGCGGAAGTTTTGATGATGACACAGCTAGTGGTGCGCATCTTACCACAGCTCAAAGCTCAGCCTTACCAGGAAGTACATTATCAAATGTTGGCTTTCGAATTGTACAATCAAAGCTCGATCAAGTTGCGACGTTGACGATTACAGACGTGACAGCTGAGGTGAGCTTTCGGCAGGGTATTCTATTGATTTTGCGCGAGCCGTTCGCAGTTTCACCGGAAGATGGCTTTTCATCGCAAGGTGTTTTTGGCGGGCCTTTCTCGATTAACGATAAGCAATATACGCTCACCAGTGAGTCCGCGACGGATATGGATTGGGAGGCGGTCGTTAGCACAACTGGCACGCGATGGTTAGATGTTAATGGGGCGGTGAGTGATTCTGGAACGTTAAGCAATCAGGTGCCTGAGTTTGTGGATGTAACGCTCAACCGCTCGGCGGACACGCTTTCGCCGGGGACTTATACCGCTACGGTTACGTTCATGAATATGACGACGGGGTATAGCGAGACCCGCGATTTCGAGTTGGTGATAGACGAAACTCTTGAAGTTGTTTGCGTTCCGACGCCGATGGACGACTGCACCAATGAAATATTTTCGGTATCCACCGTTTGGTCTTCGACAGCTATCGTTCAGTCACGCACTTTCGCCTTGTCGAATCTGTCAGCAGCTACGCTTGATTATACTATAGCGACATTACCCGCTTGGCTTGAGCTTGATGACTCGACGCAGATGACGGGGACGTTGGCGGCTGCAGGCGATGCCAATGGCGAAGATATGATTGAGATTATCATATCAACCAACGACGCTTTAGAAGATGAGCCTATCGGGTTCGTGGAAGATTTGTCGATCACCTTTAATAATGTTACTGCGTCCAGTGCCATTGACTTGCCACTCGAAATAAATGTTCGAGACCCGCTTGATATTGCCCCGCTCGCGGTGGACGATGATCCGAACTATACCTGGACCAAGCAAGCTGCGGGAAATTATGTGCTCAGCGCAGGCAACGGTACTTATGTGGTAGCCGTCGCGTTTCCTGCTGAGATTTCGGTGGATTATAACGTCACTTCAGATGTCGATTGGCTGGATTTGAACGGGGCGACCAGCGTTGCTGATACGATTTTGTCAGGATTTTTCCAGTCGATCGATTTGACGATAAATAATCTCGCGGACAACCTCGGCGGCGGTGTGCATACAGCTACGATTTCGTTTAATGACATCACAGCCACCAATGTTCAGACGCGCACGATTACGCTGGTGGTCCCCGGCGACCTAGCCCTCACGCCATTAGAAGATTACGACATCTTCGCGCCGGTTGGCGGACCCTTTACACCGCGGATTAAAACTTTCACCTTGGTTAATGGCTCCACGTCCGGCAGTGTTTCCTGGAATGCGCAGAGTAATCCGCCCGTATCCTGGCTGCGCATCAACGGTGCCACATCGACCTTGTTGCAGTCGCTGCCTGCTGGTGAAAATGTGGAGATAATTTTATCCGTAGACCCTGCGAGTGCGGCATCGTTAGCCATTGGTTTGTATACTACGGTGTTGACCATCACGGACAACATTGGCTCAACGCCAATTACACGAATGGTTACGCTGCAAGTTACATCGCCGAGTTTTGTCGCGTCGCCGATGTTGGCGTCAAATACCAGCGGCAGCGCTCAGCCCAATGGCCCGACTTATCCTTTCCTGATGAATGCTTATGAAACCACAAACGAGGAGTATATTAGCTTCCTCAATAATGCCTTAGCTAACCTCACCAACGAGCGAGGCCAGTATGTCTTTATAGATCAGACTAATGGTGATGTTTATATCAACAGTAGCGTCAACGGGGCCGTCGGGATGGGGCCAGGGTTGCTGACGACGAAAATGTTTTCGCCCGGTGTAGCCAATCATATTTCATATAACTCAGCCACAAATACATACTCAATCGCCAGCGCTTTTGTCGATTATACGTCGCATCCTGTCACCGGTGTCAGTTGGTACGGTGCGGTAAAATACTGCAATTGGCTAACGCTCGACCAAGGCTTGCCTCCGTCTTACAGATGTTACGCAGAGGATGTTTCGACAAATCTTTTTGGCTGGCGACCGACGGTTATCAGTGATACGTTCTGGGCATTTAGAGATTTGAATGATGTCGAACGGGCCGATTTTGTGACGAATTATCTAGGGTATCGCTTGCCGATGGATGATGGTGTTAACAACAGCACTGCATCTATCGACTCTGCGGATGATTACAACGAATGGTATGCCGCTGCAGCGTGGGATTTAACGGCTGGTGTGAATAGAGATTTTGGATTCGGTAGAGATGCGATTATATCAGCCGACGCCAATTATTCGCTGAGCGATGACCCGTTTGAAGATAATATCCCCGCCACATCGCCGGTTGGTTTTTATGATGGTATCAATTTGCTTGGTAGTGGAACAATTACGGTTACGACCAGTAACACTTTTGGTTTGTTCGACATGACGGGCAATGTGTATGAATGGGTGCAGGGGCGATTCAACTCAACAGGGACTCACGCGGCGCGAGGTGGGAGTTGGCAAAACGTCTACCCAAGCTCAGGCATGAACCTGACGACGCGACTTCCGCTATCGCCAAGCACGCTGAATCATAGTATTGGCTTTCGCGTGTTGCGTTCGCTAAAGAAACCAACCGGCGATCAGGATTTAGATGCCGACATAGACCTGGTCGATTATTCTCAACTGAGTACCAACCTCGTAGGCCCATCTACGATGGCGATTCAGCAAGCAGAGGTCTTTGATTTTGATTTTGACACCGATATAGATTTACAAGACTTCGCCGTTTTTCAGCGTATGTTTTTACCCTAGCGAGAATCTGGATAATGCAATCGCTGCAGGTGAGTACGAGGAGTAGGCCCGTCTGAGTGGTTGTCAATCGTTACAATAAACAAATCGTCATATCCCTTTAGAATATTTTCCTTGATACTCACGCCGAGTGACCGCAGTAATTCGGGAACGGTATTGGAATGGCCACAGACCAGCAGTGTTTGGCTTACATGCTGCTGAATAATAGTCTCGGCTAGTTTGCCTGGCTTGGGCGTATACAGAGTAAGCTTGAGTTCCTTCGCCGTCGCAGTCGGTTGGACTGTTTGCCGTGTTCTGGTTGTGTCGGTGGTATAAATGGCATCCAAAGAAACGTCTCTCAGCATCCACTTCAACACCTCGGCCCGCGATTTTCCTTCCTTTGTTAAATTTGCATTAGATCGTTCACTTGTTTTTTCAGCATGGCGAACGATGTATACTGTGGTAAATCCCAGCTGTTGATGGGGCACGTCATGAGTAACGCCATAGGAGATTGTAGCTAAGCAAACGATTGCAAGCGCGGGCAAAATGTATTTTGATGATGTCATAGTATTTCGTAGCTCGCCTTTTTAGATGAAGGTGGTTTCTTTTCATAAGCCACTGGCTGCAATAAAAAAGCATAGCGAGTGCTGATTTTTAGTGGTTCACGAATCGGGGCGACAGGATTTGAACCTGCGACCTCGGCGTCCCGAACGCCGCGCTCTACCGGGCTGAGCTACGCCCCGCGATTGCGATTAACATTAGTATTGTTTGTTTAGTCGGTCAACTGACCGTTGATTTTTACGCATGGATCAATCGATCATGCCTTGTTCAAAATTAAGTCATACTTCCAGTATTGACAAAATCGCTGAATTTGGCACATAATTGATTTTCAAGTTATTAGTCGATATTTATTTTAAGGAAACGAGATTATGAAGTTTAACAAAATGTCAATGGCTACAGGGGCTGTTCTGCTTTGTGTCATTGCGACGGCGGGATGTTCAAGGGCATTGAGCGACGGGGTATCCATTGGCGTGACTGACGGATTGAGCGATGGCATTTCTTCATTCGTAGCAAACTTGATCGAATCTGCGAGTGGAGGCGCAGGATAACATCCCCTTCTGAACACAGGTTCATTTTCCGCGTTTGTATATTTCCAACTGTCGAGAATTCGATGGTCATTGGTTTATGTTTGCGCTCGGCGGCCAACTTAAGTTTACTATTGCGATCTATTATAGGAGACATTCAGACATGAGCATTGGCAGTATATTTCGCCGTTGTGAGCTTGCTAATTATCCAGGCTTACGAACATGCGTTGTTTGTTTTTTATGGCTCATAGCGATAACGCCAGCGAAGCTTCATGCACAGGCGAAGGATGGCGGTGATGATAAGCATGAATCAAAATCGCTTTCACGTCAGGAGATATTGCAGGAAGAGTTGAGTACGCCCACGCTCAAGGAAGTTGTCATTACAGCCACGCGCCGTTCGGAGCGACCTTTCGACCTATCATTCTCGACGAACTCCGTGACATCAAAGGATATCAGCGATTCATCATATCGTTCGACTCCAGAGGCACTGCGTGAGTTGCCCGGCATCATGGTGCAAAAAACATCTCATGGCCAGGGTTCGCCGTTCATTCGTGGCTTCACGGGTTTCCGAAATCTCCTGCTGATCGATGGCATTCGCTTAAACAATTCGGTTTTTCGTTCCGGCCCGAACCAATACTGGAATACGGTCGATGCCTTTTCACTCGATCGTATTGAAGTCGTGAAAGGGCCTTCGTCGGTGTTGTATGGTTCGGATGCTATCGGCGGAACAGTGAACGCCATTACCAAAGGGCCATCCGGCTATGGCGAGGGCTTTCAAGCCAGCCAACGAATCTTTTATCGCTTCTCCAGCGGTGAACGGTCTCACACTTCTCGTTATGAATTGAATGCAACCTGGGGCGACAAATTAGGCCTATGGCTAGGCGGCACGTTCAAAGATTACGGTTCGCTACATGCCGGACGAGGGACCGGGAAGCAGTCCAACACGGGATATGAGGAATGGGATGCAGAATTCAAACTCGAATATTTCTTTAATCCTGACACTCGGCTGATCATCGCGCATCAGGAGGTGGATCAAAACAATGTCCCGCGTACCCACCGGACTATATATGGTAAGAGTTTTAAGGGGACAACAAGAGGAACCGACCGACGACGCGATCTCGACCAGGAGCGCAGGCTCACATACATTCAGTTGCACGCGGAGAATATGGACTCATTCGTCGAAACGATGAGGCTAAGTCTTTCCTGGCAGGAGCAGCATGAAACCAGGGACCGTATTCGAGGTAGTGGCCGGCGTGATTTACAAGGCTTTGACGTGGGTACATTGGGCGTGAGCGCGCAGTTTGAGAGTTCAAGCAGCATTGGCTATCTGACGTATGGGGTTGAGTATTACCGTGATCGAATCAATTCTTTTTCCACGCGCAACAGCATACAAGGGCCCGTGGCTAATAATGCCAGTTATGATTTACTGGGCGTCTTTTTGCAGGATGAAATCAGCTTGACTGATCGCTTAGACCTTGTCCTTGGCGGTCGTGTAAACTTCGCTCGCGTAGACGCCAATCGTGTACGAGACCCATTGCTCGGACGGCGCACGTCTATTGCAGACGAGTGGTGGTCTTTCGCTGGAAATGTCCGGCTGGTATACCACGTCGTGCCGGAACATATCAATTTCTTCGGGGCGGTGTCGCAAGGATTTCGCGCGCCCAACTTGTCAGACCTGACGCGCTTTGACTCGGCTAGAAGTGATGAGATTGAAACACCCGCCCCCGGCTTGAACCCAGAGAACTTTCTCTCGTTTGAAGTTGGGGTTAAGACGCAATACGACAATTGGTCTATGCAAGCCGCTTATTTCCACACACTCATCGACGAAAGCATTGTCCGCGTGCCGACAGGACGAACCATTGATGG
This sequence comes from Planctomycetota bacterium, assembly GCA_024280855.1. Taxonomy (GTDB): domain Bacteria; phylum Planctomycetota; class Phycisphaerae; order UBA1845; family UBA1845; genus JAJRPG01. The sequence continues at coordinate 35,033 of JAJRPG010000064.1, read as the reverse complement.
TGATTCCGAGGTGACAAAACTCAATGGCGGGGACGGATTCGTGCAAGGTATTGAACTAGCCACGAGTTATCGTTTTCACCCACAATGGACGGCGTTCGGAAATCTGACGTGGATTGATGGCGAAGTTGATACCTTTCCGTCGTCGCGCCCCAGACGTGTTCGGGAACCAATTTCCCGGCTTATGCCTATGACTGGTCTCGCCGGGTTACGCTGGGAGCATCCCTCCGGAAACTATTGGGTAGAGGGCCTCGCGACGATAGCTGATAGGCAGAACAATCTCTCGTCCAGAGACAAGGCGGATACCAGCCGAATTCCGAAAGGTGGCACGCCGAGCTATACAGTATTTTCGCTTCGTAGTGGCTGGCAGATTAAGGAAAATGTTCGCCTATCTGTTTCGTTGGAGAATTTGACTGATGAGGACTACCGGATTCATGGTTCAGGCCTAAATGAATTAGGTCGAAGTCTAAACGTGGGAGTAAGTATCTCGTTTTAGACTGGTCTTCTCGCAGTTAAGTAAGGCATCGCTGATGGCATCATGAAATCTCAATTGGCTATGTCGGTAGGCTCGTGGAAAGTTTCGGTAACGACGCTTGCCTGGGGATTATCTGTGATCCTGCATGGCGGTCTGCTCACCGCATCTTATTATGCAACGTGGCGTTCCGATTCAACCGCCAACCCCGAAATTAGTTTCGCCAAGGGAGAACAAGCCAGTCGTGTTTTGGTACGTTTGACACCTTGGCCAATACCTGCGCCGGAAGAAAAGTCTCAGCAGGAAGCCCTTGAAGAACCGGAGGAGGAGCAATTTTCGCATCACGAATATGAGATAATTTCAGACCCGCGAGAAGTTGAACAATTGCCGCCGCCTGACATGCCTTCGCCAGATGCACTTCCCGACCCGCCAATCACACAAGAAGTAGTACCTTCAAGATCTCACGATCAAGATTCAGATGTACCGACTTCTAGTAAAATCCTTGTTACACAAGAGGCTCCAGCGCTGACACCCGATACACCGCCTGCGGCAAACTTGCACGATATGAAGAACCAACCTCAGCCTGTTTTAGAAGTTATAATTTCTCCGGTGAAGCAAACCGACCGCATAATTTCAACGCCCCGGACGAAAGAACAAATCGACCAATCGCCGCTGCACGAGGCGATGGCACCAGACGATGTTGTTGCAAAGAAGAAATCTCAACCGACATCGACCGAAGAATCCACGCCGCAATCGTCAGGTGTCGAAACCGGTGTAGAAACGCTCAATCTCCCAAAGCCAAGATATCCATCGTTATCTCGCAGACAAGGCGAACAAGGAGTGGTGTGGCTTTTAGTGGAAGTATTGCCCGATGGTAGCGTCGGTGAGGTTGTCGTTTTACAAGACGCCGGTTTTCGCAGGCTAGCCCAAGCGGCCATAGACGCCGTTCGCAAGGGCCATTTCAAACCGGCTACCCGCGATGGTCACGCGGTCAAAGATACGGTGCGCATTCCGTTTCGCTTTGTCCTAAATTAGAAAACCTACCAGGTATATTTCACCTTATACTCTATCGTAACCTCGCCGTCAGGCTTAATCGTGACAGGAAAGTGAATCGTTCGGGCGTCTTGTTTTTCGTATTTATGTGACGAATCCAAAATCTGCCAGTTCGTCCAGCGGTATAGGTTTTCCTTAGCCAGCACTTTCACTGGCTCGTCTTTATGGTTGCGGATTTTTATTTCGATGGTCTCCTCCATCGTGTTACGTCGGCTATCAACTTTGAAATCTACTTGCCGCCGCTCGCCAACTACGTCGAACGCACTACCCATTCGGATCAGCACTTCCTCGTTCTTGGGCGTATGGCCAATGATGTCTTCACCGATGAATTCCAATGAGCCATCGGCTTTGTCTTGTTGCGAAACGCGGATGCGACCAGCGGGAAGTGGCATACCCATCCCGATTTCTTTTTCGTTCTTAAATCGCAGGTAAATGTCAACTTTTTTATTAGACTGTAAACCGAAATTGCGATCTGTCATCGCTTGGCCATAGTGCCCGAACATGCCGCGCGGTTGACCGTAATAAACAAGTACTTTCTCGCACGGTACATTGCGAGCCGTTGGGAATAGTTCGATTTGTTTGGTAGAATTATTCGGCAAAGTCGTCGCACGGCCCAGCGTGTAAAGATGGTATTCAAAAAAAGTTTTCTCCTCAAAGCCAGTGGCGTTCATCCTTTTTCCTCTTGACCGAGACAAGCTCATTTCAGCCGCATAAACTCTTTGTTGAGGCTGTGGCGCACGATTCACATCGCCAGCAATGAGTTTTAATTTCGCATCTTCATACGTCGCGCCTGTTTGATTTATGATGCTAACCCACGCGCCAATATCGAGTACGCCGCTATTGGCGTTCGCCCCAGGTGAAAAAATGATATTATAATCAGTCCACCATGCGATGCCTTTGGTTTCATAAGTAACTCGTGTGCGATGATTACCACCGCGCGTTGCAGCAACATCCCAGACCAGCGTTGGCTTGGTGATAAGTCCGCCGGGCAATTCGGGGAACAACACATTCGAGTATCCGTTAATCACCTGCACACCGCCATCATCACGCTGCAACACCACGCCCCCAGCCGTGCTTAGAAGCTTACCCGTATAAGTAGAAATTGAATCGCCCTGAGCCTGTTCAATAGTAACTTGCTTATCGATAAATCGCTGCATCAGCTTAGCCGTGCTGACCAGATCGAATTCAAAATTCTGTTCGAGAACACTGGTCCCAGGTCCATCGGTCAATGATAAAAACGTGACGGTCGTCGGGTCAATTTGTGAAGCCACATCAGAAAAGCGAATCGCACTTCGACCTTGAGCGAGCGTAACATCTCTTTCTTGTTTGATGATAGCATACCCAGGAATCATTTGAATCAGGTTCGCAGCGTTGGCATAAGCCGCACGTCTGCCAGGCTGATAAATCTCCGGCGGAACAGCGCCAGGTTTCGCGCTGCTATAAATAGTGATAGCGGTAGAATCCTCTTCAGCAAAAGTGGGAGCTGCCGCTAAACTAAATGCGACGCATCCCAGCAGGGTGAGTCCCAGACTGCAAAAGTTTGCACGACGAATGACTGTTGATTGATCTACCATTTTAAGACTCCTTGCAAATGTCAGCCGCATGGAGCGGACGGCTATTGTCGCCACGTTTCCCCCAATACAATCTATTTGACACGTCACTCAGCAAAAGGTTCCACCAATTATTTAGCGAAATCCCCCTCGCCTAAACCGGGCCAATCTTCTCACAGCCGCTCATATACGGCCTAAGCGCCTCAGGCACTGTGACGGAGCCATCCTTGTTTTGATAAAGCTCCAATAATGGTATCAAAATCCTCGGCGAAGCGATGACCGTGTTATTTAGCGTGTGGCAAAAACGAATTTTCTTAGCCCCGTCACGATAGCGTAACTTCAGCCTGCGTGCCTGAAATTCATAGAACCTAGATGCCGAATGCGTCTCGCCATAACTTTCTCGCGACGGCATCCAAGCCTCGATGTCATACTTCATAGCCTGCCCCATGCCCAAATCGCCGGTACAAACATTAACGACACGGTAGGGGAGACCCAGCGCTTGCAACACGTCTTCAGAATTTTGCAGAATCTCATCGTGGTATTTTTTGCTATGCTCAATATCATTCGGAGCAATTATCACCTGTTCAACTTTATCAAAAAGATGAATGCGATATAAGCCATAGGTGTCCTTGCCCGCAGCCCCAGCTTCGCGCCGAAAGCAGGTACTCATCGCACATAGTTTGATCGGCAAATCTGCTTCGCTCAAAACCTCGTCGGAGTAGTACGCCGTCAGCGGAACCTCAGCTGTTCCCACCAGCGATAGTTCGTCGCGCTCGCAAAGATACGCTTGGTCGCGCCCAGCCGGGAAGTAACCAGTCCCAGCCATGACTTGCTCACGCACCAACACGGGAACTGTCATGGGCGTAAACCCTCGCTGCACCATCATATCTTGCGACATGCGAAGTACGGCTTGGTGTAGCAAACAGCCAAGTCCTTTGAGCACATAATTACGCGAGCCAGCTAGTTTGACACCACGCTCGATGTCGAGAATTCCTAAATCAGTAGCTAGTTGAACATGGTCTTTAGGTTCAAAATCAAACGTGCGAATCTCGCCAACTTTTCTAATTTCGATATTTTCGGTGTCGTCCTTACCGACCGGCGCACCCTCGTCCGCAGGCTGAGGAATAGTGAGCATGAGCATCTCGAACTCTTCCAGAATCGGGCTAACTTCGTCCTCAAGCTTTTTGACCTTCGGTTTGATTTCCGTCAACCCGGCCTGCACCTCGGTAGCAAGCGCTTTGATGTCCTCCTCAGATTTCCCATCCGCAATTGCCCGCTTATACCAATCCGATTTTGGATTCCGCAACAGCCCAACCCGCTGCCCATCCTCACGAACTTGGGTACGAAAAGCGTCAAGCTTCTGTTGCAGGTCTCGCCGTTTCTTGTCCACTTCGATTAAGCGGTCCACATCACACTTAATGCGCTTGTCGATAGCCGATTTTTTGACGAGTTCCACATTCTCACGAATAAACTTCATATCAAGCATAGCTGGTTTTTTCCTTAAAAATACGCAAAAGCTTACAAGTATTTCGCGCATACGCATGATAGTGTCAAGTAGACGCAGATGATCTGCTTGTCAGGGCACGTCTCTGCCCTATGAATCGCTCATGCGAAGGCTTAAAAAATGCCGAATTACGGATATATGTCCGTAGCTACACCCCAAAAGAAGATTCACGATTCAGTTGCCTCAGCTACTAGCTGTCCGTTATCGCAGGTGGCTATTCATCCGCTGGGCCAGCATGCTCAGTATTTTGGTTTTAACCGGGACGAGGATGCGATACACATTCAGCCGCGAAATGCCTTGCCGCAGCGCTGTTCGATTCGCCCGATGGGCATATTCCAGAACAGTCGAGGCTATCCCGAAGCATGTACCGCTATGGGGCGTCTGCATTTTTCTAGCGGCATGACTGAGCCATTAGAATACCGGGCCTTCACCCATGACTCGGAGCGATGTCTGAAGGAACTTTTCTTCCCGGCAGAAGCCTCGCCCTATGATGATGATTGGATGCCCAGTGTTCAACGCTGGCGAAATTGGGAAACTGTCACCAAGCACCTGCTTCATCGAACCAATATCGATTGGGCAGGGCTGTGCGACGATGACATAGATCAGCTACTTCAGTTTCAAAGTTGGACAGAGCCAATCGAGCCTTGCGTGCATCACGCCCTGGCCCAGACTTTTCATGATCGTGGTGAGTGTGTGATTGAGGTTGGCTCCCTGCAGGGTCGGTCAGCTTCGATATTTGCGATGGCGCTGCAAGGCGTTGGTAGTGACGCGCCGATAATTTCCATCGATCCGCATAGCGATCAGCCATGTAATCTTGACCATGTTCGCGTGTCGCTATCCCAGATTGGTCAGCAGCGCCGTTTAATTCAGATGCCGTATACATCGGACCAGGCTGGTCAGTGGATACGACCGGAATCTGCTTCGTTGATTTATATCGACGGCGATCACACCTATAGCCCCGTCGTGTCGGATATCGAAATTTATTGCGACTTATTAGCCCCCGGCGGATGCATCGCGTTTCACGATTATGGGTTTGGAAAACACAACGGGCAACCTGACCCTCACCCCGATGTGCGGCGAGCGGTGGATGAATTGATGTTCGGCAGTGATAAATTTAGACCGTTACTGTTATCGCATGTATTGATGGTGTTCGTGAAAGAGGGGAGATAGTTGATGTTACTATGTCAGCGTCGTGTCAGCTATTCAACATTAACACGACTAACCAGGGGTTTATGAGGCAATCGTGACAAGCTTATCAACTACTTCCCTCGTTTCCGTTGACAATGGCTCACACTCATCGTGTCATCAACGTTGGCCTGTAACCGTTCTTGGCGAGGAGGCAAGCTGGTTTGAAGTGACTAGAGAGGATGAGTCGATATGTATTCAGCCACGAGAGCCTTTGCCGCGCCGTTGCACGTTGCGCCCGGCAGCGTTATTTCATCAGCAAGGTTATCCAGATGTAAACACCGTGATGGGGCGGCTAGTTTTCCCTGCCCGATCAACATCTCCGCAAACATACCGCCCGTTTACGCATGACGCGCAGCGACAGTTGCGAGAGCTTTTTCTACCGTTTTTCTCATCGCCACAGGACGATCATATTGTCTGTCCAACTCGATGGCTTGTTTGGCAACGTGTGGCCCAACGACTATGTGACGCAGCCAAGATCAGTTGGAATGGTTTGACAACAGAAGAAATCAGCCAGCTCGCCAAGTTCATGCCCTGGCCCGAGCCGCTAGAAGGATGCCTGTTACACGCCTTATTGCAGTCGGTACATCGTACAGGTGAGATCGTCGTGGAAATCGGTTCTTTTCGCGGGCGATCCGCTTCCATGCTCGCCTTGGCTTTGCAAAATGTGGGCAGTGATGCGCCAATTTTTTCCATCGACCCACACACCGATCAGCCTTTCAATGCGCAGCAGGTGCGCCTCGCATTGTCGCAGCTTGGCCAACCGCGACGACTTGTGCAGATGCCGTATCCCTCTGACCGGGCTTGTCGATTACTCAAACCAAAATCAGCCTCATTAATTTTCATAGATGGCGATCACAGCTTCGATCAAGTCCTCAGCGATTTTCGGAATTACAAGGAGATTCTCGCGCCGGGCGGCTGTCTTATTTTTCACGATCATGGCTATGGTAACCACAACAATCTTCCAGAAGCGAACCCAGACGTCCGCAAGGTTGTGGAGCAGCATGTAATGACTGACCATAGTTTACAACCGTTACTGCTAGCCCAAACTCAATTAGCTTTCATCAAGCGTAGCCGTTAGCATAGTTAAGACGTTCATTCCTGTTAGGCTTGGTGGCACATATCCTTCTTTTGGGACATGGGGGAGTCGATGATCGCGGTTATCGCCTTGCTAAAATTAGTTCGCACAGATCATTTAGGCTTGCCGCCGAGTCGCTGGCGAAGCTTTTCCGCGATGTCGAGTGGCACGAGTTTGGACAAATGCTGCGGATCATAATGGCCAATTTCAACAATTTGCCGGATAAGCGTGCTGGAGGTGAGAATATGTTGGCCGCTGGTCAATAGAAACACTGTCTCGATTTCGCCAATGATGCGGTTAGTCGTGGCTATTTCAAGCTCGGCATGTAAATCGACCGTATCACGAATGCCGCGAAGTATCACCCCCGCCCCAATTTTCCGCGCGAACTCAACCGTCAAGCCATCGTAGGTTTGCACTTCGATATTAGAAAGATCAGCCGTGTGGTCTTTCACCATCTGGCATCGTTCAGCAGCTGTGAACGCAGCCTTTTTGGTTGGATTATCACCAACCGCGACAATGAGCTTATTATATAATGAAGCCGCCCGGCGAATGATATCCAGATGACCATGCGTAACCGGATCAAACGAACCGGGGAAGATGACAATATCGTGAGACTTTTCCATAACCGAAAGCTCCAAATGAACCGCCACTATTGTAGCGCATGAGCAGCAATCGTCCAACGGCTATAATAGTGCATTATGGTATATTGAGCTTGGGGAAACCGTAACCTATCCGCCATGCCCGTGCAGGCGGGTATCCAGTTCGAGTGTCAAATCGGATGTTCAATTCTTTGCCTACTGGCGAAGGATGGTGGAAGGATCCAGTATTTATGGATAACTATTGACTATCGCTGCAAATTGGTCGAATGCTCCTTACTCATCTTTTTGGACATAGAGGCGCGATGGCGTTTTTCATTGCATGAGTGCAAGCCTCCCATGCCCGTCGCTGAATGGCTATCTGGTTCTTTTTGTAGGCCGTATAATAGTCAAATTGCGAGTTTTCCCTTGGACCAAGATACAGTCACTCCCCACGAAACTCGTACCATCCAGGAGTGAGCCTTGTAGCATAAGTTCGATCGTCGCGCCTCGCGCCAAGCTGTCCAACACTAGCGCATTAGCTAATTCTGGCGTAGAGAACTTCAGCAATAAATCATCTGTTCCATCTCCGCCTAGTTCGTGACATGAGCATGGCTCTGCCTCTATGGCTGTAGCGACATCTTCAATTACAATGCCGGGCCCTTTTTTGCCGTTGAGTGGCTTTGCCGCATGGCCGATGCCATCTGACCGCGCTAAAGAAAGGGAGTCTACATCAATCTCCGACACGTCAAAGCCCAAGCTACCAATAATCGCAATGGGGAACATGCCCTTGCTTTTACGATTAATTGGGTTGGGGCAGCTACCTGGCTTGATGTCAATTATAATAGGCATCGCGCATGGATTTATGCTAATGCTCTGGTTGCCAGGGCAATTGATATCTAAGCCAAGGAAACTTCCCCCATCACCTTCACAGTCAATCTGTGTGACGTAGCTGCATGCGGTCTCCAAGCAGCAAGCACCCAACTCAATATGGCAATTTTCGTCACACCCGTCGCCCGAATCAGTATTTCCGTCGTCGCACTCTTCATCCGGATCAGTCATGCCGTTTCCACAAGTAGGCTGAAATTCATACGCTCCCATATCGACAATGGGGGGCGTTCCGTTTCCGGTATCGGCGGTAGCCGGATCATTTGCAAATCGTTGATTGCCATCCAGATCAGCATTAACGCTGTTAGGCAGGGCGGTGTTGTCACCTGCATCTATAGCGGGCGAGCCGGGCATAAGTCGTAAATCGTCGTCATCGCCAAGCGGGTCGACAAATAACGGGTCGGCGTCGATATTGCCACCGCCATTCGTACCTAACCTGGAGTTCCAAGCGGTACTGCCACCACTACCTTCTATAAGGCTGTACGCGATTGTAGGAACGCTGTTATTGTTAGCTAACTCGTTGGGGCTATTATTCCATAGTATACAGTTGGTCACAATCGGACCGACTCTATCATTGTATATGCCCCCTCCTCCAAATCTACCAGAGTTTAGGTAAAACGTGCAGTTGGTTATAGTCGGCTTTCCGCTCACTTGGTTGTAAATGCCACCACCACGACTATTAGCCATGTTTGAGTTGAATGTGCAATTAATCACAGTAGGGCTGGCTTCGTGATTGAACATTCCACCGCCGGAGCTGGAGGTGTTCCAATAAAATCTGCTATCTATCACTGTTGGGCTGCAGTATTCGTTGCACATTCCTCCGCCTATGATACTGGAAAAATTTGTGGTGAAATTGCAATTGGCTACAGTTACGCTTGATAAGGATGCGAACATACCGCCGCCGAAATCAGCGGTGTTTCCTCTGAATGTGCAGTTTGATATCTCCAGAACGCTGGAGTCATTATTCATCCCACCGCCGAGGGGCGCCGAGTTTCTGCTGAACTCGCAATCGGTGATAGTCACGTTGGAATCGTAGTCGTTCATCCCGCCACCAAGAAAGCTGGCCGAGTTTTCGAGAAATTTACTACCGCTTATTATCGTGGTGGACTCAAGATTGGCTATTCCGCCACCATCGACAGCAGAATTTCTGCTAAAGGTGCAATTGGTTATAGTTGGATTAGATTTGTAATTTCGCATCCCTCCACCTAATCGGTTGATAGCTAAATTGTCATTGAACGAGCAATTGGAAATTGTCGGGCTGCTGGTGTGATTGTACATCCCGCCTCCAATTGACGTTGAATTACCTATGAAAATGCAGTTCGTAATGGTTGGGCTAGATCCGCCCGAGTTGTACATTCCACCTCCGGCACCGCCTGGGACTATATTCTCAACGAAGTTGCAGTTTGTTACAGTTGGGCTGCTTCCGTCAACGAGCATTCCCCCACCAGCTGGAAATCCGAATAATGATATGTCTCCAGTTCCACCTGTTATGGTGAATCCATCAAGCACGGTCGCAGCCGTTTCACCACTGACGCAGCGAACTACTGATGCGTTAGGTATCCCCGTTGCGTCAATGGTTGTCGTGGCTGATCCATTTGCACTGCGCAAGGTGATCGCCTTACCAAGAAGATCGATGGTCTCGAAGTATGTACCCGGCGAAACCTCGATCGAGTCGCCATTGGCTGACGCATCGATGGCAACTTGAATAGCGCAATAAGGATCGACAAGACTCCCGACTCCTACAGCCGGGCAGTTATCGTCATCGACGTATAGTGTCGCCTGACCGAACGCAGTGCATGCAAAGATCAGCGTCATCATAATAGTCGACAAAATTGGCCTTGGATGCTGCCCATGAATATTATTATTTGTTTTCATCAAAAACATCCCCCTAAATATGAAGTACAGAGTACTCTAAGAATCTGTTACTACACATTCTAGCCTTATGCCTGGTAGATTACAAGAAAAAAAGTTACGTCGTAAATCGTGTGCCGTTATCCCTCTAGCCGCATCAAAAACCAAGGTGATCGCACCGGCGACGCATGGCTAGAGATCACCGGTGTTGTTCTTTATGTAGACGGACGACACGGCGCAAATAATTTCTACAACGGGCCGGGTGTCCCATGTCCTTCTTTTTGGACATGGGGGAGTCGATGATGTACGGTCAATACGTAACGCGGATAAAGTCCGCCTCGAATGGCTTTACGAAAAATTACTGAAGGGGAAGCTTATGAATCTTATAACTCGAACCAGACTGACGTTAGTTGCCATCGTAGCTGGCGTCTTGATGTCGCCGCCACTTGGGTTACACCGCGCCTGCGCCGATACAGATAGTGCCAAGCCCACGGCAGGCGAAGCCAAAGCATTCATGGATTCCCTCGAAACGGAATTGCTCGATTTGCTCATCGCGTCCGAGCGCAGCGAATGGGTCAAGTCCACGAATATCACTTACGATACGGACATGCTCGCCGCCCGCGCCAGCGAAGCAGTCATGGCCTACGTCTCCATCAAAGCAGACCAGGCCCGCCGATTTGACGGACTAAAATTGGACGCTTCCCTGCGGCGAAAATTCAATCTTCTCAAACTAAGATTATCGCTACCTGCCCCATCTGATAGTGCCAAACGATCGGAGTTAGCCATCCTTGCCACCGAAATGAGCAGCATGTACGGCAAAGGGAAATACTGCCCAGATGGCCAATCCGGCGATTGCCTAACGCTCGGTGACTTGTCCAAGACACTCGCGTCGTCGCGCGACTTCGATGAATTAAAAGAGGCCTGGGTCGGATGGCGCAGCACGACAAAGCCCATGCGCGAGAAATTCGTGCGTTTTGTAGAGTTAGCCAATGAGGGCGCACGCGAATTTGGCTTCGGCGACCTCGGCGACCTATGGAAATCACGCTACGACATGCCGCCCGACGAGTTCGAGAAGGAGATTAATAGACTCTGGGAGCAGGTTCAGCCGTTATATCAGCAGCTACATTGTTACGCCCGCACCCAATTAGCCAAGAAGTACGGAGCCGATAAAGTGCCGAGCGGAAAACCGATCCCCGCACACCTGCTAGGCAATATGTGGAGCCAGGATTTCGCCAACATTTTCGATCTACTCGCCCCGGAAAAAGATAGCGCCTTTGACGTGACAGGTATTCTTCAGGAAAAAAAGATAGACGAAAGAGGTGTCGTGCGACAAGCGGAGGCGTTTTTTGTTTCACTAGGTTTAGACCCATTGCCCGAAACTTTCTGGGAGCGGTCCATGTTCACCAAGCCACGCGACCGGGAAGTCGTTTGTCACGCCAGCGCCTGGGACATTGATTGGCTGGACGATTTACGCATCAAAATGTGCATTGAGATTAACGCGGAAGATTTTACAACCGTTCATCACGAGCTAGGCCATAACTATTACCAGCGTGCGTATAAACGTCTGTCTGCCCTGTTTGCCGATAGCGCCAACGACGGATTCCATGAAGCCCTCGGCGATACGATCGCGCTTTCGGTCACGCCGGCTTATTTCGTAAAAATTGGTTATCTCGATAAGTTGCCGCCTGACAGTTTGAACCCGCTCATGCGGCGGGCGTTGGATAAAATCGCTTTCTTACCGTTTGGTTTGTTGGTCGATCAATGGCGCTTTGACGTTTTTTCAGGTCGGGTAAGCCCAGACCAATACAACGCCCATTGGTGGAAGCTGCGAACCAAGTATCAAGGCATTGCGCCGCCTGTATCGCGTTCGGAAAAAGATTTTGATCCAGGCGCGAAGTATCACGTCGCAGCTAATGTGCCTTATACGCGGTACTTTTTAGCCACGATTTTGCAGTTCCAGTTCCATCGTGCGCTCTGTGAAGTAGCAGGCCATGAAGGTCCGCTGCATACCTGTTCGATTTACGACAATAAGAAGGCTGGCAAGCTTCTAAACGACATGATGGAAATGGGCATGGAGAAACCCTGGCCCGACGCCATCGAGGCTCTAACTGGTCAAAGAAAAATGGACGCCACAGCTATCATTGATTACTTCCAGCCGTTATTGGATTGGCTGGAAGAACAAAACAAAGACGCCGTCTGCGGCTGGTAGTAGCAGAAAGTGCCGTTTGAATGGCACCATATTGTAGGGCAGGTCGTTCTTTCGTCTACTGGCGAAAGGTTGACCTGCCTTCACTATGGTACACACGAGTGGCGTAGTATCTCGAGCGCCTTGCTCACGAATATCTCCGGATTAGACGCTGCTATGGCCCTATTCCCGATATATAAAATAATTTTCATTTTCTTCCCGTCGCCGGCGTCTGTTTGGTGTCTAAGATGGTGTAGGGGGGACGTGGTATCCCAAAAACGAGCCGCGGGCGAAATGAAATCCCGACTCGTCGGGAGCCCGCGCGGTGGTGCGACTTTCGTTCAAACAGCCGTACCGCCATTGATGAACAAGAATCCTTGAGGGGCCATGCTAACGCTATGCGAAGTTTAGTTACACTCTTACTTTTTATAGGTGTGGCCACGTCATCCGCCAGCGCCCAGGAAGTCATTTGCGTTAACGGCAGTGCCCCGCCTCCGAGGGTCTGTCGCGACATCACGCTTCCTGATGGGCGAATCATTCGCTGCGCAGAAGCCGCGCCCGAATCAATCTCCGGCAATACCTGTTGGGAAAACGCTTACATAGATTTACAAGACGCACTCGACGAAGCCGCTACCCTGGCCGACCAAGGTAATCTAGTAGAAGTCTGGGTAGCAGCCGGAACCTATCATCCAGACCGAGGCACGGGTGACAGGACCATGTCTTATTCACTCCATAAGAACGTCGAACTTTACGGCGGCTTCGCAGGCTGGGAAACCTACCGCGATCAACGCGACTTCGTAATCAACGAAACCATTCTCAGTGGCGATCTTAACGAGGACGATAATCCGGATGGCAGCTTTGATGGGGGAACGAGCGACTGTTGTACTGCCCGCGATACGCCCGGCTGTGACGACCCCGTATGCGAAGCGATAATATGTCCCAAAGATTCCCCGCGTGAAAGTGAATGTTGTACAAGACTATGGAGTAGTGTTTGTGCATTCAGCGCATCTGTGATTTGTTGCAACTTATGCAGTACACGTAACGACTGCGATAATGCATTGAATGTTATGACGGCTTTTGATACCGATACCTCGGCTATCGTCGATGGCTTTATCGTCACATCAGGACGAGCAGATTCTTTTCCTAGTGCTATCGGTGCAGGAATTCGCATTGAAGATGGCGGGGCAACCCTCCGAAACTGTACTTTGCGTAATAATGTAGCTGCCGCCATTACGACCATTTACGCAAGAAGTAGCGATGTCATTGTCAAAAACTGCCTGATAACTGACAATCTAGCCTTTGGCAATTCTCCAGCATTTGGCTCGCAAACCAGCGGCTCCGCTATTGTTGAGGACACAGTCTTTTCTTTTAATGCTGGTGGCGGTTTGTGGCTCGTAGCGGATCGCGGAACTGTCCGACGAACCACATTCATCGAAAATAATGGTACGGCTGTTACGGTAGGATTCCGAACCAGAGCAACGATCGACGATAGCCGCTTCATTCGTAACTCCGTTCAAGGCTCGATTTCAGGTGCGGGCATTAATACTAACGTCAACAGTCAGACCACAATAACAAACTGCGAATTCATCGGTAATGAGTCCATAAGCTCCGGTGCGGCTATAAGAAACAGTGGGATTGCAGAAGCTTATAATTGCCTCTTCACGGGCAATCGCGGAGGCGGAGCAGTGTTTTTTAACGGCTTTGGCTCGGCATACCTGGAACACTGCACGTTCGTTGATAACGAAATAGGTGGTGTAGACGCTCATCATGGCATAGTTGAATTAAAACACTGCATTCTTTGGAATAACCGTAACTATTTTGGCGAAACATCCTTGCCTGCCCAATTTCGCGCAACAAGAAACCAAGGCATCGCCCGCGCATCCTACACCGTCCTTCAAGGCTACGACGGCCCGGATGGAAAGTTCCCAGGCCCAGGCAACACCGGCGCTGCCCCCATGTTCGTAGATGAAGATGGCCCGGACGACATACCCGGCAACGAAGACGATAACCTGCGCCTGCGCCCCGACTCTCCGCTCATAGACGCCGGTGATCCTGATGCGACACTATTCGTTGATCGCGACCTGGATGGCCACACACGCATCCTCTGCGGGAGGGTTGACTTTGGCCCATACGAATTAGGCATCGGCGACTTCGACTGCAATGGCCTCGTCGATCTTAGCGATCTAGCCGACTTACCAGCCTGCATGACCAACCCCGGTGAGACTTCAACAACCGCCCCCTGCAACGCATTCGACTTCAACGCCGACAAAGCAGTGGACCTGGCTGACTATGCAGCACTGCAATCAATAATTATGTCACCATGATGACATCTTGTAGGGCATGGTCGTAGACCTGCCTTTACCATTGGGACGTCTAACGCTGGTTGAAGTATTGTAGGCGTCCGTGTCAGGCAATAGCCTGATCTGCTTTCAGAACCGCGCCCGTGAGGAAGCGGCCTTTGGTTGGCGCTCGTAGCCGCTTCCTTACTGGCGCGGTTCTGTCGCTCGGTTTTGCATGGCGCTTAGTTGGAAGGCTAATTGTTCTAATTGAACGGCGAGGTCTACGGATGACATGACAACATTCGGGCCTACTTTTAGGGAGATGGGTGCGAAGTTTAGGATGCCGCGCACGCCGGCGGTTATCATCATGTCAGCTACGTCCTGAGCGACTTCAGCGGGTACGCAGATGAGGCCTAGTTTGATGTTCAGGTGGTTTACCGTCTCAAGCATTTCGGTCATGGGCTGGATGGTCATGGCGGGCCTGTCGGGGATAGCTTGCCCCAATTTGGTTGGGTCTTTGTCGAAGGCGGCTACGATTTCAAAATTCTTTTTATTGAACCCGCGATACTGCATGAGTGCATGGCCCAGATTTCCCAGCCCGACGAGCATGGCTGTCGTCTTGCGGTCGGTGCCGAGGATTTGCCTGAGTCGTTCGATTAGCTCCGATACGCGATAGCCAACGCCGGGATGGCCAAACTGTCCGAAGTAGGCTAGGTCTTTGCGAACCTGGGCGTCGGATAGCGAGAGGGCTTGTCCAAGCTGTTTGCTGGAGACGGTCTGAAGGTTGTTCGATTGGAAGGCTTCCAGTTGGCGTAGGTATAAGCTCAGCCGACGAACTGCGGGTGCGGGAACGGAGTTTTCTGCCTTAGCCATGCTAGTCAGTCCTTGCCTTCTCATGGAAGGGTAGTGGCCCTCTGCGAAGACTGAATATAGCCGGGGTGAAATTCATGCGTCAAGTGATTGTGTAAGTGTTCTAGTTATGCCGGGTGCAAGACAAAACTGGCGGCGATTCATATCAGAGCACCTGGCGCGAGCCTGGTGGCATGTTTTCACCAGCCATAGATTCACAAGACTTGCCCGCAGGCTTGCGCCGTGCGGCTCTGACCCCGGCTCGGTGTGCCCATCCCGCCTAATCTGTCTTGCACCTAGTTATGCCGTTTCTCAGAAGAGGCATCGCCTGCACCCGGAATGGCGAATTGGATGGAATTAAGGCTGGTATCGACGGTGAATATCCGCGATAGCTTGACACAAACCCACTTTCGTCGATACGTTTCTATTATTATCTACGGTTTTGGCCGTAGGTATGACGGACTGCCCGACTGGGTGGGATTGCGATGGGTGGAGTTTCGGGGACGAATGGGGATTGCAACAAAGATTAAAGCCGCGAGTCGGAGGCGCACTTGGGCATGATGATGCGAAATCGGAATATAGCTACTTTGGCGATTTGCGTGCTGAGCGCGCTGGTCACGACGCAGGCATTTGGTCAGGCGGGGCCTGAGGATGACTTCCTTGATACCATTCGTGGTACGAATCCCAGTCAGGGCGACCAGCGGCGTATCCACGAATGGGTGCAGGGGAAAGTTGATAAGCTTAAAATAGCAGTGCGGGCAGATGGCCTGGCTGCGTTGCGTGACTATCGAGCTTATTTCAATAAGCAATATCGCAACACGAAAAACGTCAATGCGTTTCGGTTAGTGCTAGCTGGTCAGATGGCCATGGTGGCTACTAGCGAGTTTCAATCTGGTGCAGATAAAATCATCTCGCAAACGCTGGCTCGTGTGATGTTTGATTTTGGTGCCGTTGAAACAGTTCCAGGGCTAATAGCTGGGCTGTCTTCGGCTGATCAGCCGACGCGTATGCTATGCGCTCAAGCGCTTTCTCGATTAACGTCGGCGATAGGTGCGGATCAGGGAAAGTTCGCCACGGTTGTGGCTAGTTTGCTCAAAGCTGGCCAAAGTGAAACCAATCCAGTGGTTCTGAGCCGTATCTACATGGCCCTTTATTACACGACCGCAGCGCAGGTTCCTTCTGCGGCTGATGCGATGATTGCGATTATGGAAAGTCGGGTGGTCGCTCGGCGGGCTGGGCGAGTTGGTATCGATCATGCCGAAGTTGATGCGATGCGATATTTTCTGACAGCAGGAGTGGTTGGGGCCTTGTCTCAATCTCAAAAGAGCAAGCTCGCGATTGTGACGGCTACGTTGCTACGCATGGACGCTGATCAGTTCAGTAAGGCAAACGTCGTGCCCGACGAATTGGACCATTTATATCGAAGTTTGGTTCATGAAGAAGAAGTGCTTGTCGCGATAGTTGGCAACCTGGCGGGCGTGGGCCATGTTACCAAAGAGATTGACGAGGGCTGCCATATTCGCCGAAACGAAGTGATGCAACAGACTCATTTGTGGGTGGGTGATGCGAGCAGCCAAACGGCTGGCGCTCTCAATGCTGCGCCGTGGAATGTTCCTGTTGGCGCGCCATAAGTTACTGGTTGCATGGACGTAACACGATAGGGTGACAAATACATGACAGCGTTTCGCCCCTTCACCTGGGTAGGTTCGGCGCTGGCGATCGTCCTGGTGTTTGTATATTTCAACTCGACACACGAACCCCCGGCTGATTTTCGATACGTTAATTCTTCAGGCATACATACATTAGACCCGGCGAGGATGAGCTGGACGCAGGATTTTCGCGTTGCGCTTAATATCTGGGAAGGGCTTACGACCAGCGACCCACGTACGAATCAGCCTCAAGCTGGGGCTGCGGTTTTCCCGCCAGAAGTTTCACCGGATAAACTTACCTATACATTTGAAATCCGCGACGATGCACGTTGGTCTAACGGCGACCCGGTTCTCGCGGGCGATTTTATTCGTGGTTGGCGGCGGGGTATGGAGCCTGGCACGGGTACGGATTACACTTTTCTTTTTACGGATAACATCGTTGGCGCAAATGAGTATGTGCAGTGGCGGCAGCAAGCCACGGGCGCATTGACAGCTATGGACCGACTGCGACATGGGTGGGGAATTGATGCGCAAGCTGCGATGTCATTGTCGCGGCACGATATATTTGAAGCAATTCAATCACAACTTTCTTCGGACGTGGATGTCAATGATGATCGTGAGGAAGGGGAAGCGTTGGCTGGGCGGTTAGCGGCTGCGGATATTGATTGGGAAGTTTTGTATGAACGGGTTTTCGATCTGCACGTTGCGGATATGAAGCGAAGATTTGCGAAGGTTGGCCTGGAAGCAGTTGATGATAAAACGCTGGTTGTAAAGTTACTGCGTCCGTGTCCCTACTTTTTAGACCTGACATCTTTTCCGTTGTTTCTACCCTGTCATGCTAGTGTCGAGTTGCTGCGAGAAGGTGGTGCGGCTGGTCTAACGCCTGAAGGTCTTGTCGTATACGATCCGCAATGGACCAAGCCGGGGCGTGGTAAAAATGGTTATCCTGGGCTTATCACGAACGGCCCTTATTCGGTGAGCGATTGGAAATTTAAGCGGCGACTCCGCATGTCAGCGAACCCCTTTCATCGCGCGTTTGAGATGATGGCTAGCCAAACGATTGATATGCTGGTTTATGAAAATATCAGCGCCGCCCTCATGGCTTATGAAGCGGGCGATGTGGATTTTCTACCTGGCATGGACGTGCCTTACGATCACGAAATCGCCAGGCTAGCGAAGACTGGTCAGCGCCCAGATTTTCATATTTGCAAAACTTTCGCTACCTATTTCATGAGTTTCAACTGTGTTGATAAGCGAATTGAAGATCGCCCCAATCCGTTTATTGATGCTCGTGTGCGCCGTGCCTTTGCTTTAGCGGTAGACAAAAACGCGATTGTGAATGCGGTTTTACAGCGCGGCGATCACGTCGCGCATACGTTCGTCCCGCCCGGTGCGTTGGCGGGTTATCATTCGCCGGCGGGCTTGCAGATGGACATAGCCCAAGCCAAAAATCTTCTTGAAAAGTCCGGCTATCCTGATGGAGAAGGTTTGCCAGCCGTGACGTTGTTATATGTGCCATCTGATGAACGGGTGTGTCAGGCGCTAGCTCATATGTGGGAAACGAACCTCGGCGCGAAGGTGGAACTACGTTGTCAGGAGACAAAATCATTTGCCCAGAGCAAGGCTAATCATCAGTTTATGATCGCTCGTGGAAATTGGTACGGTGATTACTACGATCCGACAACTTTTCTAGGTTGCTTCGATACAGGTAATGGCAATAACGACAGTGGTTATAGCAACAAGGTCTACGATGCCTTGCTTGATCGCGCACGAAATACGACGAACGAAACCCAGCGGTTAAAACTGCTCGCTGATGCAGAGCGCATGATCGTCGAGGAAGATTTCCCGATCATCCCGCTGCTGCATTATGCCTCGCCGATCGCGATTAAGCCGAGTGTGTCGGGACTATTTCCGAATCCTCGATTGTGGTTTCCTTTTCAATATGTGAGTGTTGAGCGATGATTCGACACCTCGCAAGACGACTATCCTGGGCGATTGTTACGTTGATAGCCGTTTATGTCATCACGTTTTTTATGGTCGTGATGATTCCCGGAAAACCGTTTCAACAATCCGATCGCAATATGCCCATCGAAGTCGAGCGTGCGCTGCGGGCACAGTATAGCATGGATAACAATTGGCTATACTTTTGGGAATTTCTAGGTGGCGCAGTTAGGTTGGATTTTGGCCCATCGTTTACTTATAACGATTGGACCTGCACGCAAATCGTCGCACAGGCGCTTCCCATCTCCGCGACCATTGGCATCTTAGCTATACTTGTTGCGGTGCTGATCGGTGTGCCGCTTGGTGTGATTAGCGCTTCGCGGCGTAATTCGTGGGTGGATGTGTCTATTGTTTCCGGGGTGCTGATCGGCATTTCGCTGCCGACGTTTGTTTCCGGTGCCGCCTTGATGGCATTATTTGCCGTAGCTTGGCCCATCCTTCCGATTGGCGGTTGGGGCACGCTTTGGCATCTGCCGCTTCCGGTGATAACCTTATCGCTACCTTTTATTGCTTATATTTGCCGACTGACACGCATGGCTATGCTCGATGCGCTTAGCAGTGACTACATTCGTACCGCAATTGCGAAGGGGGTTGAGCCGCGCGATGTGTTGTGGACGCATGCTTTGAAAGTCGCGTTTTTACCTGTGCTGAGTTATGTCGGGCCTGCTACTGCCCAGGCTGTTACCGGTTCATTTGTGGTAGAAAAAGTTTTCGGCGTACCCGGAATGGGGCAGCATTTTGTGAACGCCGCACTCAATGCCGACGCAGGTTTAATCATGAGTACGGTACTGGTGTTTTCCGTATTGCTCATTTCGCTGAACTTTGCAATTGATATTCTATACGCTTGGCTTGACCCAAGAATCACGATGGCTTACTGATGACAAACGGCGCAGCAGATAGTTTGGTTTCCGGAAGAAAAAGCTGTTGGCTAAGGTTTTGCGCGAACCGATTCGCCGTGGTTGGTCTGGTTGTTTTTGCTACGGTGTTACTCATCGCGTTGGCTTCACTGCCGTGGACTACGCGGTGGTACAATGTTCAGTCGCTGGATAGCGCGGTGCGGGCTGCCCCGATGACTTTGCCCGCCGTTGCGTTTGATGCCTACGGGAAAGCATTAAATCATGGTGTGCGTAGCGACTGGCCTAGGCTTGATCGGTTTGCCTGGCGGGCGACGTCATGGATGGGACATGACGATTTGGGTAGAAGTTTACTGTGTCGTATTCTTCCCGCGACGTTGTTGAGTTTAATCATCGGTGGGTGCGCGGCATTCGTAGCTGTGGTCGTCGGTTCCACCTGGGGCGCGACGGCGGCTTTGATGGGTGGCCGAGTTGATGCGATGATGATGCGCATGGTAGACGTGCTATATTCGCTTCCGTATATTCTTATGGTGATTTTAATGAAGGTAGCTATCACGCGCCCGCTTACGAGTTTGTTGGATGGTCATGCCATGTTGGCGCAGTTAATTATTCTGGTCGTAGCTATTGGCGGCGTGAGTTGGCTGACGCTGGCCCGTGTGGTGCGTGGGCAAGTGTTGTCACTTCGTACGCAGCCTTTTGTAGAAGCCGCGCGGGCGAATGGTGCGGGTGTATTCTACTTGCTGCGTCGTCACATATTGCCTAACGTCGCGGGGCCTATCGTAATTTATGCGACGCTGGTTATTCCGCAAGCGATTTTGCAAGAATCATTCCTGAGCTTTTTGGGGATTGGTGTGCAGCAGCCCATTCCGTCGCTGGGGAGGTTAGCCGCGGACGGTGTGGAATCGGTGAATGCGTTTGTAGGGTTTTGGTGGTTAATTGCCTTTCCTTGTGGTGCTTTAGTTGTGACACTAATTGCGTTGAACTTTATCGGTGATGGTGTGCGTGACGCCATAGATCCGAAATCGTCGCAGGCGACTTTGATATGAGTGTTAAAAAAAGAGCCGCGGGTTTCAACCCGCGCGGACGTGGTGAGTTATATGTTGTCAGCCGCAGATTGGTTATTGAAGTAGGTTGGGCATCGACCCGGCACGCCAAGAAACGTCGGGTCGATGACCCGACCTACAAAACTTAAAGATCATTATTGTTAAGCCAATTAAATTCTGTGAGTGTAGTATTATGGTAAAGATGTCGGCTAGAGCATTTTGGACGTATAAGATAACGATTACTGTGCTAATAGCGACTTTATTCAATTGCTTTGCTACTCTGATATTGCAATTGGACGTTACTGGCTGGAGCTATTACCTGGCATTAGCTTTCCTATGGATTCTCCCGAACGCATGCATTATGGCCGAGTGCATTTGGAGTTGTGTTACGAATACGCCTAATCGTAATGATTCATATTTATTAGGATTATTATTCAGTCTTATTAGGATGTATAAAAACGTTCATGTTGATGAAAACCCTAGCAAGAGATATTCGTTTGGAGATATTGTTCGCCAGATGATTATGGGGATCTTCTTTTTCTCGGTGAGTGGTGCATTAATTTGTGCTGCGATTTGTGCAGGTAAACCACCCTCAAGATTTTCCCACTTAATGCCAATTATAGTTTGCGGCGTCGTCGTTACAGTTTTTATTACGCTTCTTTGCCTAATGGCAGGGTTTCTATGCTTCAAAAGTGCATTCTTCATCTCAAAGAAGAAAAAATGTCAGGAAGATTTGTTTTGACATGGTTGAGGTGAGGCATGATGGGCTGCTGCCCGCCAATACAAATAGTCGCAACGGAGCAATTTAGGCCGGGTGATCGACCCGGCACGCCAAGAAACGTCGGGTCGATGACCCGACCTACAAAAGAGGTAAGAACCACGGACGATGTCGCAAACTAACTTACTCACTATTGATGGATTATCTGTGACCTTCGCAGTTGATAGTCTAGATCACTTGGCTGTCGATGACGTCTCGCTTGGTATTCCATTCGGGCAGGCGGTGGCTTTGGTGGGTGAGAGTGGGAGCGGTAAAAGTGCAACCGCGCTGGCACTCATGAGATTGCTGCCTCAGCCGCCGGCATGTGTGCGTGGATCGTATATACATTTGAATGTCGGCGATGGGGCGGGGGCTATCGATTTGCTAACGCTATCTGACAAGCAAATGCGTGAAGTGCGAGGCTCTCGTATCGCGATGATTTTTCAGGAACCTATGACCTCATTGAACCCGGTGTTTACCGTTGGATCGCAAATTATCGAGGCTATCTTGTTGCATCGGGACATGAACCCACGCGAGGCTAAGCAAGAGGCGATGGCGTTACTGACACGGGTTGGCATTGCAGATGCGGGGCAAAAGGTGGATCATTATCCGCACCAATTGTCAGGCGGGATGAAGCAGCGCGTCATGATAGCTATGGCGCTGGCCTGTGAGCCTGCGCTATTGATTGCGGATGAGCCGACGACGGCGCTGGACGTGACCACGCAAAAGGAAATCCTTGATTTGATCGGGAATTTGCAATCTGAAACAGGGATGAGCGTATTATTCATTACGCACGACTTGGGTTTGGTCGCCCAGCGAGCGGCGTATACTTATGTGATGTACGCAGGCAAAATAGTGGAGCATGGCCAATCGCAGAAGGTTCTTTCGACGCCGGGGCATCCATATACGAAAGCGTTATTAGCTTGTGCCCCGCAGTTACATACAAAAGTTGACCGCCTGCCGGTGATAGCAGGTTCGCCGCCGACAAGAGTACATAAGCCAGCAGGCTGTCCGTTTCATCCGAGGTGTACACTCTCCTCACAAATGGCTTCCAAGGGGGGACGAAAAACAATTGAGAGCCAAAACGGCGAGATCGGCTTGATTTTAGCCGACTGCGCTCTCTCAAATCCAAGCACGTCTTCCGATGCGCCACATTTGCAAGAGATAAGTAAAAACCATTGGGTCGCTTGTTGGGAAAAGTAGCTTTATGGTCGTGCCTGTGAAATTGTTACGGTGTCAGTTTTCATATTAAATTATCTGTGAAATTTTGTGCGTGTAGTTTACAGATGTGCATCTCAGGGTAAAAAGAGCGTCGTCGGGCTATATCAGTATCGTAGTGAATGTTTTTTTCGGTCTATGCGAAAAACCGTTGAAGGATTCCAGTACTGAAAACCGATACTTCGGGATGTAGGTCGTGATCTCCATTTGTGGTGTGTCGCGATATGGCGCGGTCAACCTGGTCGGCAGGATGCCGTAAAACCGGACGTCTCTACCGTTATAGCCGTTCGATATGCAGCAGGAGGCGGCATATCGATGCGGGGTTCCCTATTCGCCTCCCTCATGAAAACGTGAGGGTATTCCTGTGCGTACAATTACAATTGCCAATCAAAAAGGTGGCTGTGGCAAGACCACAGTAGCCATTAACTTAGCTGCGTCCCTAGCGAGGGAGAGTCGTCGCGTGTTGCTGGTGGACCTTGATCCACAGGGGCACTGCGCATTGGGCATGGCTGTCCCCGACGAGCAGATTGATTTATCGATTCGGGACTGTTTGGTTGCTCAGGTCGAAGGTGAGCCTATGGAGCTTGCGCGGGTGACCTGGCAGATCACGCCTAATCTTGATTTAGCGCCGTCGCGCGGGAATCTTGCGGGCTTTGAGCCAAAAGTCGGTGATCGTGAGGATGCTGATACGCTCCTGCGCGAGTTGCTCTCAGCTACGAACAATCGATATGACTATTGTATTATTGATTGCCCGCCTCATTACGGCGCATTGATGCGTAATGGTTTATGTTCGGCTGATGACATTATTATTCCTGTGGATACGGGTTATTTCTCACTACATGGTCTGACGCAACAGCTCGCTACGGTTGAAAATTTGTGTCAGAAGCGCGGTAAAAATCCAAACGCTCGGGTGTTGCCGAATCAATATGATGTGCGCACTAAGCTGGCTCGTGAAGTTTTGGCTGAGTTGCGTAGTCGGTATAAGGGCATTGTGTTTGAGACGATCATCAATTTTAATACGAAGCTAAAAGAAAGCGTTAGTTATGGCCAGCCAATCACGGAATTTGCCCCGACGAGTATGGGTGCAAAGGATTTCCAGAAGCTAGCGAGAGAGATTCTTGCGGGTGAGGTTGTGGATGTAGCTACGGCCGACATATTGGAGCATGTTGAAAGACTGGCGGCTGACGCTGAACGGCTTCTTGCGACTACGACGACGCTGGTTGGGCCTCGTGACCCTGTGGCGTTGCCTACGCGAGATGAGGTTCGAGAGTCTGTCACGCCAAGTGTGCCAGCGCGACTTGAGACTTCACCAGCACATTCAGTTGTCGTGGCTAGCTCGCCTGTAGTTGCGCCTGCGGTTGCAACAATTACACCTGTTGCGCCAACGGCTACGCAGTCTACTTCGGCTACTCCTTCTGCTCCGGTTAGTATGGCTCCCAAGCCCGCGCCGGTTGCTCCACAAGCATTGGTCGCGCCTGTTTCTCAGAATGCCGAGATAAAGACGCCGGTGACTTTCACGACAACGGAAATGCCTAAGGCGTTACCGAAGCCTCAGTTGCCCCAGTTCGCCAGCCCGGAAAAATTGGTACCTGCTGAGATAAAGCCAACGGTCGTTGATGTGAAACCGACAGTTGTAACGCCATCTGTAATACCGTCTACATTCTCGCAAGCGTCTCGCCTGGAGTCGGTTGATGTTAAACCAATTGCGCGTGAAACGACGCCTGCTTATGAGAGTACGCCGGAGCAAGTTGATGCGAAGATTGAAGCTATTTATGGCGTCAGGCAGGAAGGTGAAGTTACGATTTTCCAAAGCAATCAGCCAGACGCGACAGAGGTGCAGTTAGCTGGTGACTTTAACGATTGGATGCCGCACACGACACCGATGGAGCGGCGGGACGCCGGCGATTTCGTGGCTCGGTTAAAGCTTCCTCAGGGTCGTTATCGTTATCGTCTGGTGGTGGATGGCCGATGGACGCACGATATTAATAATTCTAATATCGAAACGAATGAGTATGGCGAATTGAATTCGGTGGCTGAGGTTAAGAAATAACTCTGCCGAGATTCGGTTCAATAAAAGACAGAACTATCAGCGAAGCCGCTCACGAAGTTATCTATCGTGGGCGGCTTCGTTTTTTTGTGTGACGCACGGATTAGCTAGGTCAATTAACGTAAGCCGCCGAGAAAATTTATAGCATGTTGCGCGTTTTGTAGGGCACGGTCGTAGACCTGCCTTGACCATTGCGTGTCAACAGTTATGCGTGAGCCGTGTTTGATGCCCGCGTCGGTTGGTATAGTTTGGCTCTTCGGTGGTCATATGTGTCTAGATAGTTCAGGCAGGTCAACCTTTCGCCAGTAAGCGAAAGAACGACCGTGCCCTACAGGGCGGTGTTTGGAGTTGTGTGGGGTGAGTTGGCGAAAAGAATCCTTCCCCCACCCTTTGCCAGTAGGCAAAGAATGGGGCACCCGAAACTCATTACAATTTGATGTTTGGTTGGCGCTCGCGTCAGGCAATAGCCTGACCTACTTACTGTTGCAATTGGTCATTAGTTCAGGTAGGTCAATCTTTCGCCAGTAGACGAAAGAACGACCGTGCCCTACGCGATTGTGAAGTTTCCAAAGCCGTCATTGACTTTCAGATTTTGCAGGCCTATAGATGTTATGGGTACAAGGAGAGTGTTATCGGAGGACTTGGGTAGTGTAAGTTTGTTGAGGGAAGACAATATATATCTTTGCTTGCAAGATTTTGTAAGCAATAAATCGCAATGCGATTATTCGTCATTTTCAGTTTATTTTTTTTCGTTCCTTCCTTGATTAACTAAGCCAGCCAAGAAAATCGAATCCCCTCCTGGTGTGTGCGCTATGGTTGCGCACGCATAGTGATATCTCTCATGGTTTGTGGCGCATGCGCTATCGAGCATTTGGGTGAGGTGCGCGCTGCCCTTGTAAGTCACAAATAGATTAAACGCTTTCTCTATGTGATTGCGTGGTTTTGTTTTGTGACAGGTGTGATCTATTGATCGGTGTGCATATTTTTAGAGGGCATGTTATGAGGACTACACGAAACACGAGCGGTGAACGGTTACTTAGGCCAGGGCTTTCAGCGATGGCCATCATGCTGGGATTGTCTTGCACTGCGTTTGGGCAGACGACTCGATACGTTGACGACGATACTTGTCCAAATTCCGGAGCGGGGAGCTTGGTTGATCCCTATTGCGGAATTCAGGTAGCTATAGCCGCCTCCATTGATGGTGACACCGTTGAGGTTTCGCCTGGAACATATTTCGAGTCGATCAATTTCAACGGCAAGGCGATTGAGTTGCGTAGCTCTGATGGTGCGGCGACGACGATTATTGATGCGTCGAATGTGCCGGATTTGGGCGACGGTGTGTCAGTGGTTCGTTGCGTTAGTGGTGAGACAGTTGCGACGGTGTTGGATGGATTCACGATTACGGGTGGGACTGGGGACACTTCCGTCACAGTAAATCCAACTGGAGGAGGTATGTATAATGATGGCAGTAGCCCGACCGTTATCAATTGTATGTTTAGTGGTAATAGGGCAAGCAGCGGCGGTGGGATGTATAATAGACAAGCTAGCCCGACGGTGATGAATTGCATTTTTGACAATAACATTTCCAATAGTGGCGGCGGAATAAGCAACCACCGGAGTAACCCGACTTTTACGAATTGCAGTTTTAATGAAAATACGGCTGAGTCGGGAGGTGGAGGTATGCTCAGTCTAAGTTCGAACATAACATTAATCAACTGCCTGTTCAGTAGGAATAAGGCCGATGGTTTTGGTGGTGGTATGCTCAATTCTAGAGATAGTTCCACGATAACTGCCTGCGTGTTCACTGGCAATATTTCAAGCTATGGTGGCGGTATATACAACCGAAGTGGGTCTGGCGTAACGTTTACTAACTGTCTGCTCAGCGGAAATTTGGCTTATATCCAAGGTGGTGGTATGTTCAATAGGTCTGGCGACCCCACATTAATCAACTGCACTTTCAGCGGAAACACAGCTGATGATATTGGTGGAGGGATGTATAACCAATTTTCAAGTCCTAAACTGACAAATTGCATACTGTGGAGCAACAGCCCAGATGAGATGTCCAACCAAGTCGACTTCGTGTTTCCTAGTTTGCCGACATTCGCCTATTGCGACATTGGCGGAAGCGGTGGCAGTGCTGCGTGGAATTCAATGTTGGGCTTGGACGGAGGTCACAATATAGATGTTGATCCGCAATTCGTTAATCCGCTTGGGCCTGATGGCGTCGCTGGTAGCGATGACGACGACCTGCGACTTCTAACCGGCTCGCCTGTCATTAACATAGGTAATGACCTAGCTGTTCCGGCTGGTGTAACCACGGACCTGGATGGATTGCCGCGTTTCGTTTGTCAGCGGGTAGATTTGGGTGCCTATGAAAATCATTCTCCACCGTTGCGGGTCCACAATACGACGTTGGATGTTTTCTATTGCACCATTCAGGAATGCATAGACGCCGCAGCGGATTCGGACGAGTGCGTAGCTGAGCCTGGGACTTATTATGAGTCAATCGATTTCTTAGGTAAGGCAATTACCGTGCGTAGCTTGGATGGCCCGGCGACGACCACAATTGATGCGTCGCGTGTCCTGAATTTTGGGGATGGTGTCTCGGTTGTTCGTTGTGTTAGTGGTGAGACGGAGGCGACGGTGTTAGATGGATTCACCATTACAGGAGGCGTTGGAGACGCGGTCGCCTTCGTGGATTCTGTTGGTGGAGGGATGATTAACGATGGCAGCAGCCCGACCGTGGCTAACTGTATATTCAGAGGCAATACATCTGCTTTTGGCGGGGGGATGTTTAACAGCTTCGCTAGTCCGACAGTGACGAATTGCGCGTTCAGTGGGAACACGGCTGAGTTCGGTGGCGGGGGGATGTATAACTTTAACTCTTCCAGCCCCATGATGACCAACTGTACGTTCAGTGGTAATTCGACCACGAGCGAAGATGGCGGCGGAATGTCTAACAACTTTGGCAGTAGTCCCACGATGACTAACTGTATTTTGTGGGGCAATAGTCCGAACGATATGGTCAACATCAGTGGCAGCATGCCAGCGGTTTCCTATTGCGACATTGGCCATAGTGGCGGTAGTTTAGCTTGGAACCCATGGATGGGCTTGGACGGCGGCGGCAACATTGACGTTGATCCGTTATTTGTTAGTCCACTTGGCGCTGATGGTATAGCTGGTTCGGCGGATGATGACCTTCGTCTAATGTCAGATTCGCCAGCGAATAACGCGGGCAATAACGCGGCTATTCCGGCAGGCGTTACGACGGACTTAGGTGGCTTGTCTCGCATCGTTTGCAGGGTAGACATGGGGGCGCACGAAAACCAATCTCCGTCATTGCCGGTTCACAATACAACGAGGGGCACGTCTTACTGCACGATTCAGGCATGTATAGACGCGGCTGAGGATTTCCAAGAGTGTCTCGCAACGCCGGGTAGATATTTCGAGACCATCGATTTTCTTGGCAAGGCGATAGCTGTGCGCGGTCAAGATGGCCCGGCGTTAACTGTCATTGACGCAGCTGACGAGGTGGATGTAGGGAAGGGTTATTCGGTGGTTAGCTGCGTCAATGGTGAGACGGCGGCGACGGTGCTAGAGGGGTTCACGATTACAGGTGGGATTGGGACCAGGCCCTTTTTTGATTGGCCATCGAGAGGTGGAGGTATGCATAATGACGGGAGCAGTCCGACAGTCAATAACTGCATCTTCAGTGGTAACGCGGCGAGGTTCGGTGGCGGTATGTTTAATAGCGACAGCAGCCCGGCGATAACCAACTGTGTATTCCGCGACAACTACGCCGACGGAGCTGGCGGTGGGATGTATAACGGTGTCTCAGACCCATTATTGATCAACTGTATGTTCAATGGCAACAATGCTGTTGGTGGAGGCGGAGTGTACAACGGTGGCTCCTCCACCTCGACGTTAACCAACTGTTCTTTTATTGGAAACGAGGTGGAAAGAGAAGGAGGCGGGGTGTTGAATTATGGTGATGGACTGACGTTGAACAATTGCATGTTCAGTCGAAATATGGCTGATGAGAATGGTGGCGGAATAAATAATAGGGGCACAATGACATTGTCTAATTGCACCTTCCTTGAAAACAGGGCCGGTGACAGTGGCGGTGGCATTGGCAATCGTAACTCCGCTTCATTGATTAACTGTTCGCTTAGCGGGAATATAGCCCGAAACGGTGGCGGGATGATAAATTGGGGTGGCAAATCGACGCTAACCAATTGCCAATTCAGTGGAAACCACGCCATTGATTCGGGGGGTGGGATTTCCAATAGTGATGGCAACCCCATACTTGCTAATTGTTCGTTTAACAGAAACGTGGCCAATCGTGGCGGTGGGATGTACAGCAAATTGTCCTCCATCGCCACAATAACCAACTGTATCATGTGGGGCGATAGTCCTGATGAGATAATCAGCGACAATAGTACGATGTTGATTGCTTATAGCGACATCGAAGGTAGTGGTGGAAGTGCGAATTGGGATGTCATCCTTGGCGATGATGGTGGCGGGAACATCGACGCTGATCCGTTATTCGTTGATCCGCTTGGGCCTGACGGGGTTGCTGGCACCGAAGACGACGATCTGCGCCTCATGGCTGATTCGCCTTGTATTGATGCGGCAGATTATGATGCTTACTTAGAAAGTGATGGCGGCCCTGTCGATCTCGACGGTAAGGACCGTGTCATTGACAACATTGACAACATTGACGTCGTGGACACGGGGGTTGGCGTTTTGACCTATCTGGATATGGGGGCCTACGAAAATGGTGAGTGTCATGATGACGGCATTATTGATCTGGGTGATGCGGCCAATCTTGTAGAGTGCCTATTTGGTCCCGCAGATGTGGCGAACTTTGGCTGTGTATGTGTTGATTTTGACGCTAATGAGCATGTAGACCTGCGTGACTTCGCGATGTTGCAATTGAGCTTCAATCCATAGTCGCAGTTCACGGATGATGCGTGTGAGGTATTTGTTGAATTGAAGTCTTGTTGGATAAGCCGTCGTGACTTGCGGCAAGACCGTCTTGGCATCCCAGTCGCTTTGTATTGGGATAGCCAAGCGGTCATAGCTGTAGTTTGACCGCTACGTTATATCTGGCGGTTAGTAATTAGATGGATTCCGCGCTTATCGTAACTGAGGATGCTGGGACTCGAACCCAGGACCCACGGCTTAAAAGGCCGTTGCTCTACCAACTGAGCTACATCCTCGAATCACGCTCTAACCAGATAGCCATCATGGCCCACGTCTGATTAAACGCATGACATTGCGTCGAGATAGTAGTCTGCGAACCATTTTGGTCAACCCAAAGCCAGGTATATTGGCCAAGGATATTTTTCCAGGTGCGGTTTTTTCCTGGTTTTTGCGACTTTCACCTCGCCCGGTCGGGGTTGCTCGTTTGGGGGTAGAGCGGGATAATTAGCTTGCATTGCCTGCGGCGGTTTCGAGCCGATTGGCAAGTCGCTTTGCATCAGACATGCTCGAACCGGACGCAAAATCATGCTGGAAAGATTCTCATGTTAGAAACCATCCTTGGCCTGGGCGGATTGGCTGTCGGCAGCGTCATCGCTTGGATAATAGCTTCCAGCCGACACAAACTCACTGCACAGCAGCAACAATCGTCTTTATCGTCGCAACTCGCCTCGGCTGAGCGTGCGCTGGAAGAGGTGCGGACTCAATCTGACGAGCGACAGCAGACGGCTGAGGCGTTGCGTGAGCAGCTCGACGACGAGCGTCAGCAATGCATTCAGGCTAAGACCAAGCTCGAAGAATCAGCCCTGCGTTTTGAGGCTCAGCAAAAGCTCCTTGATGACGCTCAGAAGAAACTCAAAGATTCCTTCGAGGCTTTGTCAGCTAAGGCGCTGCAGGTCAATACCGAGCAATTCCTGGTCATTGCGAAGAAGTCTCTCGAAGTTGTCATGAGTGATGCCAAGGGCGACCTCGGAAAGCGTGAGGAGGCTATCAAGGGTTTGGTGAAGCCATTAGCCGATGCCCTCACGCGATATGAAACGCAGATTCAGGGCATGGAGAAATCTCGCCAGACGGCTTATGGCTCACTGCAAGAGCAGGTCAAAGCAATGGCTGTCAGCAATAAGGAGTTGCAGCAGCAAGCAGGGCAGTTAGCCACCGCGCTGCGCGATCCGAAAGTTCGTGGGCAGTGGGGAGAGTTAGCTCTCAAGCGAGCGGCGGAGTTAGCTGGGATGAGCGAGCATTGCGACTTCGATCAGCAGGTCAGCGTGAACACGGAGGATGGCCGATTTCGCCCGGACATGGTCGGGCGTTTGCCGGGCGGGCGATCTGTGGTGGTCGATGCGAAAGCTGTCTTGCAGGCCTATCTCGATGCCGTTGGAGCGCCAGACGAAGCCGCTCGGAAGAAGTGTCTCGAACGTCACGCGATGCAGGTTCGTAGCCGGGTGAAGGAGCTGTCTAGCAAATCCTATTGGGACAAGTTGGGAGAGACGCCGGAGTTCGTGGTTTTGTTTTTGCCCGGCGAATCATTTTTCAGCGCAGCTGTGGATGTAGACCCGACCCTTATTGAAAACGCCATTGAGAATAAAGTGATCTTAGCTTCGCCGACGACGCTCATCGCGCTGCTGCGGGCAATCTCCTATGGCTGGCGTCAGGAGCAGGCGGCTCAGAGCGCGGAGAAAATTTCGCAATTGGGTAGAGAGTTGTACGACCGGATGAGCGCTTTTGTTACCCACTTTGAAAAGATTGGTAAGAACCTATCGCGGTCGGTAGAAGCCTACAACGGAGCCGTCGGCTCGTTAGAGCATCGCATATTGCCCAGCACGAGGCGCTTCAAAGAGCTAGGCGCAGCTGGTGGCGACGACATCGCAGAAATCCAGCCCGTTGATTTAACGGCTAGGCAGTTGGATGTGCCGAGGTCGGATGTGGCGTAGAAGGGGGACGCCACTCGCAGTGAAATTGACGTACGAATCCTGTACCATAAAATGTGTTCATGGACATGTGCGAAAAATCAGCCATTAACTTCAGTGGTCCTCTGTACGATCCACCCTACGATAGTCCACTAGAAGACCTCTTTGCACTGAATATAATTAAGTATCTCGATTGTCAAACTGAGTTTGAAAAACAAGTTCAAGTTGACACTATTTCAGGAACTTTTTTTATTGATTTTGTTATAAGCAAAGGCGACCGTCGTATTGCAATTGAATGTGATGGCAAAGAGTTTCACGGCAGGGAACGTGGGCTATATGATGAATTCAGGTCCGGATTGATTCTTGGGCAAGGAGCTGTCGACGGGATATATCGCCTGCGCGGCTGTGACTTGATGTATCACTTGAGTGACTGTCTTTTTGTTCTTTCTCAATGGGAGCCAAGTTTTTTCGGCAGCAGAGGATTATTGAATTTGAGTGTGCTTGCAAGCCATGTTGTGAAACGTGACATCAGTACGACATTCGAAATACACCCCCTATCGTATACTGCATATTACTTGGATGAGTCTCAAAGCCACATGAATCCCCTTCATATCTATATCGAACGATTCATGCGAGAGAATCCAAAATTCGTGAATGGACAACACTGGCAACGTCTCTATCGATACGCGGTGGAACAGAATGGCGGAAGCATTAACGATTTGGCTACACGTCGGCGCAAGCAATTACACAATCACAGATATACAATTTGATTTTCTACTTAAATTGCTGGTAGATGGCCGGGTTGCCCATGTCCTTCTTTTTGGACATGGGTGAGTCGGTGATGCATCAATCATTACTCACACATCCCTCCCTGGGGCGGTACGCACGTGCCTGTTAAACAACTTGTCACACCATAACCAAACTCGACAGCCGCAAATGCCTGTACGGCGCGTAAGACGTCACCGCCTGCTGTCACGATTGTACTTGGCACTTCGCCGACATTATTCACCCTGGCTAAGATGGGGGCGGTAGCTACAAGTTGAAACTTTTGAACAACAGCCACGATGTCGCTCGCTGTAACCAACCCGTCAGGCGCGGTCCAAATGTTTGCAACAAGGCCGCCGACTATATCGCCAAAATGACGACCAGCATCTATTTGAGGCGGCGTTGTAGAAATTGTAATTGAAGGCGAATAAGAATTGCCATCTAGGGTCACCGATACGTCATACATATTCCCAGGCACTACGCTACATCCTCGGACATGTAATCCTGTAGTAATATCGCTTAAATCGCAGTAGTATGTTCCGTCAGGTGGAGCGGGTAGTGGGCCATCGATCAACGCGGCGTAAACACCGTCTGCACTCAAATCATCCAGACTTGTGCAATCTACAAATTTATCTGTGGTACTACCGACCCGAGTGATTCGCGTGGCTACTTCGTTAGTCGTATTCGGATTTGGGCCAAAGGAAACATAGCGATCCTTTTCAAAACCAGATTCGCCGGCCAAGGTGAATGGCGCGCTGCACTCTCCTGATGTACCGAGTACTTCGATCTGCCATTGCCGCGCAGCTGTCATCAGGGAAGTGCGCAGCGATTCGTCGCGGATACGTGCGGTGGAATCTATAACCACAACACCAACGGTGTATAGACCAGATGTAAGAGTACCAAGGTCGGGTGTGTAGGTTGTGGCTGTTTCCCCGACAAGGTCCGAGCCGTCTAATGTCCATTGAATATCTAGTTGGTGATCGACTGGGTTGGTCGGCGTTACGAAAAACGATGAACAAGCCGATATTGGTGAGCCGCTTGATGGCGTGGCGTCGTCGATGGGCGACACCTCCTGGTACATTTTCCGTACAAATTGTTCGGTGTTTACCTCCCCGAACGGTTGACCGAGAGACCGCATCTTCGAGTTCGTTGTCGGGCGATAGACGCCGAACTGATTGTATGCCCCGCCTTCGAAAGTTGAGACGTTGGATAAATCCATCCATCGCCACCATTTCTGCTGCGTTGAAACCTGCGTGGTTTCGTCGAAGATACTAACATTTGGTGTGGAGAATTCTCCGCCTGTATAAGTTGCGCCGTCGGAATAATCATATTCGTCTGCGAGATCGGCGAATGAGTGTCCGAATTCATGGATGGCGATTTCCACGGCTGATGAGTTGCCGCCAGCAAGTGTACCAAGATTTTGTGAGCCATACCCAGCACCGCCATAACGCGTAGAGTTGGCGAGGACGAGGACTTGATCGATCGCTGGTGCAGATGCTGCAGCTGCATAGGCCTTGCTAACGTTTACGCATAACAAGCGAGCAATGCCGCCGCAATCGTAGGCCATGTCCAAGGCTGTGTCGCGGAAGATGCCTAAGACTGGTTCGTCCACCCCTGATTCGTTAGAAGGCACATCGACGCGGTAAACGTTGAAGAAGCTAGCGTAGGCATCCATTGGCTCGTCACTAAAGAAGGATGCCAAGAGGTTGTCTACGTCTGCCGTGTATTGGCCCATCTCCGAAGCGGTGTAGCCGTCACCCACGATCACAATATTGATCCGATTGGCTGGAGGGCCGCTATCGACCAATGTCGTCACAGGCCATTGCCCGCGTGCGGCGTGTCCGTCTAGACCAAACGTCGCCCGCTGTATGGGGTCAGCCATGTCAATGAGGATGCGTCCGCCGCTTAGTTTTCCATTTTCGATATAATCGTAATAAAGCGGCACTTGCTGAGCCTGTGCATACAAGCCCCAGCTGAGTAAAAAAACGATACCTACGCATCCATATGAGGCCCGCGTGCGATGTGAATGGTTTGTGTACATGATTGTTTCCTATTTCAGCCACGATGTTCAACTGCAATTTGCTTGTGGCTACCCCTGACTGTTGAAAAGATATTGACCTAGATTAAACTCTTGTTCAGGACATCATTCTACAGGACATTTGCCTAGAATCAATAAAAAAATGACCGCATGACGAAGAGGGAATGCCGGGTGGCCCATACCTGAAAGAGTTTTTCTTTCAAGTGTTTTCCTGACAGAATTTTCCTGCACATTTTCTGATCCGCTCACGTCGTCGCGAGAGGTTTGTCTAATACCTTGATTCGTAGCTCTCTGCTATCATGTCT
>JAJRPG010000063.1 GCA_024280855.1 Planctomycetota bacterium | reverse complement strand
GACAGTATCGCCAGTGGGGGATACAGACGCCCAACGCAAAATTTTGACGTCGAATGAATCTGGAGCCACCTCGACCGGTACGCGCAGCGCCTTCGCTACTTTGCGAATGTCTTCTATATGAAAAGGAATATCGCTAACTTGTTTCGATCCTAAGTTGATCCGGTGAATTTTTCCACCTGCCCAAAAGACGATAGATTCGCTATCCGGCAGCCACGCAAATGTAGGATAAACGCCGTGAATCGCCCAGGTTTCCTGCATGTCACGTTCAAGTTTGTCATAGATCGGGAATTCCTGGCCTGACGCAATATCCTTGATAAATAGCACGCTCGTATTGCGCACGCGCCTAACAAAAGCTAGCGATTTACCATCAGGTGATGGCGTTGGCCGAATAGACCCGCCAGGCCCGGTGACGTAGTCTTCGATGTCTCCGTTTTCACGATCCAATCTTTTAATGATATATATTTGCTTGTTGGGGTCTTTGTTATATTCAAAAACTTTTCCCGGCGTCGTGTCCTGGCTGAAATACAGATACTTTCCGTCCGGAGAAAACGCTGGCTCGCCAACATCTTTTTGATCATTGGGCTTCTTCGTCATTTGCAAGCCTTTGCCGCCGGAGTGGTGATATAGCCACATTTCACCAGAGCCGATGGAGCGCCGAGACGTGAAGTGCTTTCTCGCAACAATGTATTGGCCATCGGGCGTCCATGCGGGGCTGTTTAATAAATGGAAATCTTCGTCAGTGACAGCTTCGGGGTCGCTGCCATCGTGGTTGATGATCCACACATTGTCGCCACCACCTCGATCAGAAGTGAACACGACACGCTTGCCATCCGGGCTAAACTTTGGCTGCATATCCCAGGAGATACCGGATGTCAGCGACTTGGCATTTCCACCTTCTATAGGCAAAAGGTAAAGATCGCCGAGCATGTCGAACACGATTTCTTTACCGTCTGGACTGACATCGAGTGATATCCATGTGCCTTCGTCCGTATTGATTTTTATATCTTCCCAAGGTCCGGGCGGATTATCTACATCCCATTTCTCTTTTTCTTCGTCCTCATCGTCTTCCTTTTTTTCATCTTCATCATCAGAGGATTCGGACTCGCCGTGATGTTGCATGATGGTGGGCGAAGATGTCGTCCAACTACCGTTAGCCTGCTGCTGTTTCCAATGTTGTAAACTGTTAGGCCCGCAACAACGCTGCGCAAGCGCGGAAGATTGGCCCGCCAGGATGGCTATCAGTAGTATGATAGAGATTAGATAAGGTCGGTATCTGGATATCAAGTTGAGAATCATTCGTTCATTCCTTGGTAATCTTACAACTATTAGCGATCAATTTTCGGATGGTCTGCGCTATACCTCATGCGCATGATGTACCAAACTTTCTGTACGCAATGTACATTTAGACAAGAATCGCAGCAAGTTTTATTCCATTGCATAATTTATAAGAAATTTTCGACGCCAGTCGTACGGCGGACGTAGATATGAATTGGAGTGGGGGAAAATTCGATCAGGCTAGAGCGAAAAAAGGGCTGGCCGCAGGAAATCTGCGACCAGCCCTGTATGCAATAAATTTTGCTAATTGTTATCGCGAAAAGTATTGTCCACGGCTGCTTGGGCTAGGATTGTGCCTAGGTCCACGATGGTGCTTTGGGTCAGTTCACTGATGTCGTCGG
This sequence comes from Planctomycetota bacterium, assembly GCA_024280855.1. Lineage (GTDB taxonomy): Bacteria > Planctomycetota > Phycisphaerae > UBA1845 > UBA1845 > JAJRPG01. The sequence goes on along the minus strand of JAJRPG010000063.1, from coordinate 24,228 downwards.
TGAGTCTACCGGCGTTGCAGCCGACGAATCCCATGCAGCCAGCACAAGCCAGAACTGCTACAGTTTTATAAATACGGTTAATCATTATTTGCTCCTTCGCATTGATTAAGTTTCAAAATCTTATCCTGATCGAGCGACGAGCTACTAATCAGCGTTGGTTATTTTTTTGACGCTTTGGTCATTTAACAAAAAGTTTTACAACGTATGAAATGCTTAGAATGTAAACTGGAATCGCCACTGGAACATGTTTGCATAACCCTCCTTAGCAGCATCAGCATATACATAGTTCCACATCATTCGCATGTTAGGATTGAGATACCAATTCACGCCCAGCGTCAAATCCTTGAGCCGGCCACCCTTAACCCAACCATCGTTCAAGGTTAAGTAAGAGTATCGAGCGGCTAACTCCCAAGCGCCTTCGCCGCCATCTTTGCCCCAATTTTCCTTTGGCTTAACGTGACCAAATACGCCTTTGGAAGTTTTGTAAGGACGATGTTCACCAGTCAAGAAATAACTAGCCTGTAAAGACGCGGCCCAGAATTCGGAATCCTTTATGAATGCGTCGCTGCCCTCCATGCGGGCGTAAACGTATTCGCCCTGAACCGAGAATGGCCCGTCTACATAGGCGATTTCCGTACCAATGATGTCGCCGTACTGAGCCGTGAACATGCCCGTATCGACGAAACGTGGTGCGAGGTGAGATTCCGGTCGAGCGCGAAATCGAATCCGGTTTCCTTCATAATTCTGATGAGTATAAGCCAATCCGAGGTGCAATAACTTGCGACCTTTATCCTCATAAATTGGCAGACCAGTGATGCGGGCCGTGACGTTATAATCACGCCCACCAAGTCCATCACCAAAGCTATCGGTTTGTCGGAAAATACCCGCAGCCCAGGTCATTCGCTTGTCTTTAGATGCGTTGTGAATCATAAAGCCGGCGTTACGACTTGGTGAGAATGTATTTACCAAGCTACGCTCTAAAAACGTAATGTCATTGGAGCTTGTTAGCTCTTCAAGGCCGAAAGGCTCTTTGAATTGCCCAATGCGAAGATTGCCAACGTGCGGCAGCTTTTTCAATCCAAAGTAAACGTCTTTGAAATCCGCATCGCCGCCAGCAAAGTCGTACTGAGTCTTGAATTCCATACGGTCAGTAACCTTGCCGGATATATATCCACGCACCCTCCGAAATTCGCTGTCGTTGACAAGGTCAGAACCGATTCTCTTTTCCAGGCCACTGTTCTGCGTGAAATAGGCCCAGTCGTATTGAATCCGTCCGCCGATTTTCAACGAGACTGATTCGTCTAAAGTTTCGAGCCGCAACCCGTCTTTCCAATGAGCGCGCATCGTCTTACCGTCGTTTACCCACGCCTTAATTTTTTGCCACTCTGCTGAGTCTTCTGAAGGTGGCCGGTCTTTCTTAATTTGCTCAACATCTTGTTCCAGCGTTTGCAAACGTGAGCCATTGCCCTTGCCAGCTTCAAGCTCGCCGACCCGATTCTCAAGCTTTTGTACATGGCTAATAAGGTCTCTGACCATGTCTTCAAGTTCTTGCTCTCGCGGAGTTGGGTCTGCCTGAGCAAGTGCCGCGTTTGAAAATAATATCAACGATACGAAAGCAACAAAGGAATGAATTAATCGACGACGCATGTATATTCTCCCTAAATTTATAGGTCACACTTTTCCGCAGCATCTTACGCATCCTATATGGATTGTGTGCAAAGAAAAGATAAAGATTGCGTTAATTATATTCAGCAAAGTTCTGGTGAATTGATGTTCTCTGTGAGAAAAAATAATTTCACAAGTTAATGAGTGTTACTTTCCGGCAAAATCTAAAGCGGCTTATGGCTCTGTCGTAGGCTCATCTCTGACAATCTTGGAAATGTAAGAGCATTCGAAAGCGAGTTCGCAATGATGGTTGGAAATCAGGTCACGTTGATAATCAAGCCACAAAATGGTGACGAGAATTAATTCGCTACCTTCGATTTCATCTTATCCGAAGATGGCTTTGAGTTTTGCGCTGCCTTTACGGACACCAACGCCGACATGGGAGAAATTGGTAGCTTCGTTGGCCTGCGGCAGCCAAGTGATTCAGAGGTCACATACATACCCCGCGGCGTAGCAACTCATGCTTGGCGGTTTGGCGAACGCTGGAGCATATTTCAGCTTCTTGTTTCGTTAGATCGCTAGCAGGGCAAAAGGCGACATGCCTGGCATCACGCAGACTAGCCATGTCTCGCAACTGGCGAATAGGGACGCGTCCTTTGTCTTTGGTTAAAACGCTTTGAAGTGTCGTTAAGGCGTCAGACATCGCCAACGAATTATCACACAGACACAGCATCGCCTCGATGGTTGCACTGCCATAATTATGCAGCTCATCCCATTGGCCATGGGCGATACACACCGCCACCCGTTCCGCATTTGTCTGGGGTTGCCAGGACATACGCTCTAGCGTCCAAACCGCAAACTGGCGAATAGCCATGTCTCTATCTGCAAGCATCGCCCGTAGCGGTTCGATGGCCCGCGCATCACCAATGTCCGCCAAGGACATCGCAGCCATCTCGCGCAAGCCCAAATCCTTAGTCGCGTCGGAGGCGACTTCCGCTAAGGCGTCAATTCCAACTTCGCCCAGCTGAGCTAACTCGCTGGCTGCTCTCGGTCCAACGGAATTAAAATGCAATGCGTCAACGAGAAATGGAATCGCCTCATGTCCATGATTGCGAACCTGCGTCCAATTTTTGCACGCCAACGATAGTTGGATGCGTTCTTCGGTAGTTGTAGCATGCCACGAATGAGCCTGGAGAAGTCCCGCTGCTGCGGTGCGAATAGGCCACAATTCATCCCCCAACGCTCTCACCAGCGATGTAGTCCACGCTGGAGTTATAGTATTTTTACAGGCATTGGATGCTTCAAGCCTTACCAAAAAATATTGCCCGCCATCTTCCCATGCTTCCATCAATACCTGTTGTGATTGATCGGTATTGATTTTAACAAGACTCTTAACGGCTTCGATGCGCGTGTCTTCGTCGCTATTTTTTAACAACATTTTCAGCGGTGCTATTGCCTCCGCCCCGTAAGACACTAGCGATGCCCAGTCTTTCTGCACTGTCGCCACCGCTATCATCGTGTGCGGTGATAGTTCTGCTGCGCAGTATTGCTTGAGAATCCAGGCGACTATTTCCTTGCCAGCGAGGTCCAGTGAATCGTCTTCCAGCAGCGTACTCAAAATGTTAAATGCTTCTTTTGATCCAATGCGAGCAAGTGCGGTCGCGGCATCGCGGCGCATGCGCTGGGTAGATTTTCGCAAAGTGGCTACCAGTGGTTCGATGGCCGATTGACCATAAGTGATGACGTCTTCCCATTCACCTTCGATAATTGCTATACGAGCGCGTCTTGGCTCATCAAGAATATCCCACGCGATTTTGCGTAAGGCTTCAGCTGCTATTTGGCACTCACCAATATCTGGTGAGTTGAGCATTGGCGCAATCGCACCAAGGCAGGGGCGAGCGCCGAAAGATTTTATGGCGTCTATCGCTAATGTTCGATTTTGGGCATCTACAAAAATCACAGCAATGAGCGGTTCAAATGCTCGCTGGTCTCCCATCTCAGCCAATGTCGAAATCGCCTTTTTGCGAACGTGGGGGTCAGTATCGCTCAAGGACTCGATGATAGCCGGGACCATCTCCTGCTTCGCGCCTTGGTTGAGTCGGGTAAGCGTTTGTAATCGCTTACCAGCCTTGGGGGCTTTCAGATTTCGAGTTTTCCACCAGACTTGAAGTTCGTTCATACCCTAATAATACGATTTAACTTCCTAAAGTGACAAGTTCACGTCCGCTAATACACACTACATCGGATCAATTTCTTCAAATTTCGCTGTAAAGTGTCTCAGTGCCATTGGCGCGTCAACAATGCGAAGGCCACGAAGCTCTTGGCGCTTCGCATAGAGTTCGATAATGGCTTCAATGACATAGTCGATATGCGATTGCGTATACACTCGCCGAGGAATGGCTAATCGGACTAATTCCATATCTGCCGGCGTGTCGCCTTGACCAAACATCACACTGCCGATTTCCACCGTTCGAATGCCAGCCATGCGGTACAACCCAACTGCGATAGCCTGCGCCGGAAATTGCAACGGCTCTATGTGCGGACAGAACCTCTTGGCGTCCAAATAAATAGCATGGCCTCCCGGTGGTTCCAGAATGGGCACGCCTTGTTCGACAAGTTTTTCGCCCAGATATGCCGTACTGCGAATGCGATAGTCCAAGTAAGCCTCGTCAAGAATCTCACGAAAGCCCTGGGCTAAGGCATCGAGGTCGCGTCCTGCTAAGCCGCCGTAGGTTGGAAATCCTTCAGTGAGAATCAAACTGTTTCGCGCTTGTTGAGCTAACTCTGAATCTCGGAGCAATAACAGCCCGCCGATATTTACCAGGCCATCCTTCTTCGCGCTGATAGTTGCGCCGTCGCAAAGATCAAATATATCACGCACAATACTAGAGACCGTTCGGTCCTCGAACCCCGGCTCACGTTTCTTGATAAAATAGGCGTTTTCCGCGAATCGACAGGCGTCCAAAAAGAAAGGGATTTTATGCGATCGACAAACCTTCTGGACTGCGCGCATATTCTCCATGCTAACAGGTTGGCCACCACCACTGTTGTTGGTAATGGTTATCATGCAAATGGGGATGCGGCCAGCGCCTTCGCGTTCGATGAGCGCTTCGAGCTTGTCAATATCCATATTCCCTTTGAAGGGATGCCTGGACTGCGGGTCGTGGCCTTCATCAATCACTAGGTCAATCGCCTGTGCGCCGGTGCATTCGATGTTCGCACGAGTCGTGTCAAAATGGCTGTTGTTGGGGATGACTTTGTCTGGACCTCCAACAAGTCCGAACAGAATACGTTCACTCGCTCGGCCTTGATGCGTAGGTAGGATGTGTTCAAAACCCGTCATACTTTGAACTTGATCGTAAAGGCGAAAAAAGCTTTCGGACCCTGCATAAGATTCGTCGCCGCGCATCATCGCAGACCACTGTTCGCTGCTCATCGCACTGGTTCCGCTATCAGTCAGCAAGTCAATGAGTACATCTCGCGCGTGGATATTGAACATGTTTAGATGAGCTTTGCGAATGATGGATTCACGCTCTGTCGGCGTAGTCAAACGGATAGGCTCAACGACTTTGATACGAAAGGGTTCGATGACGGTTTTCATAATAATCTCAAAATTAGGTTTAGGGTTTAGGGCCTTGGCTCACCAAGACTACTTGATACTTCGGGCATGCGCTCGAGTAAATACTGTTGAAAGGCGACAGGCTGCGGGTCGGCAGGGTTTAGCTCTATCGCACGCTCGATTTCATTCATCGCTTCCGTACGCTGACCAAGCATCGCTAGAGCCACGCCGAGATTGTAATGGGCGTCCGCATATTCGGGGCGATGTTTGATCGCCTGCCGCAAATGTGCAATGCCTTGCTCGGTTTCACCCTGCTCAATGAGTAACGCGCCCAAGTCGAACAAAGCTTGGGGAAAATCAGGCTTGATCTGTAACGCTTCGACTAATAACGTCTTGGCTTTTTTGGCTTTATCTGTGGCAAACAAACAGCCCGCGAGTCTGTATCGAGACATGTGGTCGCCGGGCAGACGTTTTACGAGTTGGCTTAGAATTCCTTCGGCCTTTACCCATTGCTCACGCTGGAAATACAGCTCCGCTAGTTGATGATCGACATCGTTTAACGGTAATAATCCCCACGAAGATGCACGAGCCAGATGCTGCACAGCCCTTGAAGCAGCAGGAGATTGTGGGCCATCAATTTTCGCATGTACATAGTCACGCCCACCTGCGAAAGCTTGGTACTGAACCATGCCGCTATGGATTGAGAATATGACAAAGGCAAGCATCGTCACTGAAAATGCTCGTCCGACTGGAAGTAGCCTGCCACCTTTTTTTAATGGCCAACGATTAAGCTTTACATGGGACAGCCTTAAAAGGCGAAGAGTTACGATGACTAAATATGCAGAAATCGACCCCAACGCGACAGACATTAACAACGGCAGCAGGTTATACAATCCTCGGTAGGTAATAAGCGTAGCCACGAAAACCATGGCCATGATTATGTCTTCCCACCAGGTGAAATCGTACTTATTTGCAACAACCGTATCGCTAACCTGCAATTTGATAAGAGAAGGGCGGCCATAGCCGAAATGCACCGATTGCTGAGGGCATACGGTGACGCAATCCAGATCGCGTAGACAGGCGGGGTTCACGACCATGCCATAACGGTCAAGCTCTTCGTGTACCCGGATGTTCGATTTACATACTGCGGTGCATGATCCGCATTGCGTGCAATCCTGGCCTGCGCGAATTCTTCCCGGCGCGACGCGATCGACCGCTCTAAATAATGCGCCGTAGGGACAGCCGTAAGTGCAAAACCCGCGTGATCCCAGCACATACACAATCATCACGCCGCAGACCGCAAAGGTTAAAATGGCAATGCCAGGCCCGGGTAAATTTCGCCAATAGTGTTCTGTCTCAAATGAAGCCCAGCCTTGCGCGTCTGCTTGTAAGTGCAGCGTTGCCATAGGGCGGCCCTGGTATATGCGGGTAATTTGAGGCCAGGCGAACATGTATAGCGCAACGAATACAGGAACCCAAACCAGCACGCGGCTGCGGATTCCCTTGGGGCTTAGGTGACATTTTTTCAGAATCCATGCACACAAATCTTCAATGGCTAGGATGTGGCAACCCCAACCGCAGAAAAACCGCCCAAAGATTGCCGTGGCTACCAACGCGGCTATCATGAAAATGAAACCGGCTGTGACGATGCCCAGCTCGGCGGTATACATAACTTCGTTGAGTTCAAGAGGGGCTAAGGTTTTGCCGGTAATCAGCCAATGCGTTACATGAATAGCCATCAGAATGTAAACGCCAATCAGCGTGCCAGCGCGCAGGCGTCCATAGTTGCGTCGACGTTGACCATCGCGCTTCTTGGCTGGAGGCTTGGGCGTTTTCTTCTGGCGTCTTGTCATTGATGAACGTCATCCTGTTGGCACTTCCCTCAAGTCGCATTGGTTTACCTATATTTTTGCCGTGTCAGACAAGGACTTCGACTGCGTAGAAAATGGCGAGTCGTCTAATATCTGCTTGCCCCCGATAGGATTAAACCTCGCGCGAAAAAACCGTAAATGGTCAGGCTCATAAGAAAAAGCCAGTCCGCGAATGCGATCGCGCTTTTCAAACAGATCAATCACAGACTCTGCTGTCACGTCCATATGCGCCTGTGTATAAACCCGACGAGGTAATGTCAACCGGACAAGTTCTAATCTTGATTTTCGGTTTTCTCCAGTATCCGGATCACGCCCCGCTGAAACTGCGCCGCGTTCCATCCCTCTCACGCCGGAGTCCACATAAAGCGCAGCCGCTAAAGCCTGTGCTGGAAATTGCTCTTGCGTTAGATGGGGGAGAAATCTTCGTGCATCCACAAAAACACCGTGCCCGCCAATCGGTTCTACGATAGGCACGCCAGCAGCTAGGAGTTGCTCTCCCAAGTAAACTACTTGCCCAATTCGAGCATGTAGATGATCGTAACTGACGGACTCTTCAATCCCCCTAGCCATCGCCTCCATATCGCGTCCCGCCATGCCGCCATAGGTATGCAAGCCCTCGTAGATCACGCATTCATTTCTAGCACGGTCGGCTAATTCATCATCATTAAGTGCCAGAAATCCACCAATGTTGACGAGGCAATCTTTTTTGCCCGACATCGTGCAGCCATCCGAATACGAACACATTTCTTTCAATATGTCCGCGATGGAAGTGTTCTCGAATCCTTCTTCCCGCGTCTTGATGAAATAAGCATTTTCTACTGCCCTGGTGGCATCGAGATAAACAGGAATGTTTTGGTCGTGACACAGTTTTGACGCCGCGCGCATATTCGCCATAGAAATAGGTTGACCGCCAGCCATGTTGACCGTCGCGTGCATGCACAGATAAGGAATGTGAACGACGCCAACTTCATCGATAACCGACTGCAATTTGTCCAGGTCAATGTTGCCTTTGAACGGATGTTGTGACGAGGGGGTGTGTGCTTCGTCAATAATGACATCAACAAAATGCCCGCCCGCGAGTTCCTGATGCATGCGCGTGGTCGTGAAATACATGTTCCCCGGAATGGAATCGCCATCACGAATAGTGAGCATGCTTAAAATATGTTCGGCACCGCGCCCCTGGTGAGTGGGGATGGTGTGTTTGTAGCCATAATATTTTGTGATTGCGTCTTGCAGATGATCGAAGTTTCGGGAGCCGGCGTAAGATTCGTCGCCAAGTAGCATGCCCGCCCACTGATTATCGCTCATCGCATTGGTGCCGCTGTCAGTGAGTAAATCAATGTACACATCATCGCTTCGCAGCAGGAAGGTGTTGTAACCCGCCGCTGCGATTGCCTTTTCGCGCTGCTCCCGCGTAGTCAGCTTAATAGGTTCGACCATTTTGATTTTGTAAGGCTCTGCCCAGCTTCGACGCGATCTTGAATTACCGTTTTTGTGTTGCATATTGAGACTCCGTGATTGACGCTTTGGATTCGTTACAAACTGGAAAGTTGGATGACGCTAGGCGGGGCAAATTCCGAGACGGAAATCGCCCTGTGGTCAGTAGAGAATTTGAATACGGTTGCGATGTCTCTGTGCAGTCAGGTACGACTAACACATGAGGCCTAAGAATGGAAATACCATTTGTCGTCGTCATTTACCTCTCCAGGCTCCTTTCATTGGAGCAATGGTGCGGCAGGCATCATGGTCTATTCACGGTCGGTTCCCACACCGGAAACGTCCGATACATTCGTCTGATGTAAGAATTTCTCGTAAGCGGCTCTCACCATTTTCCATTGTTCGTGACCGCCACAGGGCGTATCATCCGAACAGACCTCATGGCCAAAAGGGCAAGGCCTGCGATTCCCGAATACTGGTTCAAAATGAGAAAGAATATCAAACAAGGGAATCTCCTTGGCGTCCTTTGCCAACTGGAAACCTCCGCCCTTGCCTCTCGTTGAGTCCAATACTCTGGCACGCACCAAATCAGCAAGGATGCGCGACAAGTACTTACTCGGCACATCAGCTTCCTTAGCAATCTGCGTGCCTGAAACACGCTTGCCGCCCTGATCCGCCAGATAAACCACGGCTCGCAGAGCATACTCGCTCGTGAGTGTTAATATACTTGAAACCTGTGACATATACCTATAAGTCTATAGGTATGCAGATGTAAGTCAATCTTTAAGTTTTAGCGCAGGGTAACAATTGCTCTCACGGAACGCGGCGACATGCGAGGCAGTCCTACTATCGGACTGAGGAAAAATTACAACAAAAATTGTCTTTATATGTGCCTCGTTCTGCTATGATGGGGACGTGTCTAACCTAATTACTTTTAGCCTTATGGGCGTGGCTAAATTGTTGTTGAGCCGTCTGGTTAACCTGTTAGCCGGACAGAGGTGAATAGAATATGAGCCGAATTGTTAGATGGTCACGATCAAGTGTTATGGCAATCCTCGTTTGTAGTTTTTCTTCTACTACATTGGCCGAGGTGAGCGAGACGTTAGAAGTAAACCGCAGCGCTGCCCCGCCTACGCCGATGCTATCGGGCACTTTATCTATGGCGTTCGACGAGGCTAAGCTTTGGTCATTAGGGATCGAGATCACGCCTGTTGGCGATCACGAATTTGCCCAAAATAAAAGTATGATAGAATTTAGTTTTGATGTAATAGAACCCAATCATGAGGACGGCGTCCCACTGATTTCTGCGGCTAGGTTTGCGGCTGCTTCGGGGGCGATTATGTTGGAGCGGGGCGGTCTTAGAGAAATTGTGTCAGCGATTGTGTTGACCTACAGTTCCGATGGTTCAATACAAATTAATTCGGCAGTACAAAGCCAAGATGATGAGGGCACGCTTGCGTTATCCGATGCGGCATGGTTCAGCAACGATCTCGGCGAGCAGCAACTGAGTGGCGACATTGTACTCACGTCTTCGGCGATGGAGCATTTCGGGATTCCAAGCTCGTCTAAAATAATTGTTGGCTACCTCGATTTGTCGCCAGAGTTATACGAGTCTGATGAACAACTAGCGAATTTATCTGCAGAGAAAACCGAGGGCAGTTTTGCTACAAATAATCAGAGTTTGAATCAAGGCGGAGCTCTGGTGCCTGATGTAATAGTTGGAGACCTTCATCAGCTTAATAATTACGGCACCGCTGGGGGCATATCTGCTTTTTCAGTCGGCACAGTATCGTGCAACATTGGTACGGCTCCATTGAATTGGTTTTTTAACGTCAACCAGCACCCTGTCATTGGCCAGAACATGTATCGTTACAAGGGAGGGCAGTTCGAGCAGATTGGCATGAGCTGGCTAAAGCATGGATTTTTTGCGTTATCAGAGGATTTATGCAATCCAGGGAAATGCAACGGCGATCCAACAGGGGAGCATTTAGGCCCTGGTTGTTCTGATCCTTATTCTGCTAACCTCAATGGGTCACAGGGGAACTTGGGGCCTCGTTCCGAGGTGGATGCTTTTACTGGTAATTACGCTTTTCCCTTTGGTGGCGCTGCTGTTAATTCCCTAATCAGTCGGCGTTTACAAGTGGACAATGACGATTTGTCGCCTACGTTGAATGTGGGCGCTCAGTATTTTGTGGAAGGACAATATGTTACCCCGGACGACGCTATGGCTGGGAACGGTTTTAATAATGCGTCTTATCGTGAAATCAACGTTTCTGAGTCAGGTGGAAACTTTAGTATTAACTTTGCTGGAAATGACACCGTAAGAAAATTTCCTGCGATTCATGCCTGGCGAGACATTGATCCGCAAGTTCAAATTAGTCGATTCACTGTGCCGTCAGAAGGGACTTTTACCCTGGGGGCTCGTGTGACTGATTTAGGCAATGGAACATGGCATTATGAATATGCGCTTCATAACCTGAACTCTCATCGGTCTGCACAATCGTTTTCGGTGCCTCTGTTTCCGGGTATTACACTGACGAACATTGGCTTTCATGACGTACCTTATCATAGCGGTGAACCTTATGCCCAAACTCCCTGGCAAGTGCAGGTTACTAATGATGCCATCACATGGTCGACGGATGACTTTGGTGTTGACCCCGATGCTAACGCGCTTCGTTGGGCGACGATGTACAATTTTAGATTTGATGCCAATTTCCAGTCAGATCAGCAATCGGCAACTGTAGGTTTGTTTCGTCCAGGTTCTCCTGGTTCTGTCACTGTTTCCGCGCCCGCGCCAACGGATCAACTGGTTTCCGCAGCCATGGTTTTACCGCCTTTTGACAATACAAAAGATCGATATATTACAATCGATTCTAGTACCAACGCTGGGCAACTCGTTGCCATACGCGTGTCACGAAATAATGGTACGGAGGTGGCTTATGCAAGTTGCAATATCGAAGATTTTGGCGCGGAGGGATTTTATAGCACACTTGTTGCATCACCGGAGTTTTGTGTTTGGAATACCCAGGTATTACACATAAGCGGTTGCATGATCGCGCCTGGCAATACTTACTCAGTTGAGAACACGCTAGACGACGTAGCATTTTCTGCGCCGTTGATTATATCCACTACGGACGTTCCATTCCCTCGAGAATTTGGCGACATCGTTGGTGCCTTTGTTGTCAATGCATGGTCAGGTCCGGACGGTATAGTTAGCTCTGCTGACATCGTAGCGGTTGTCCAGGGATTTCAGTTAATGAGTACCGCCGCTTCAATTGCAAGACTTGATGCGGTACCTTCCAGCCCAAATCGCATTCTTGCAGCGAATGATATCCTAGCCATTGTCCTTGCTTTTGCGGGCGAACCCTACCAGTTTGGGCTATCTTGCTCAACGGGGACATGTGAACCGGATTGCAGCCTTCCTTAGGCTTTTGCCTCAGTAATTTCGTGAGGCGGGAGTAATAGTTCGACTGAAACTTGATTTATGGCTTATTTTGAGCGCGTAGATCATGCTGACTTACTGAGGATGTAGTTCCGCAACTGACAATTCACAGCGTAAGAAGCCATTATTTCCCGTGTTTTACGCTTTTATCGTTTACATGCGGACTATTTGGTGCTTATACTGACCGTGTGACAGCCAAGCAGGAGGCGATCCTCGCTGGTCATAGTTTCATTCGGTAAGGGAGTACCGATGCGTAGAATAGCTATAATCAACCAAAAAGGCGGCGTAGGGAAGACGACTACCACAGCTCATCTCGGTGCGGCGTTGGGCCTAGCTGGTAGTCGTGTGTTGTTGGTCGATATGGACCCGCAGGCTCATTTGTCTTTGCATTTTGGCGTTGAGGTTGCAGAAGACCAGTCGAGTGTTTACGACGTTCTTACCGCATCACTTCCTATCCGCGAGGCGATGATTCGCATCACTGACGGCGTACACCTGATTCCTTCTGACATCGACCTGGCAGCCGCCGAGGCGGAGTTGATTAGCGTTATGGGACGCGAAGTTATCTTGCGCGAAGCATTGGATGCCGTTGAGAACGAATACGATGTGATGCTAATCGATTGCCCGCCATCGCTGGGCGTGCTAACCATAAACGCGCTGTCCGCCAGTAACGAAGTAGTTATCCCTTTGCAGGCCCAGTTTTTTGCTTTACAAGGACTTGGCAAATTATTGGATACGGTAAGGCTGGTGCAGCAGCGCATTAACCCTGACATATTGGTGAAAGGGGTGGCTTTGTGCATGCATGATTCCTCCACGAAATTGTCAACTGAAATTGTTGATGATCTTACGGAGTTCTTAGCTAGCTCACGCGAATTGAATGTCCCCTGGTCTCGCGCAGAAATTTTCAAGACCCGTATTCGTCGCAATGTAAAACTAGCGGAGTCCTCCAGTTTTGGGCAGACCGTATTCGAATACGAACCCAGAAGTAATGGGGCTATCGATTATAACCGATTAGCTATGGATATTTTTGACAGCAAGTGCGTCCCAGGACTTGAAGATACGCTACCGAAGAAAAGGAGTATTGAACGTCAGGAGGTTGTTCAAGGGGACGGGGCGGTCGATCAACATGTAGCATTGACGAAACAGACGAAGACGCCTGAGGCTGTTGGTGTTGCTGAAGCAAAAGAATCTATCAAGCCTGATACAGATATTCCCTCCAGTATTCCCGAAGACGTGGCCAACAAAAAGACGGAACCCGTGACAGGCGGTGCGACGCCTGCACCAGCAGTGGCAAACGTGATGGGGCCAGCATCCGAGCCCGTCACTATGGCTGCATCAGTTGCTACGCCCGCGCCAGTTGCTACGCCCGCGCCAGTTGCTACGCCTATGCCCGTGGCGTTGCCGACCGTTACGCAGGCATCGCCGCCAATCGCTATTCCAGCAAACTCCGCAACACAGGCTATACCTGTGACTCCCGCTATGCCCCCTGATGCTAATGGCAGCCATGCACCATCGCGTATTTCAGAGCAACCTGTAGTTCCCGCGCCGCCGCCTGCGTCATCCGGGGCCGTCGTTAATTCTGCATAGGCTTCTATTGAGAACCAATTTTTTCGTATGACCTCAATAGTATCAGATCATAAAGCTTCGCAGCGTCGTTTCAGATACAGCTTAGTCTGGGGCGGCTATTGGTTTCTTCTATTTGTTATCATGCACATCCCCATAACGGCTCCGATTTCGTTGGCTAAAGGGAGCGATAAAGTTGCGCATTTTGTTCTTTACTCGTTGCTGACAGTACTCGGTGGCATGCGCCTGAAGTTGAATGGTTCCCATAACCAATTGGTACGGTTGCTCGTCTGTTGGGCTGTTGTGTACGCTGCGTATGGCGCTCTGGATGAATACCTACAGCAGTATGTTGGGCGCACTTGTAGCTTTGCCGATTGGGTAGCGGATGCCTGTGGTATTGTGGTCGGTACGGTCGTCATAGGGCTTTATCGATCTCGCAAACATGCGAAAGACCAATAATCTCTGGTAGTTGCTCTGCGTAAACGCTTTGTAACGCCTGTATAACATCAAAATCATATTGGCAACTCGCCAGCGAAACATTCGATGCTTATGATAGAATAGATGTCATGGGTGCAAGTGATGCGCGGGCTATTGGCGCATAAGGTTTTTTGGGATCACGTAGCAACTGGAGTTTAATGCATGGCTCATACTCGAACAATCGTGGTTGTTGAAGACGAAGATGCCATTCGCCGTGGCGTGGTGGATATGCTTACGATGGCTGGCTATCAGACCTTCGAAGCCGCAGACGGTGAAGCTGGTCTAGCTGAAGCGCAACGGGCGGGCGTCTCATTAGTGCTTCTTGATTTGTTATTGCCCAAGATGAATGGTTTTGAAGTATTGGAAGAGCTGCGTCGAACACGACAGTCATTGCCAGTAATTATTCTCACGGCTCGCGGTTCGGAAGATGATCGCATTCGTGGTTTGCGAAGTGGTGCAGATGATTATGTGATGAAGCCTTTTTCTGCGAGAGAATTATTGGCTCGCGTTGAGGCCGTTTTGCGAAGAAGCCCTGAGCGTGCGGAACCTGTGCTACGTATTAGCGTTGGTTCCACAGTTGTCGATTGTGCCCGACGAGAAATATGTGGTAAGGACAATGAACGCATTGCGCTTTCAGAGATGGAAGCCGACATTTTGCAGCGGTTAGCCTCCATGTCAGGTCGATGCGTTTCTCGTGAAGAATTGCTTTCTTCCGTGTGGGGGATTCGAGACGGCGCGGTTGAAACACGTGCGATTGATATGCACATCACCCGATTGCGTCAAAAATTGCGTTCTCACTCTTCTGAAGATGTCGACTGGATTGTCACTGTTCGTGGCAAGGGCTATATGCTTGGATCGCAGTTGGAGATTACGACTGAAGGTGGCGGAGATGACCAGGCATGAAACGCACTGTGCGAAGCCAAGTTGGTGGTGCCGCGCTGTTTCTGTTGATCGCAGCCGTGGTGCTGGGCGGCATGACGTGGGCTACGGTTTCGACACTTCGGCTATCCAGGAAGAATGTAAAAGAACAACATCACGCCGCTGTCTATAAAACACTGCTGCAGATGGACAGCTATGTGGGTGGTATTCTTAATCGTGAAGTGGAAAGACCCTGTTCGGATTACCGTAGCTTTCACACGAAAAGACCGGTCATTAGTTCAAAGGTTGGGAATTGGGAATCGGATGCAGGATTGGTGAAGTTGCCCTCTGACATCCTTGAGTATGGGCCACGTCACGAATGGATTGAACTGTATTATCAATTGGCTAATGGCGTTCTTACCTCGCCTCAAATTGAAAATGAAGGAGACGATTGGCCCGCGGTGCCTCCGGAAGTTAATGTGGCTGCGCTTCGACAGGCTCGCAATTCCTGGGAAAATCTGGAAACTATTTTGCCAAAGCCCATTGCCAGCCGACGATTATCCTTGGGGACGACTACATCGGAGGTGGCAGACGCATCCATAGATTCAAAGCAGATTCCTCAGCCTCCACTTCTTTCTCAAAAAAATAAGAAGTCCGTCCAGCAGGTTCGGAAATCAGTGGTTCAAGATTATATGCGTCGTGCGCAACTCCTGAGAAATACTCAGTCAAGACACAAAACTCAGCCAGCGTGCGAAGACCCTGAAGTTGCAGTGCGCAACTTCCCTGGCGTGATAAAGCGAACCCTATCACCATTTGCCTCTCATGGCAGTGAGTTTGATGTGAATATCGAATGCGGCGAATTTCATCGTCCATTGTGGTTGATTGTTCCTGGTTCGGATAGCCCGAAACTACTTTTCCAGCGTGAGTGCCACGTTGATGCCGCCATAATATCTCAGGGATTTGTAGGCGATTGGACATTGCTTCGCGCAGAACTTTTAAGCCAGACTCAAGAGGAATTGCTTAGCGAATTGGCGATCATATTTGACGAGCCTGTCGATGGCGGTGTTGATCTTGTGTCCATTGAATCAGGTCAACCATCGCATGTTACGGAAAATGAAGCCGCGCTGTCTTGGCTACCCGTCAAACTTAGCGTGCCTTTTTCTGATACGAAATTATCAGCCATAGCCTGGCGATCAGTTCGTGGCGTGCTGTTTGCTTCTTGGGCGGCAGCGCTTTGCGTCTTAGCTGTGGCTGGTTTGGGCGTGCGTAGTCTTATTGTGTTGACAGAACGACGTATGCAATTTGCCTATGCCGTGACGCACGAACTGCGGACTCCGCTGACAACCTTGCAATTATATACTGATATGCTTGCGGCGGGTTTGGTCCCGGAGGCTTCCAAGCAAGATTATCTGTTGACGCTAAATCGAGAATCAGCCCGCTTGTCCAGCTTGGTCGAGGGCGTTCTGGAGTATTCGAGATTAGAAAATCAAAAAGTTAGACTCAATCCAGTCGATACGGATGTTCAAAGTGTAATGCAAATTCTTAGTGAGACTTTGGAATCTCGTTGCCAGGAATCCGGTGTCCAGGCTGTGACGCACAACGGGGCTGATGCTGATCAAACGATGTGTATTGATGTGAATATTGTGAATCAGATCGCGGGCATTGTCATCCACAACGCCTGCCGGCACGCACGAGGTAGCGAAGGGTCTCAGGTCGTTATTAACTTGAAAAGTGAAAGTGGCCGTCTGGATTTAGACGTGATTGACACTGGTCCTGGAATTGATCGTTCTGATGCCAGGAATATATTCAAACCATTCAGGCGAGGCCGAGGTGCTGACGCTGCCGCGCAGGGGGGGATCGGATTGGGCTTAGCGCTGGCGAGGGACTGGGCCTCGCTTCTTCACGGAAAGCTTGAACTTGTCGCCCGACATCACAGCGAACTGGGCGGCGCTCATTTTCGCCTGACCATACCAACCACGGCTCGTGCATAAGCCTGCATTGCCCATTTTTTCACATCGAATTGACGCCTGCGTACATGGCGGTCTACTATGTGTGCTTTGAGAGAACTGTATGGCTGAAGATGGCGGAAGCCGATGTTGTCAGCCGGGTAAATATGCAACTATGTCAGACAACTTAGCCAATTTGGTACGAAAATGTTCGGGGACGAAGGTGCTGCTGGTCGGCGACCTGATCCTCGATCGATATATTTATGGAGATGCGGAGCGGGTAAGCCCAGAAGCTCCGGTTCCCGTTTTACGCACCGTTGAGAAAAAAGACGCCGTTGGCGGTAGTGCGAATGTCGCGGCCTGCCTTTCGGCGCTGGGGTGTGAAGTGTCCTGCTGTGGATGCGTTGGCGATGATCGACATGGGAAAGTGCTGCTCGACTTGTTGCGCGAAAACGGAATTGATGTCGATGGTATTCTGAAGCTCTCAGATCGTCCGACGACGACCAAGACCCGCCTCATAGGCCTAGCCCAACATCGACATCGGCAACAATTACTGCGCGTGGACGAAGAGGTCACAACGCCTATCAGCGAAAAGGATCGCGCGACGCTTGAGTCTTCTATAGCAGCGCGCATCCAAGACGCTGATGTTATATGTATTGAAGATTACGATAAGGGCATTATTTCGCAGGCATTGGTCGCGTCCATTGTCACCACTGCTAAAAAATATAACAAGACAGTGATGGTGGACCCGGCTAGGCTAACGACATATGAGCGGTATCGTGGCGTTCATGTATTAACGCCCAACAGGGCAGAGCTTTCAATCGCAGTGGGGCGTGAGTTGGCGACGGTTGAGCAAGTTGCCAGTGCTGGCGCGGACATGATTTCCAGCATTGATGCCGTTTTCTGCGTGGCGACAGTCGATCGTGAAGGTGCGGTGCTGATTAGCCAGGGTGGTGATTGGCAGCATTTTCCTACATCACCGAGAAGCGTTTACGATAACACAGGCGCTGGCGACGCGGTGCTTGCTATGTTAGCCGCTGCGATAGCCGCTGGTGGCGATATGGAGGAAGCTGTTCGACTGGCTAATATCGCGGGCGGTTTGGAAGTAGAAAAATTTGGCTGCGTGCCCATCCCTGTCGGTGAAATTTTGGCTGAGCTTCGGCTTGAAGAAGGGCAGCGAAGCGGTAAATTGCGTAGCCTCGAAGATTTAATGTCAGAATTGACGCTGCGCCGTGACCGCGGTGAGATGATCGCGTTTACGAATGGATGCTTTGACATTCTTCACGCGGGCCATGTCGGTTATTTGCAGAGATGTCGACGGGAAGCGTCGGTATTGGTTCTTGGGCTAAACAGTGATGAATCGGTTCGAGCGCAGGGCAAGGGAGACGGTAGGCCATTTAATAATTTCGATAACCGAGCGGCTGTATTGTCGGCGCTTTCTTGTGTTGATTACGTCGTGGGCTTTGACGATGTCGATCCTAAATCGTTGATCGAAAAAATCCGCCCGGATGTTTTGCTCAAGGGAGAGGACTGGGCCGAGAAAGGTGCGGTCGGTGCCGATTTTGTTAAGTCTTACGGCGGCCAGGTTGTGTTCGTTCCATTGGTCGAAGGATTGAGTACGACAAACCTGGTAGAACGCATCCGCTCGAAAGAGATTATCCATTGACCAATACGATGCACCAACAAATTGAGGACCACTTGCAAGTCGCGCAAGGTCTGTTGAAACATATTGAAATTCTTGAAACCATTGCGGACTTGTTAATCGCTCGCTTTTCAGACGGTAATAAGGTGTTGCTATTGGGTAATGGAGGAAGCGCGGCTGATGCTCAGCACATCGCAGCTGAGTTGTCTGGTCGATTTAAGCGTGATCGAAAAGCATTGCCAGCGCTTGCCATTACCACGGATACCTCGATTCTCACCGCGGTGGGCAATGATCTGGGGTTTGAGCAGATTTTTGCCAGGCAGATTGAGGCCTTAGCTAAGCCCGGCGATATAGTATGGGCGCTAAGCGTTTCAGGCAGTTCTCCCAACGTGTTAGCCGCGATGAAAGCAGCCGAGATTTGTAAGGCCACATGCATCGGTTTTACGAGTCGGCGGGGAGTCGCGTTGCGTGAGTTGTGCGACCATTCGTTTGCGGTGGACCATGATGATAGCGATCGGGTCCAGGAAATACATGGGCTAGCTTACCATGTCATTTGCGATAAAATTGAGCAACATTTTTGCCATTGAGTATTGAGAGAATATAGATGAAGATTTTGATAACCGGGTCGAGCGGCCAAATTGGAACGAACCTTGGCTTAGCCATGATGAAGCGCGGCGATAGCGTCATGGGGATCGATCGTCGTGACAATGCATGGACGGATAAAATCGAAACCGTCAAGCTGGATTTGCGCTCGGCTACGTTCGAGCAGTTCCCTGACGGCAAGCAGTTTGACGTCGTGGTTCATTTTGCGGCTAATGCGAAAGTGTTCGAGCTGGTAGAGCATCCCGACCGGGCGATGGACAATATCAAGACGTTGTTTAACTCGCTTGATTTTGCCCGCCGTAACAAGCTCCCCTTTATCTTTAGTAGTTCACGAGAAGTGTATGGCGACATTCATCAACATGTAACCGACGAAGCCGCGGCCGATTTTGTCGTGGCTGAAAGCCCATACAGCGCGAGTAAAATAGCCGGGGAAGCCTTGGTTTATTCCTATGAACAGTGTTACGATTTGCCTTTCCTTGTTTTTAGATTTAGCAATGTATACGGTCGATACGATAACGACCTGGCTCGCATGGAGCGGGTGATTCCGTTGTTCATTGATCGAATTCGCCGAGATGTCCCCATTGTAGTCTTTGGAAAAGGCAAGGTGTTAGATTTCACCTATGTGGATGATTGTATCAACGGAATTATGAGCGGTATCGATGCCCTCGTGTCTGGTAAAGTCAAAGGTGAGACAATCAATCTGGCTTATGGCCATGGAAGCACCTTGATCGATATGGTGAACATTGTATCACTCGCACTAGGCAAAAAACCTAATGTAACTTGCGAGCCGAGTCGCGTGGGCGAAGTGACGAGATATGTCGCGGACATTTCGAAAGCGCGAGAATTGCTAGGCTATGATCCGCAGGTTCCGCTAAGCGAAGGGCTGATTCGAACTGTCGAATGGAATCGCGAATATCATAAATGGTAAAGCCAGTAGTCGCATGGCAAATTGTTGATTTACCAATCCTCAATAACTTAGCGGCTTTTTCTGTGATTGCGCGTGCATTGCCTTTGCAGGAAGTGTACTGCGCGGGCAAGTTTCTCCAGGTCTAGTTGTCCCTGCGGCGTTGCTTCCAAGCCGATGAAATGGAACCCCAGTGACGCACGACCATTTTCCACTTCTTCGCTGTGCATGAGGACCGCATCTAACACGAGTACCGGGCTATTCGGTTGCGGCGAAAACGCACAACGAAATGTTGAATTTAGTTTAAGATCGCTAACTTTTGATCCCCGCATACGCATACCACCGGCTGATAAATCTTCTAATTGGGCATAGCGAACGTCGCGGTCTTGTGGTGGCTTGGCGTCTTCGTCTTCATGCCAAAAGCGTACGGCTACCGCGGCATCTGACGGGAGCATGACACGTTCAAAAACACGTCGTTGCAAATGACTCAATCGAGGTGGGGTGTCCATGCTGACAATCAGGCCATCATTTGACTCACGAACCGATCGAAGCGTTGTGGCGAACATGCACTTTTTGTGACCAAAGCGAAAGGACACGCCAAGCGATGATCCCGCTCGAGGCAAACTGTAGCCCCCTGGGCCCTGGTCCATTTTGATACAAGCAACCAGTTGAGATTCTGCCGACATTGATTGCGTAAATATCCCCTTGTAGCTTCTCCACCCCGAAGGGCCTCGATAGGTGATTGTTAGATGAAGCCTTCGTCGAATGGCTTCTCGTAACATATCGCTACATTGATCTACTGTCGTCGTTTTTGTGACGCTCATAACATATCCGTATAATAGTAATGTGTGCTACTTTTCCCGCCGCCCCAGAACTTCACTTAACTGATCTCTCAAACTGTCGTCGATCGCCCCCGAAAATTCGATGCCGACAATATTTTCATTTTTCTCAGCTCCATCTGTCGTATTTATCAATTGGCAAGGCAATTGAAGTTGGCAGGCAGGCTCGCTGACATTCAAATATGCATAGAAGCCGCGACTATTCTCCAGCGCCTGGCAAGTTGTTCTTGAAACTTTGCAAGCCATGCCATGTAAGCTGAGGTTGAGAAGTCTTCCATCACCTAGCGAGTTTTTGATGTTTCCGTCATCCGAGAAAAAACTAATCGCAATGTTCGGCTGAAGTCGGTATCTGCTCGTGCGTCGTCGGTCTATGACATTGGTTGTAGGTGTAGAGAACATATTTATACGTCACCCGCAAAGTTGTCAGCCACAAGGCTGCATCTACCGTTGCCTGCCATCAGTCATTCGACTAAAAAGCGTTTCATTCCCGCACATCACAGCCGCTATAAACCTGTCAGCGCTGAGGTCTTCGCTAAAATATACGATTCAAGGTTGGGCCTAGCCAAGAAGTGTTTGAGCGATTTTGCGTCCGTAAAACTTACGCACTACACCGAGGCGAAGTCGGCTTTATTAGCCTTTGTCGCAGGATTTGTATCGGACGAAGGATTGTCTTCAACTAAGTCGACTGATGTTTGCGGCTTGTAGGAGCCAGTCATCGTGACCCATAACCCAGGCAACGCTGCGACGAGTACCAATATGCGCACGGCGAATGCCAGGCAAATGATTTGGGACGCGCTACCAAAAGATTTGAAGAAATAGCTATAGGCAAGCTCCACCGTGCCGAGTCCCTGTGGAGGTCCGGGTAATGCTTGGATAACGACTCCGGTGCAAAAGTAGGTGTAAAATTCCAGAAAGTCGCCTAAATCTGCGTTGAATGCTAACGCGAATGCGATCGTAAAGTACGCGGCTACGGCGATGGCTTGTAAAAGCATGGTGACGAGTACCGCGCTGATAACCAAACCCTTGTGCTTGAGCAGTGCGTGAGCGGCCGCATCTGCTCGACGGATGTGATCGATCATCGGGATACGGCTAAGTAAAGACTTTGGAAGCAGATATTTCCGAATTGGCGGGGCGAAATAAACGATCGTCAGCCCAACGCCGCAAGCTAGCATTGACAATATGTACGGGCGAAATTCAGCAAGCTTGGTATTGGACTGGCTAAACAATGTAATCATCGCAACCACAAAAAGCAGAGAGGCCAGCCCGACAACGCGGTCGTAAAAAACCGTGGCTACTGCTTCTGTTTTTCGGTCGGTATGAAGTGATAGAAAATAGGCTTTGAATACGTCTCCGGCATTGGAGCCTAGAGGGGCTGCGAAGTTGAGAAAGTTTCCAGCGAAAGAAAAGCGAACCGCGTCAACAAAACCGATTTTGATTTCCTGTGCTCTTAAGAGCCATTGTATGCGCAGGGACTGAAGGAAAACGATTGGAAAATAAATCACTAAGGCCAGCAGAAGCAGTTTCTTTCGGGATACGCGCCATGCGGTTTTTAGGCCATAGCTGATTCGGAGGTCTCCCTGTTCATTGACAGAAATCTGCTGCCAAGGAACTTGAGATTGCTCACCGTTTGGCAATTGTATAATGACAGGGTCTGAAGTATCCAACACTTGGCCGGTGATTGCTTGACCATTGGTCAGCGCAATATGGTCTTCCACGGTCACGCTTTGTACGACATACCAAAGCGCGCCGATGCATATGACAATACGCAGCAGGTTAAATAGGCGTTTCCGCGTCATGGCAACAATTCGCTATCTATTCCCGGTCTTGTCTTTTGCATCGGCTTGATCGTCCGCCTAGCTGAACTTGTAGAAGAGTTAATGGTGCGAATTGTCGGCTATTGTGATAAATTGTGCCATATTTCCCGTCGGTGAGCCAATTACGAGTTGTCCAGGCCAGAATTCGCCTTTCGCCAATCAGCATCCAATTGCTGCAGGCTCGTACCGTCATAGGCTAGGGCGAGCGCCTCAGGAAATGTCTTTCCCTGTTTTAGTGCCTTGATGAGCGTTCGCCAGCGCATGACGGATTGAGTGTTGAGATAACTGACGATGCTCTGCGCTAGCGGGTATTGATGGGCGTCGATGGGGGCAACGCTTTGAAAAAGACGACCTATTGGCCAATCGTACCTGGCATATTGCCTGGCTAGTAGCGCGGCATTTCCACCGGCGGGGCATTGCTGACCGAGTACCGCTGCCGTGGTCATCTCCGCTGCGCCTTCATTTATCCAATGCGGCAAAAGTCGTGTGGTAAATAATCGATGAAGAAAAGCGTGCGTACCTTCGTGGACAATGGTACAAGCGATACGGTCAATGTCTGCTTGCGTTGACCCTTTTCGCATAAAGGCCATGTGAACGTGACCGTTACTTTCAATGGACCGCGTATAACCCAGAGAATCTTTACCATCGTATCCATCGAATTTTTGAGCGAAGCGTTGATATCTCGCTCTAGACCGCCAACAAAACACGGGGCATTTTGCTAGAAAAATATTGGACGAAACGTCTATGCCAAACTGGACGCTTAGTGACGCATACATGTCTTCCAACCAACCAGCGAGTTGGTCTCTGGAAAGCTTGGGCCAATCCGTCCATATCAGAAAGTGGTCGGTTTCGATGAAAACGACAGATTTGCCCATGACCTCTTGAACCTTTTGGCCATATATCAGGTATGCTTCACGAACACGTTTTCGTATCTCGTCGTTAACGTCGTTTACAAAACCGGCTTGGTTTGTCAGTGTTACGGCATCATCGAGATCGTCACCCATTCGACTTATCGATAGATCATTTCCTGGAAGTGTTTGCGATTGAGTGTTTTCAGATTTTCTCGCAAGACGACTTAATTTCTTATCGAGTTGTAATCGTTTGCGCTTTTCGCGCATCTGTTGCCAGGCATTGCGAATTGATTGTTCAAATTGTCCTTTAGCCAGTTTGGAGGCCTGGCCGAATTCTGCTCGTGCTAAATCTTGTCTGTCGAACGCCAACGCGAATTGCCCTAAGTCGAAATGATCTTGAGCGGAAAGTTTTTCCCATCCGCCACGTTGATGAGCTATCAAATCGCGTCGGGCAGTGTACGCAGTAGTTGGCTCAATTTGTTTCCAGGCTAAAGCGTAAGGCACGCCAGCTTTCACCAGCACTAAGCCATGGTCGTTAAAGTCTACCACCGCGCCTTGAATTTTGCCGCCGGTTCGAGGCTCGACGGTAACTATAATCGTCGATGTTGAAGGGCCGTTTGCTACCGTAGGTGCAATTTCGATAAGCATCGCCAAGACCAAAATCGGCATAAAGCATCTATTATTTCTCACAATATATCTTAATGGCTGACAATGAATTCTATGGATTGACATGGTGCGTCTCTAAGACGTGAAAGGGAATTCATCGAGTGACTCTAGTGCATCGTCTTCAGCGTTTTCGTCCGATGATTGCAGCTTGATG
>JAJRPG010000062.1 GCA_024280855.1 Planctomycetota bacterium | reverse complement strand
TCCCATAAACAACATAGCTGAGTTCTCCTGCGTAAAAGAATTCTGTTTTTGGCGGTCCCACGAGGATACGCCGTCCAATGAATTCTGCAGGAGAACTCTCTTTCATGGAATCATGTCCTTCTTTTTGGACATGGGGGAGTCGATGATTATTGCAGTACTATTTTTCAATTTTTATATGTGTTGCAACGTTTGGTGTTCATGTTGAACATGATATCTTATTCGTTGGCGGAGATGAAACATGTGGCGATGGTTCAGGCAGGTCAACCTTCCGCTAGTAAGCGGAAGAACGACCGTGCCCTACGAAGCTGTCATGCCTTACGCCGCTGGAATGACAGCGAATTATAACCCTAGTTTTTCCAGGCGATAGCGAAAAGCATCGCGGGTCAGATACAAAAGCTTAGCCGCCTTGGTTTGGTTGTTCCCCGTTCGCTCAAGGGCTTGGCGAATGAGTTGCCCCTCTAAGTCGCGTAAGTCGATTCCTTTTTCTGGTAAGGTAAGACTCGATTGCCCCAAAGCCTCTTGGGCTTCGATGCGCCCTAGCACGATGTCATTGTCCAGAATAGCCTCGCCTTTAGAAAGCAAAACTGCCCGCTCGCACACGTTGCGAAGTTCGCGGACGTTTCCGGGCCAAGCGTAGGATGTCAGCTTTGTGAATGCTTCATCGGAAACATGTGTAATAGGTTTGCGAAATTCCTTTACAAAACGATCGACGAAATATTGCGTCAGCAAGACAATGTCTTTTCCGCGCGAGCGAAGTGGTGGAAGGTTTACAGAAATGACATTAAGGCGGTAAAGAAGGTCGCTTCTGAATTGGCCATCGTTGATGGCTTTTTCTATGTCGCGGTTGGTCGCGGCTATAATGCGCACGTCTACAGAAATTTCCTGCGACCCGCCAACACGTCTGAACATGCGGTCTTCAAGAAATCGCAAAAGCTTAGCCTGTAAGTTTGGCGGCATGTCGCCGACTTCATCCAGAAAGATGGTTCCGCCGTCTGCCAGTTCAAACAGCCCTTTCTTCTGGGTCTTGGCATCAGTAAACGCGCCTCGTTCATGGCCAAAAAGCTCACTCTCCAGCAGCGATTCGGATAGCGCGGTGCAGGTGATATTCATAAAGGGCTTGGGCGCGCGATCAGAGTTATAATGTATCACGCGGGCGACGAGGTCTTTGCCTGTACCTGATTCGCCGCGTAAGAATACAGTTGATGCGCCGCTCTCAGCTACGCGGTTGATGATGTCGTATAATTCAAGCATACAAGCGTCTTGGCCAATGATGCTATCGACGCCGTATTCGTGGGAGACATGTCTACGCAATTCGCGCACTTCTCGGCGCAGCTTGGTTGTTTCGAGCGCTTTATCGACGGTGCGTAACAGTTGGTCCATGTCAAAGGGCTTGGTGAGATAGTCGTATGCGCCAAGTTTCATGGCGTCTACGGCGCTTTCGATGCTCGAATAAGCCGTCATCATAATGACGACGACGTCGCTGTCGGTTTCTCTGATTTTGGAAAGTATGTCCAATCCGGTTGTGTCCGGAAGTTTGTAGTCGAGCATGATTAAATCGAAAGTGCCTTGCTCAAGCGCATCCATCGCTTCGCTGCCGCATTCGACTTCGGTCACGGTGAATTTTCGTCCTTCAAATTTTTGTCGCAAAGACCAGCGAATGAGTTTTTCGTCTTCGATGATGAGTATTCGAACGCCCATGTATTATCCTTCATGAAGTTAATTTATCGTCAGCGGTGACAGGCAATATCACCGTGACCACTGTACCCGCGCCTAATTGGCTTTCCAGCGAAATCGTGCCGCCGTGCGATTCTACAATGCGCCGACAAATGGGTAGCCCCAATCCCGTTCCGCGGGCTTTAGTCGTGAAGAAAGCTTCGAACGCATTGTCCTGAGCCTCTTGAGACATGCCTTCGCCAGCATCGCAAATGCACAGCGTCGCGTTACCATTTGTCGAGGAAGTTTTCACATCAACAACCCCATTTTCTTTAGACGCATGGGCCGCGTTTAGGATAAGGTTAATGAGTAATTGTTCAATTTTAGCTTCATCAGCCTGGAGTATGACATGCTCTGACGGCGGTTCATAACGAATGCTCACACGTTTCACGGCTGGCTCTGCCCGGAGGATCGTTAGTACGCGTTCCACAATTTCGCGCATGCGCATGGTTTGCAGTTGGGGCGGTACGGGCCTGGCGTATTGGAGCAAATCTTTTACCGTCGCGTCGAGTCGATGAATTTGGCCAAGGATTTCGGTGATAATGGGGCGATGTTCATTATCCTGGTCCATGCCTTCCCTGATGATTTGAATCGCGCCGCTAATTCCTGCAAGCGGATTTTTTATCTCATGGGCTAAGGACGCGGCTAATTGTCCGATTTCGGCAAGATGCTCCGCGCGGGTAAGTTTTTCTTCCATCGAAGCTTTGGCATGTTTTTGGACCCGAGCGGTGTAATGGTCTTTGTAGCTTTCCAAAGTGATGGACAAGTCGAGCATCAATAATTTATGGAGCGAGGTTAGCTGTGCCCGCGTAGCCGAGGATGCGTCACTAGTCATATTGCGAATGACGCCTTGCCAGATGAGTTCGATACCCATCAGCATATGTCGCTGTTCAAGCCCCACACGAACATGAGTCTCGCCGATTTGGCGTCGTTTGTGGTAATAGGGTTCGTCGAACGGGCCTGACAGCAGTTCATATAGCCAGTTGGTTAGTAGCGTTTTCTGGCGTGCTAGCTGCGTTGCGCCACCTTGGAAAAAAGATATTAAATCATCATGTCGCGTGATGGCATCATAAAAGCCATTAACGATATCAGGCACCGCAGGACGTAATTCCAGGTCTAATGCCCTGACATGTGCGACGTCTTTCTCGTCGAACCCAATGTAAGCCTTCATGTTTTCGAACTCTGTAGACATATCAGCATTATACGCATCATCCGATATTTTCGCTTGTGATATCATTGATAAATGAAAAATATCGCATAACGGGACGAAGTTGAGCATTGAGCAAGTTCGGGCTGGCACGGATTCTGCATACGTTTTTTGGATGCAGGCAACTCGGAGCCAGGGATGTGAACTATTCGGACGCATATTGTGAGCGGAGTACAAGCCACCCGAGCTCCAAGCTTCATCGGCTATTGATTGTAGAGCCGGTCAGGCTGCTTCGATGGTCGCTGTCCCGGTATTTGAGTCAGTGGTTTTGTGTGGAAGCCGTCGCGACGACTCAGGAAGCGGAGCAGGTGCTGGATGCGGGCGATGTGGATGCCGTTTTAGTATCAGATGCGCTTCCCAGAGACGGCGCTCATTATGTAGAAACCCGCGCCAGTCGCTTGAATACACATGTGCGCATCGTGCGTATGGTGTCTGTGCCAGTATCCTTTCGCAAGCAGGTTGGCCCGGTACGGCATATTGAAAAACCCTTTGAGCTTGGCGATATGAAGAAGTTGCTCCAGGAAATTATCTGACCTCTTCGAGGATTTGTGATTAAATGTTCGTGGATAATTATATGAAGCATGATCCTTTTACTGTGGGAGAGAATGCGCTTTTGGCCACGGCTAGCCAGTTGATGCAATTGCACCATATTCTTCACCTTCCCGTGGTAGATCATAGTCGGCGATTGGTCGGCATTCTCAGCGACCGCGACGTGAGATCCGCCGTGGGCTTTGACCGCACATTGCATGAGAGGTTGACTGTCGCTGAAACGATGACCGTTGATCCAGTCACTATCCGGGCGGATGATACGATCGAATATGCACTTGAAATTTTATCTACGAATAAATTCGGCGCACTCCCGGTCATGCGGGCTGGGAAATTAGCTGGAATTATCACCACGAGCGACGTGTTGCGCGCGTTCCACGAAGTGCTGGGCCTGACTGAGGATGGACACCGCATCGAAGTTGCCCTGCCGGAAGGACGCGTTGATTTAGCCAATATATTTCAAGCCCTGCAGGAAGGTGGGCATGAGGTCATTAGCGCGGTCGTATCGCGCACACGATGCGACGGTGGAGAACCATCACTCTATCTGCGCGTGCCCCTTGACCAGCGGAAAAGTATTGAACAGTGCCTGCGAAAATCCTTGGCTATCCTGCTCGCACCGGAACAGCCATGATCAGGGCGAGAATATAATTAAGCCATGCGTCTAAGATAAATGCCTTTTCCGGCGAGTCGATAGAACTGTTCCTGCGCAAAGTATGACCAATGCGAGTACCGCTAAGCCCCATTGCGATACCGCTGGTGCTTCATCGGTGCGAATCCCGTGTTGTTCTGCACAAAAATCAACGTCGGTGCAAGGCGAGTAGTCCAAAGCGTCAATATTGTCCGTAGCCGCGGCAAGCCCCAGCGCAGCGGCTGAGGCAATCATAGTAGCGGTCGGTGCCGCACCAGCTGTAACGGAATAAACATCCGCTGGTGAGCCAGCAATTCCCACATCTAATGTACCAAGTGATGGCGACCCCGGCGTAAGTGAGAAGATGACTTGATCGGTTCCATCAAACAGACCATTCGCGTTTTCGTCAAAAACAATCATGCTGTTTATGTCGTCGGTGGGTACCAGACCCAGGTCTGCCGAAGATGCGAATACACGGGGGGCGATGGCTATATCTGTAGGATCGGGATGTATATAAATGTTGGCACCGCTGGGTGCTGCGCCCGGAATGTTTTGCATGGCTGGCGAATTTGCAATTAACGAATAATAAACGCCAGAAATTGGTAAGTTTAGCTGGTCAGCGGATGAGCGGACCATAGCGATGACGTTGTCCTGGGAAGCTCTTCGCGCAGCTGATGCGGAACCAACTGGAGGCTCAGCATTAAAGTCTGTGCCGCCTTGGTTGTAGTTGTTGTACGTTTGCGTGTTGTTGTTGCCAGCACGATTACCCGGCAGTTGACCTTGACGTGAAAATAATTGGAGCGACATAAATTGATCGCCTGACGCCTGGTTTTTTAGCGCCTGGTCCTGCACGTTGTACGGGACTCTATTAGCAAATAATGCCGCATCAGGGGGGACTGAGCCGACAGAATTTCGGTCCACGGAGAATAGCAGGATGATAGAAGCGGTACTAGCTACGGTCTCGTTGGATGTTGATAACGCATCTATTTCATCGCCAGGCTGCCCCATCTGCAACTGCTGGCATGAAACTAACACACTCGGCGGCGCTGGATTCGGGAACTCCTTAAACAGTACGTCGCAAGGGGCGACATCGCCACGAAGCGCGGTTGGCGATTGTGAATCAAAAGCGTAAAAGGGTGGGGTCAGCGGATCAAGAGGCTTGCCCGCCGCGTCGGCTCTTTGTGAAAAAGTCATACAAATGACCATCATCGCCAGAACTGTTTTACTCATCAGCAAGATGCTTCGGTCGTATGTAATTGAATTTGCTGCTTTCATCTTATACCTCCATTGTCCTCAAAGTCTTTTTGCGCGAACCAGACTTGGTACGACCCCCAAAAAAAATACTTACGGCTGAACCCATGTTGGCCATGCTGGGTCGTCCATTAGTCTGCGGAGCACTAGCCCACCATTATAGCGATAATCTGACGTGTCGTCGAAAGATTTTCGGGTTTGCGTCAAATTATTTATCGCCTCTACGCGGTTACTCATAGCCAATGCTTTCAGGCCTGCGTGATAATAAGCCGCCCCAAGGTATTTCCACGGTGTATCCGAAGTCTGAGCCAATGTCAGTAGCGCTTCAAAAGGCAGCGTGCCAGCGCAATAGTCGTATAAATCACGTTGCCATTGATCGAAAATCGGGATTGAGGCGTCCGTCGAAAAACTGGCCTCGTCTCGGCGACTTACAAGGAGCGACGTCGCGCTGTCATCCAATCCAAGCATCCGATAACCCGCAGCCGCTAGCAGTAAATCCGCGGCAACAGCAGGCTGGCGATTAGCTAATTCATCAATGCGGCTTTTCGCAGCCGTGAGGTCGCCACGCTCGGCGTCGAGTAAGGCTGGATAAATGTGCGTAAAATAGGGGTCTTTTGTATTACAAGTCGCGTGTCGCTGGACATCCAATTCCGCCGCGTCGATGTTGCCTAGCCAATAGTGCAGACGCCAACGGTAGTAATATCCTTCACATCGCTGTCGGTCATGGACTGCCACCGCTTCGGCACGGTCTCTGGCTGCGATGGCTTCTTGCAATCTACCAAGCCTTTCTAAAGCTGTAGCCGCTGCCGTGGGAGGGCGGTTATGCTCAGGCGCCTCTACTTCACCTTGCAACGCCCATGACAGTGAGGCTTGAAAGTATTCGTCAGCCTTGATGTCGTTGCCCTCGTCTTGATAAATCTCTGCGGCTAATCGGTATGTGATCGATGTTAAGTAATGAGACGTACCCGCGTAAAAACTGTCTTTGACCAGTTGTAATAAAACTGGTTCAGCTTCCTGGAAAGCATCTAATGATCGACGCGAGAAAAGTATCTGGTTATACGCTCGCGCTACGTTCAGGCTCGCTTGTGGAAAGTATTGGTTGTTAGCCCCAGCTATATTTCGCGCGACTTGATAAGAATGTGCGGCGCTATCAGGGTCGTCATAGTGAATAGCTAACGCGCGGAAAAACCACGCTTCGGGCGTAGCAGGACCGCCAAGCGCCTCCGCACTGGCGACCATGCTCCTTGATTGCTCAGGCTGACGAACGCGCCACAAAGCCCACGCTTTTACATACATCGCTTCGATATGTTGCGGGTTAGCCTCAAGCAACGTATCAAGTTTTTCAAGGGCTAAGGCTGGTTCGCTGTGGCCCATATCGACCATGGCTTGGACGAAAAGCAACTTGGCCGTTGAAGCGCCCATGTCCTGAGCTAGTTGTATATCTTCCAGAACGACATCCGGTTTTCGATAATTAGAATGAACCAGCCAGTCGTAGGCCGCGTCAAGTTTCAGGTCCGCTTCTCGCTGTTGAGAGAGGGAATAGCTAGCTACCCACCCTGTGCTGACTGCCAAGAGCGCGACACAGGCAGCCATCGCTAGCGTGGCTGCTTTATGTCGCCGCATCCATTTGATACCGCGTTCTACGAAGGTGACGTGACGACTTAAAATCGGGCGGCCTTCGGCGAAACGTCGCAAATCCTCAGCTAACGCCGTCGCGGAGACGTAACGCTGTCCAGGTTCTTTTTCCATAGCCCGCAGGCATATGGTTTCTAAATCGCGCGGAATGTTTTCAATAATGCGACGAAGGGGAGTGACTTCATTATGGCATACCGCTTGGATAATCTGGTCGCGCGTTTCGCCCACGAAAGGTCGTTTCCCAGTGACTAGCTCAAACAGGGTGACGCCGAGCGAAAAAATATCTGTGCGGTGGTCTATCTTTTTAGTATCGCCGCCTGCTTGTTCTGGTGACAGGTACGAAGGCGTACCCATAATTTCGCCGGACAAGGTCATGTGAGGCTCACTGACCAGATGAGCCAGGCCAAAGTCCGTGATGTACATTTGAAGGTCGTCGCCGAGGATAATGTTGTGTGGCTTAATGTCGCGGTGTATGACGCCGTGCTTATGGGCGTGGGCTAAGCCGTCAGCTACGCCGGCTAGTAGCGACGCGATGTATCGATAATCTTCTTTGGTGCGCCGGGTTAAATCAATTTTGTCGTCTGCGATAGCCTCTGTTTTTTTCACTTCATCCGTAGCGGGCAAATTATCTTTGATAGCTTGGCGCGGGGCTGCGAATGGAGAAAGTTCAAAAGATGAGCCATGAAGCGTCGCGTGGGTAGAGCTTAGTCGTTGAGGCTGGGCCTTGATGATTTGGTCCAGGCTTGAACCTTCGACGAGCTTCATCGCATAAAAATAATGGCCTTCGTAATCACCCTGAGCGTAGACGGGAACGACGTTGGCATGGTTAAGTCGAGCGGCGGCCTTGGCTTCGTTACGAAAACGGCTAACCGACCTTCGGCCATGACGTGCGTAGTCGGGTAATACCTTGAGGGCAACCTCCCGATTAAGAGAAAGTTGACGGGCGCGATAAACAACGCCCATGCCGCCATGCCCGATTTCACGAATGATTTCAAAGTCGCCAAGTTTGCTGCCTATGGACAGCGCATGGGGCGAGAGGCGAGGCGCCCATGAACGATCACGCGAGGTGGCGTTAATAGTAACACGCCTGGTTTTTCCGCCCACATCTTCAGCTTGGGCAAAACCGAAAGCTTCGCGGAGGTCATTGATAAAACGATCTTCGCCCATGTTGACGGTGGCTGAATCCTGATTGTCAGCGAGTATCATAGAACTGCCACACGCCTGGCATTGAACCTCAGACTGGGGAGCGTGCGCGTCAATCCTGGACTCACAAGAAGGGCAATATAATTTGGTCACGTTATCCACGTCAGACATTATCCAAATGGACGAAAGGGACAATACATCCAAACTCTTATAGACGAGCGTTTAACCCGTTTGACACGAATTATTTATAGTTATTTAATCGCGCTCGCAAACGGACGTTTTAGCCTCCGGTAACTACATATCGCAATCCGGGTCCGCGGCCTCCAGCTTGGCCTTTACCCGCTTAATGACACGAGACTTAGCCTGATAGACGCTAGCGGTGCTGATTCCGACCTGCTTAGCCGTGTCCTCAACGGATAGTCCGCCTAGGGCATGTGCCTCAAATGCCTGAAGCGTTTTTTCTTCAAATTCGTCAGCTACGGATTTCAAGGCCCAGCGAAGTCGGTGCATTTGCCACTCTCGCTCCCACTTGGCGTCGGCAGATGTTTCTTTTTCCGATTGGATAAAGTCAAAAGCGTGAGGGTCTAAATGGATGGGTTGCTTGGCTTCTTTTGCGGCTCGTCTGCCTAGCGCGTGGACGACGGATGATCGTAAGTAACTGCGGAATCTACCTTTACGAGCGTCGTACTCAAAGCCCTCCATCGCTTTGAAAAGGTACATGGTGACTTCCTGGACGACGTCCTCAGCCGTTTCGTGCTTCGCGCCTCGACCTCGTGCATAGCGATAAAGAAGCTCGCCGTATCGCTCGTCGAATTCGTCCCAGCCCATCGTGTCAGAGCGGTCGCGCAGTCGAAGTAGCAGCGTAATACGTGTTGATTCAGCCATGCCCATACTATGAGCTATTGTCCTCAACGCAGGGCGAAATTACAAGGATTAGTCTCAAATTGTTGGCAATAAAATTCGTTTGACACTTTACTGGGTAGATTAAGCTGAGGATTAATCCAGAAAACTAAGTGCTTGCCCTGGATTTAACATTTTGGTGAATATGTTGGCGTGCGTCAAAAGTTAGTATATTGGGTCTATACTACGTTAGCGGACGATTGTCTAAAATTTTGTATTGAGCCATGAGGCTTGGTTTTTCGGAGAAAAGAGATGAAACAAATAATGAAAAAAATGCGAAATGTTGTAGCTGCTTCTGCGGTTGCTTTCATGGTTTTAGCTGGCAGCGATATGGTGCAGGGGGGCACGGCTAGCCTGCCGACGATCTTGCTGAAGCCTCAGCAGGTTCAGGTGTTGCCGGGAAGTACGATTCAGGTCGAAGCATTTATCGCCAATGTTCAAGACATTGGCACTTATCAACTAAGTGTGATTGGTAAAGCTGCGAATGGTAAAATTTTGCCGTTGTCTTCGATGGTGGTAAATAAAAAGCACAAGACTTTTTTGTTTGGCACGGATCAAGTGGTTGAAGCGATTGACCAGAAAGGTAAGCGACTAGCTGTAGTGACATTTGGCCAGGGTGTTGATGTAGCTGTCGACGATCATCGGTACTTAGCGACGTTTACTTTTCAAGTGCCAAAAGATGCTACAGGCACACTCGAAATTGTAGTCGATCAGGGCCAGGAGACTATGCTGCTTCACGGTAGCGGTGAGAAAATGGCATATGGCGTGGGCCAAAGTGCTAGCGTCCAAGTTATTGATGGAACCAAAATCCGCACGATCAAGCAGGGTCGATCGACGCGCTAAGCTATATGTGAAGTATTCGGCGAAGGTGTATGATTTATTGCCCCACGGATGAGCCGTCGCTTGTCCGTGGGGTTTCATGCATGGGCTAGCTTTGGGCATTGGTAACATAAGTGTTCAGTCATTCCCGCGCAGGTGGGAATCTAGTCCTGTAAAGTTTAAGGCGTCACTCCGGATTCCCGCCTGCGCGGGAATGACGTTGGCTTTATGGCTGACATTCATCTGGGATTCTGTCGGCGTCAATGTCTACGCTGGTTCCGTCGAAAATGTCGCAGGTGTCGGGAATGCTGTTGGTGTTGCAATCAATATAGGGCAGTTCGCACTCGTCGGGTACGTTGTTGAGGTCGCAGTCGTTGCTGGTCGTGCTGTTAATGTCGCACTCATCAGGAACACCGTTTCCGTTGCAGTCCAGAGAGCCAACGAGATTGAAGATCGTTGACGCGGCTGGGTCTGTCACGACGATGATCGCATTCGCGCCGTCTATGGCGATGCCCGAAAGCTTTTGAAACAGTGAACTGCTGACGATGGTTTTATGTGTGCTGCCATCAGCAGGAACGGCGACTACCGCATCTTTACCCACTACGAGAAAATCTCCGATTAGTTTATTCTGTATGACATCATGCGCCTCCGGGATCGGCGGGTTGGCTAATCCTGTTATGCTTCCGGATGCTGAGATTCGAAAAATCTGACCAACCACGGCATCGGCTACGATGATGTCGCCTGTAAACACATCTTCAATGACACCAGACGGCTTGGCCAGAGGAAATCCTTGCGAGACTACGTTAAATTGGCCATTGGTCATGCGGAATATGGAGGGTGGGGGTGGCGTAAGTGGCGGGCCACCTTCATCTGAAACGATTACGTCATCATTGGCCGTTATGGCAATGCCTCTGGGTGCGAACAGCGGTGTGCCTTCGTAGAAAACGGTGACACTTCCACTGGGCGTAAGCTCCCAAATCGTCGCAGCTCCAGCATCGGCAATTAGGAATGTATCCGTCGATTTACGATAGGCAATGGCCATGATATTAACAAATCGACTATCCACGACTTTAATGCTGCTCAGTCCAAACTGGTCCACCCGCCATACGGTTTGTGCTGCGGCATCGAGAACGACGAACTGACCGTCGATGGGGTCGAACGCGATGCCTGATGGCGTGATTAGTGGTGTCCCGGTGGCTAATGAGACGATGGTCGGTGACACCATGCATTCGTCCGGGTTGCCGTCGCTGTCGCAGTCGTTGCTGAATCCGCTGACGATGTCATCGCTGTCGGGTATGCCGTTGCCGTTGCAATCTCCAAAAGTGCATTCGTCTGGTACGTTATCCCCGTTTGTATCTATGGAAGTGCCATCAGTGATATCGCAATCATCCAGGACGCTGTTGTTGTTGCAATCTAAAGCACTTCCCAGCGATAGCTCTGTGGCGTCTTCGATGCCATTGAAATTACAATCATTCGATTCGCATTCATCCGGCACGCCGTCGCCGTTGTTATCAAAACTAAAGGCGATTTCGATGTCACACTCATCGGGTTGGCTGTTGTTGTTACAGTCTTCGCTGGTAAAGTCAAAAATGTCTTGAAAGTCAGCGATTCCGTTACCATTGCAATCCAAGTCGCTGCATTCGTCGGGCACGCCATCGTCGTTGTCGTCAAGCGAAGATGTCGTATCTATGTCACATTCGTCTGGCACAAGGTTGCCGTTGCAGTCCTCCGAGATGCCGTTGGTCAAATCGCATTCGTCGGGGATAAGATTATTGTTACAGTCGAGCGCCGCCCCTACGATAATTTCAAGGCCGTCTGCCCTGTCGTTGTTGTTGCAATCACGCAATGGCCCATCGGGGTCTTCGATAAAGAAAGCGTTAGTTGGAAACGGGTCTGAACCATCGGGCAGGCCATCGCCGTCGGTGTCGATGGAGAGTGGATTGGTACCAAAGAAAAAGACTTCCGCCGCATCTGATAGGCCGTCGTTGTCAGTGTCGGGTTTGGTCGGGTCGGTGCCGAATGTTTCCTCCAGCACATCGATTAACCCATCGGAGTCTGTGTCTGTCAGCACGGCCTCGATGAAGGCGGCGGCGACAGTGCCGTCTATGAATACTTCTTGAAAATCAGTTGCGCCGTCCTCGTCGCTGTCTGCGACGAAAGGGTCGGTGTCGAGAATGAAAACTTCGATGGTATCAGGGATGCCGTCGCCGTCGCTGTCCGGGTCGTCCAGGTCAGTGAGGTTGAAGGGGGCTTTGCCGAAATCGCCGGGGCGCGGATTTGCGATGGGGGTGATGCTGCCGTCTGCGCTGCCGTACAGTACACGAATGGCGTCTACGTCGGTTTGCGTTAGGGCCATGAATCCAGCGGCGGCGTAACTCGGAGCCATGACGGCTGATTCTTCGATGCTATGTTCCAAGCCTAATGCGTGACCGAGTTCGTGTAAGATGACGGTGAATAAATCAAACCCGTCTTCGATGGGTGATAGGGTCCAGGATTCTGCGGAGCATAAATGTATCTCGCCAGCTTGTTGCGTACCGGGGAAAAACGAATGGCCTAGCGTGCCGCCTGCACCGTCGAAGGGGAAGGGGTCGCCGTGACTTCCCTCGTCGAAAGAGATTTTCAGGTCTGCATTGTCCGCGCCGGTTGCTTCGGTGAAAGAAAGTGAGGAAGCATCTGCCCATAAAGTTAGTGCCCTGTCGATGGCATCGTTTTGGTCGTTTTCGCTGAGGGTTGTGAGTGGCTTGACTAGTATCCAGGTTAAAGCGGTTTTGGTCCATCGACTTGTTGGGCGAAAGCATACGATGTTGGAAGACTGCTGAGCTAATTCGTCGTAGCAAGCAATAGCTAGGGAGCCGCAGCCGCTGGCGACGGGCATTTCCACTTCGGCAGTTTCGGTCGTTGTTGTTTCCGTCGGCTGGCAACTCGATAGACAGGCTACGCTTATGCACAAGCCGATGTAGAGGCTTGTCATGTGGCGCATCGTGCGATTGAGTCTGATTCTGGGGAGTTGGCTTGTCCCGTCCGACATAAATTTATTCACTTTCAATAGCTGGAGCTAGTTATCGTTCGCAAGCACGATTCATTGTCCGATAACGATAGCTTTGCTACAGGCCTCTTGTCAATTTATAGACATTCTCCATGTGCATATCATCGGAAGCTATAGCTATCAACACCGTTAGACTTTGTGGCTGGCGTTGGTGCGATAAGACTTTCGCTGGCGAGGTCGTGAGAGGGGAGGCGGCTAGAATAAAGGGGAGTGGCTGATAGTTTAGGCAGGTCAACCTTCCGCTAGTAAGCGAAAGAACGACCTGCCCTACCGGTTTAAGACACGGGTAAGCTTGAAGGCTTACCCATGCCACCCAACAAACAGCTTGGTAATCATTTGGGATGCAGAACTTTCTTTTGCCTATTTTTGGCGCTATCGCCTTCTGGTTTGGCGGGAGGTGATGCGGTGACCGCACCGACATAGAATAGGCCGTTATAGCCATTGTCATCCGGCTGGTCGAAGCGTTCGATGAATGGCTGTTGGCCACGGTCTCTTCCTCCCATTCTCATGGGGCCGCAACCATCTCTCGTGCATGTCCATGCTGAGCCTCGGGCGTTGGCCATGTTTAGGGAGACAAGATGCGTGTGAGCTTGAACAATGTACCAACTCATCCATCGATGAGGTTT
The DNA here is from genome assembly GCA_024280855.1 of Planctomycetota bacterium. Classification (GTDB taxonomy): domain Bacteria; phylum Planctomycetota; class Phycisphaerae; order UBA1845; family UBA1845; genus JAJRPG01. The sequence continues at coordinate 67,693 of JAJRPG010000062.1, read as the reverse complement.
CGTACGAGCATGTAAGTTTCCTGTGAGTATCAGAAAAACGGCATTGGGGTCTCTTTCTATCGCGGACAGAATGTTCTTGGCCATGTGTTTGTCACGACTAGCTATGTCCATAGTCGCTATATCGAAAAGGAAGACATTTATGTTTTTCCCTGCTTGCTTCAGTAGCCGAACTCTATCAATCAGCGCGAGCATAGCCTTGCTGCTGCGCCCGTCTCCGTAAGTCCAGAATATCCCCTGGGTCAACTGCTCCACATCATGCTGATTTCCGTCAGATGAAAGAAACGCACCCAAGTTTGGCTGCATGTTGCTCGGAATTTCTAAGCCAACACGAACGGGGAGGCCGGACGACGCGGCGCGACAGGCAAGATTGCCTACCAGCGTGGGGGCTTCTTGGGTTCCGTGCAGCTCACCAAAGATGGTTATTGATCCTGGCTGCAATAGCGCTGATGCATCATGTACCTGTACCCCGCATTTCGAGACTTGCTCGGATATGTTGTTGGGTGGTCCGTCCGCGCGTGTTGTTTTTTGCGAAGCACTAGCGTTACTGTGGAAAAATGTAACGGTGTAGACAAGAGCAAGAACCAACAGGCGTGCCCATACTTTTACGATCTTTAGTATGCTCATTTGTCGCCTCCGAAGAACCAATTGATCGAACTTGGAATTGAAATAGTCGGAACTTGCGTTGATGCGTCTCCTTCGCGATACCCGAAAGTCAACGGTAGGGATTTAGCCTGCGCTGCCTGGTTTCATCTAATATTCGATTATGGCATCACATAATATCATCGACTCCCCCAGGTCCAAAAAGAAGGACATGGGGCACCCGGCCTATCTACTGGGTTGAAGACACGGGTAAGCTTGAAGGCTTACCCGTGCCACCCAGATGTTGTTTAGCTTAGGTCTAAGGCCATGATGGTTTCTCGGTCTCGAATGTAGAGCTTGGTTCCGACCAAGGTTGGCGAGGCCCAGGCGTATGGTTTTAGCAATTTAACTTTCGAGTGAATTTCAATGCTCTCAGGCGTTGCGGTTGCGATGGCTAACATGCCGTCTTCGTCCAGGATGATGAGTTTACCATCTGCATAGAGGCAGTTAGCCTTCTTGAATCCACGCTTTCGCCAGGCGACTTTTCCTGTTTTGACATTAATGCCAGCGAGCAGTGCGGTTGAGCTTCCGCTGGAGCCATATACGTAATCGCCGATGCGGACGAAGCTGCCATGTTGGACGCGCATTTTTCGAGTGTACCAAAGTTCTTTCGCTTTATATTCACCATCTTCTTTGGTGATTTGAAAAGCTCGGCTTCCGTCGCCGTATTCTGCGGAGGTAAACAAGATGCCGTCGTCACCCCACACGGGTGTACTCATGATAGACCCGGCTGATTCAGGTAATTCGATTTGCCATCTAAGCTCGCCGGTTTTTGGACTTAGCCCGCATCGTTTGTTGCCCATCGCGATAATGAGCTGGGTTTCGCCTTCTAAATCAATCAGAATGGGTGATGGGTAATCCGATTTGAAGTCCTGACTTTCCCAGACAACGCTGCCGTCGTTTTGGTCAAAAGCGACAACTGCATGACCCTCTCCGCCAACGGGAAGGATGATAAGATTCTCGTAGGCGATGGGGCTGGCGCCGTAGCCGTGCCCTGGAACTCTTAGTGCGTATTTCTTAACCAGGTCTTGGGTCCAAAGGATTTTACCGTCGGATTTATTGAGGCAGTTGAGTCTCGCGGAAGCGCCAATGGTGTAGAGTTTGTGGCCAATGATGAGCGGGGTTGAACGCGGACATGAGCCAAACGCGACGCTTTGCCCCTCGGCGGGCGGCGCGGGGTCTGGCGTTTCCCATATGGTTTTACCAGTGTTTTTGTCTAGTGCCACGATGACGTCATTTTCTTCGTTGCGGTACATGGTATACAAGCGGTCGCCATCTACAAGAATAGTGGAATAGCCATCGCCGAGCTTGCGGCTCCATAATTGTTTCGGGCCTGCTTCCGGCCAAGACGTCGCTATAGCATCGCTGTTGGAGATGAAATCTCTATTGTTGCCTCCCCATTGTCCCCATTCCGGCGCAGCGTTTGAGGCGCACGCAGGCAACATGGCGCCGAGTGATAGGATAGCTGTTCCTAGATACAGTTGTTTGGCGACGTTGTTTTTCATACGACATCCTCTTAGCATTAAAATTGTGACCCGAAACAAAATTTTGCAAACTGCGACAGGGCAGTCAAGCTTAATGGCTGACCCGTCGCTAGGCTCTCGTTTAAGATGCCCAAGGCTATTTTGTCCTTGACGCGATGAAGCTGTCAACGCGCTTTTTCTCTGGAGGGATGGCGTGATGGCCAGTTGAAAAGCTCAAGATGATTGCTAATACTAGTGTTTGTCGTGAAATTTTAGTGTTTCGCCTGTTTTTTTGTAAATCTGTACCAGTAACGTAACGACAAACTAATACAAAAGAATTGCGTTATTTTGATAGCCCGTTAGGGTATTCGCGCTGATAGTCATTGCGTTGGGCGGGAAAATATCTCCGCTGCGATTATCGAACACGGGTGTAGATTATACTCAGGCATGGAGTGATAGGATTCTTATGACAACTGATAGAAGCCAATTTTTAACCATCGTTTCAGGCCTGCCACGTTCTGGTACTTCTATGATGATGCAAATGCTTGATAAGGGCGGCATCGAAGCGCTGACGGATAATATCCGCACGCCTGATGAAGATAATCCCAAGGGCTATTATGAGTTTGAACCTGTCAAAAAGACCAAGGACGACGCATCCTGGCTAACTGACGCGCCTGGGAAAGTTGTGAAGATGGTGCATGTGTTGTTGATGGACCTGCCCGATGACAAAGAATATCGCGTGGTGATGATGCGTCGACACATGGACGAAATTGTGAAGTCGCAAAACATTATGCTGGACCGCAATCAAAAAGGCGGCGGCGATATGGACCCGGAAATTATCAAGAAGGTGTTCACGCAGCAATTGGATAAGGTGTATCAGTGGGTCGAGTCTCACCCCAACTTTCAGATGCTTGAGGTGTGGTATAACGAGATGCTCAAAGAGCCTGGTCCTATCGTTGAAAAAATCGACGCATTCGTAGGCGGCGGATTAGACCGTGACGCAATGGGGGCTGTGGTCGATCCTACGCTTTACCGAAACCGAGCTTCTTAAATGGCCGTCGCATAAGGCGTGGCATGTTATGTGGTTGATTCTTCGATCACGGGCGTCGGTTTTCCTAGGTTATCAACAGCTACGAAGACAACTTCTCCTTCAGTGACTTTGACTGTGTCGTCAGGCGTCTTGCGCCGGCGGGCACATACCCGCACGGATATCGTCATAGACGATCGTCCAATGCGTGTGGTGTTGGCGTAGAGGCTCAGTAAATCTCCGACGTATACCGGCTGATGGAATTCAATTTTGTTGAACGTCACCGTGACGTATTGATGGTGCGCCTGGCGCATGGCTTCGACGTAAGCGGCCTGGTCAATGAGTGACAAAATGACGCCACCGAATATCGTGCCGTCGGCATTAGTGTCGCGGGGCATCATAATAATACGAATCGCTGGTTCGTTGGATGGTGGCTGGGGTAGATTAGACATTCGCATTTTCTCCTTCGCTTAGATAGAGATCATAGTTGAGGTTAAGACGCTCGCCAAAGTGGTTTCGTGATAATGAACATGGCTCCTGCGACTGACATCAGAAATATAGCTGAGGTAAGTCGGTAGGATTTGGGAAATCGAAACTTGAACAGGCCCAGTAGCGAGCAGGCGTATTGAATTTTCTGCGACATGGTCAGCTTGCTCTCACCCGCGCGACGCGTAGCAAAGTAAATAGGGACTTCGATAGGCCTGGTGCAGCGTGCTTTGACGTATATTTCCAAGGCGATTTTGTAGCCATGAGGGTTAAGATGGGCTGCGTTTTTCCACGTCTCACGCGTAATTGCAAAAAAACCCGACATGGGGTCCGCCAATGGGGCGAGCGGGTTGGCTAGCAGGGTAGCCACGCGCGAGGTTAGCCGACGATACAAGGGCCAACTTTCTTCGATGCCGCCGCCTTGGGCATATCTGGAGCCAAGGGCGAAATCGCATTCTTCGTTATCTAAGGCTTGTAACAGTGCTGGAATCATTTCCGGGGGATGCTGCAGGTCTGCGTCGAGAACGACAAATTTGTCTCCTCTGGCATGTTCAAATCCGGCTAGCACAGCTGTGGCGAGTCCTCGTTTTCCTTTGCGGATGATAAGTTTAACTGGATAACGATCGACGAATTTCTCGATCACATCATCAGTGCCGTCGTCGGAATTGTCGTCTACGATGATTAGCTCGGCTTGGATGTTGGCATTTTGGGTGGCTAAGAAGCAACGTTCGATAAGCGATTCGAGATTCTCGGCTTCGCGGAAAGTGGGCACAATGATAGACGCAACCGGTGCGGGTTCGGACATGTACGATATAATAAGGGGAGTTCGGGAACTCGACAACGATGGCTATAAGGTTTGACAGGTATGGATGGCGCGGGAAGATGTATTCAACTTGTACCAGTTCCAGTATGTCGCTGATGACGGTAAGGCTGCGGTGACGGATGATAAATGTATTTTCAGCCATCGGGGCTAGAACCACTTCGTCGATTAGTGCTTTTGGACAAGGTGCGATGTTCTGCTGGCAGATGTTGCGCTGGCTCATTCCCGGTCTGGTGCAACGACGCACCTGGGCTCGTACCATGCCGCTCTTTTTTGAGATTGGCAACCGCACGCTCCCCGTCATTATCATCACCGGCACTTTCGTGGGGTTGGTGTTAGCTATCCAAAGTTTCGACCAGCTTAGCGCCGCTGGGTTTGAAAATCATATGGGAATTCTAGTGACGGTAACGCTCGTGCAGGAGCTTGGTCCGGTTTTGGCTGGGGTCATGTTAGCCGGCCGGGTAGGCGGGGCGCTCACGGCTGAGCTGGGCACGATGCGAGTGACAGAACAAATCAGCGCACTGTCTGTCATGGGGACAGACCCGATTCGCCAGTTGGTCGTTCCGAGATTCCTGGCCTGTCTGTTGTTCGCGCCGCTGTTGACGTTTTTCTGCGATGTCGCAGGGTCTCTCGCTGGCTGGTTTGTCGCGGTCATGATGAAGGGCATCCCGTCTGGGCCTTATTGGTATCATATTCAGTCGGCTATTGAAGGCTGGGATGTGATGGTCGGTTTTACTAAGAGCATCGTGTTTGGCGGCGCGATTGCGATGATCGCATGTTACAAAGGGTTTCATTGTCGCACAGGCGCAGAAGGTGTGGGCAAGGCCTGTACAGAATCGTTCGTGATTAGCTTTATTACGATTTTAATTACCGACTTTTTCATCGGCACGTTCCTCTCTGGTTTATATCGCGGGCTATTCGGGTTTAAGTCGCTTATTTAGATATATTGTTTTTGTGTCTACCATGATTCAGTCGTCATCCAATCACGAACCGCTTATTAAGTTGGTGGATGTTCATAAACGATTCGACGATTTGGTTGTCCTGGACGGGATTGATCTTGAACTGAAAACTGGCGAGACGACGGTTGTAATTGGTGAGTCCGGCGCGGGTAAGAGTGTGATACTCAAACACATCGTGCGACTACTCAAGCCTGACCGTGGCGAGGTGTACTATCGCTCCAGGCGCATAGACAATCTTTCGGATCGAGCGCTGGTTTCGATTCGCCATCGTTTTGGTTTCTTGTTTCAGCTCAGCGCGCTATTTGACTCCATGACTGTAGCAGACAACGTGGCTTTCCCCATTGTAGAGCATAGTCAAAAAAATAAGTCTGAGGTCGCCGATGCTGTAGCGGAAAAATTGGCGATGGTGGGTATGGATGGTTTTCAACATCGCTGGCCTGCGGATTTGTCAGGCGGGCAGAAAAAGCGGGTGGCGCTGGCACGGGCGATTGCGGTTGACCCGGAGCTTATTTTGTATGACGAGCCTACGACGGGTTTGGACCCGCCTCGGGCTGATGAAATTAACGAGTTGATCCTGAAATTGAAGCATGAGTTAGGCGTTACCAGTGTTGTCGTCACCCACGACATGGCTAGTGCTCAAAAAATCGCGGATCGGATAGTCATGCTTTATAAGGGAAAATTCATCTTTGATGGCACGGCTGAGGCTGTTATGAACACGGACGATCCGCGGGTACGATGTTTTGTTGAGGGTCGATGTTCCGATGAAGTGTTAGAGACATTGCACGGGAAGCAAAAAGCATGAGCGAAGTATCGCGAAATTTTTGGGTTGGGCTGTTTGTGATCGCCGGTTTTTCCATGCTGGCTATCCTCATGGTGTGGTTTGGCGAGACGCCTAGTTGGTTAGGCGGCAATGAATGGGAACTAAACGTAACCAACGTTACAAACCTAAACGGTATCGGAGAAGGTAGCCCGGTACAGCTTAACGGCGTTGAGATTGGTCGCGTTAAGCGTTTGGAGTTTGAAGACTTGAAGCATCCAGAGATAGGCGTACGCGTTGTCACGGGCATCAACAATACCTATTCAATCCCGATCGGATCGACGGCTAAGGTGTATGGCGCGACGTTGGGGATTGGGGCTGGTCATATTGAAATTGTTGTCGTTCCCGGTACGTCATCTGGCTCTATCCCGAGAGAAAATGCTTCTATTCCAGGCGAAATGCGTAGCATCATCGGCGAGATGATTTCTAAAGACATGGTGGATAATGTAAATCGCGCGATCGTGAACATCGGCGATCTTACTGAACAGTGGGCGCCTGTTGGTACGAACATGTCCAAGCTGATGGAGCCTCGCAGCGTGGCGCAAACCGGCGAGCCTGACGCGGCAGCAAATGGCATCACGCCGAACTTGAGTACGGCTATTGAGCGCATCGATAAATTGGTGGCTAACCTTAATAAGGTGCTCGGAGATGGTGCGGTTCAGGGTGATGTGAAAATTGCGGTGCGTGATTTGCGAGATGCTTCCGGTGCGCTCAAAGATACGATGCTGTTATGGAAACAGCAAAGCGAGCGTATTACAGGCAACGTCAATGAGGGTATCAGCGATCTAAGAGAAGACCTCGATCAAACGTTCGTGAAAACCAACGAGGTATTAGAGAATCTTGCAAAAGGGGCTACGAGCCTTGCTGCGGTTTTAGATCGAGTTGAGCAGGGTAAGGGGTCAGCCGGGCTGCTGGCCACTGATGCGCGACTTTACGAAGCCGCTGTGCTGAGTTTGCAGCGTTTAGCCGATGTCATGCTTGATGTGAAAATTGTGACGCAGCAGATTAAAGAAGATGGCTATATCCCTATTAGGTTGCCGCCTGGTAAATTGATTCGCACGAAGATTCCCCTGCCGGCTGAACCTACGGGTACGAAATAGTCGCCTGGTTACATGGGTGACGCATCGTTGGCATTACTCGATGGCATCCGTGTGATGGCAGCGTCGGCTAACCATCCCAACCCTAAGCATCCCCATACGATCTTCGGCGACCAGGTCGGTATTAACCATTCCCCGCTCATCGTGCGAGCTGCGTGGGCTTCAAAGTAAAACACCATCGCCGCCGCAGCTACAATCCATCGCCATTGACGAACGAAGGGGACTAGCACGATCACCCAGGTTAAATACCAATAGTGAACAATGGGCATCAGCAATAGGAGAATTGTTAGACTCGTCGATGCGGAGTGCGCGTAACTTTTAGTGCGATAGCTGACTAAACTAATCCAGCCAACGAGTATGATGGCTACGAAAAATTTTGTCGTTGATGACGAGAAGTCTAACAGGCCAACCGTTTCGCCCAAGCTGAAAAACGAAGTGCCCCCACCAAACCGTGTTAAGCTTTCAGTTAGTGATGCGCCTGCAGAGGCGTAAGGCAAGTAACTCAAGACGAAAACAGTTATAGCTAGGATAGCCGCTCGTCGCGAGCGAAAGAATAGCCAGGGTAATAAGATGATGACGATGAGTTTAGATGAGATAGCTAAGCCTAAAGCGATAGCTGCGAGGTCCATACGTTTGGATTGAGCGGCACGCATACCCAACAATGTGAGCAACAGCATCACACTATCGATGTGGCCTTCTATTGCGAATGAGGTTAGCACGAGCGGGCATAAAGCGTATAACACTGCGCCGTGGGGCTGTTTGCCCATCGCGCGTAGTATAGACGCTAGCAATAATATGATTATCGCATCACAAAAAACCACCAAGCATTTAATCGTTATTGGTGAGGGATAGATATCCGCTGCTAGAAGGCACATTGCCTGTGCGACTGGTGGGTAAATCGCTGGATAGTCAGGGTGGTTGATGTTTTTCCAATCGTCGTTTCGCAAATGGGCGAGTGCAGGGTCGTCTGGTGCGTGCGCATAGGGGTTAAAGCCTGCTAATTGAATTCGACCTTCCCAAATGTATCGAAAGGCGTCGTCGCTGGGTGTTGTAGCTATGAGTATGACACGCAGCGCCAAGCATCCTGCCAGCCACCAAGGCCAATTCGTTGTGTGTGAAGTTGAAGGCTTCCGCAGTGCTATAAATGCTAAAATAATATACCCCAAAAAGCCCAGGACGTAGGCTAATTGAAATACTCGAACGTAGGGTTCGATGCCGCCGATGTAAGCGACTGTCCCCGCGAAACCGAATAAGCATAACCAGCCAATGACGGTAATCGCGCCGGTGGATTTATTAAGTGACGTATGTTTGGCACTACTGTCGTAGTTGGGTGGCGTTAAATCGGGCTGGCGAATGTCTTGCGTCACGGATATTTAGCACGCCAATCGCTTATCTTGTCGCCCCTGGTTTAGACGTCGCCGCTTCGACGGGCGCTAACTGTGCGGGCGTTGGTTGAACCGAAGCTGCAGGCTTGGATAGCCAACCGATGATGAGGAATCCTATGGCGTAGATCAACAGGAACACGCTGAAGAGTCTATGTGTTCCGGAAGCGAATACGACAAATGATATAAGTGAATAAATGCCCAGTACGATTTCAACAAGCCACAGTTGGTTTTGTGCGGCTTTGTAGCTCGACGTTTGCGTTTGAATTGTGGTACTACCAGATTTCGGTGTGCGGACAAATTCCCCACCCCAGGTAAACAGTCCTTGAAACACGGCTAAGGTGTTGCTCACACATAAGCCGCAACCCAATACGAGCATGGATGGAATCGTGCGAAGCCCAGACCAGCGTCCGCCTAAACTGTATCTTGCGTAGGTGTAAGTAACCGAAGGCGCGACAGCTGAGACGATAATGAGATACCATGCGGCGTGGAACCAATCGCTGTCAAACACTCGTCCACTATCAAAAATAAATAACATGGGCCTAGCTACTAATGCGAGTAAAAGCATCCATAGCGCGACCGAATAGTGTGTGAGGTGTAGTGTCGCTTCGACCTTTGTTCCTAGTGTCAAAGGTGATCGCCATATGCGTGGTAGAAGTTTTCGAGCGACTTGAATGGAACCCGTCGCCCATCGTCGTTGCTGACTTTTCAATGCGTTTACATCGCCGGGAAGCTCCGCTGGACAGGGCATGTCGAAACAATAATCAATACGCCAGCCAGCTAGCTGCGCTCGATAGGAGAGGTCCAAATCCTCGGTGAGCGTATCTCCACTCCAGCCGCCTACCTTAGGGTCGTCGATGGCTTCTTTTCGCCACACCCCAGCCGTGCCGTTGAAGTTCATCATCAGCCCGTTCCACGCTCGCGCACCTTGTTCGATGGCAAAGTGACCGTCGATGCCCAGCGACTGGGCCTCGGTTAGCCAAGACTCTTCGCGGTTGAGATGCGCCCAGCGACCTTGAAGACAGGCGAGGTCCGGGGCATATTCCAACAGGGGAACCGCTTTGCGCAAAAAATCTTTTGGCGGAATAAAATCTGCGTCGAAGACTGAAAGATATTTTCCTTTAGCCGCCGCAACGCCGAGGACTAAAGCACCAGCTTTATATCCTTCGCGCGTCGGCCGGCGAATAATTTGTACATCGTGTCCTTGCTCTATCAACCGCCGAGCGGTTCTATCTATGATATCGCAGGTGTGGTCGTTGCTATCGTCAAGCACCTGAATCTCATGTTTGCCCGCTGGGTAGTCCATAGAGGCGACGGCTTCCATGACACGTTTTGAAACATCCGACTCATTGTAAATCGGAATTTGGCTGGTCACGTTAGGCCATTGGTCGTCTGGTAGTTGGCCTTGATACAAGCTGATGAGTTCTTGCTGCTCAGCGCGTTTTTTAACCGACCGTCGCCGAAACAGGTAAACAAGCACATATAGATGCAGTCCATAAGCAGCCAGGGCTAAGGTCGAGACACCAAATGCGAATAGTGTAATCAAACTAATTGCGTCAAACACGGATGACTCTTTCGTTTCTACTCGGCCTCGTGATTCAGGGAGATGTACTCGCTGTCAGAAGACCTATCGTGATTCGTGTATTATTTCGTAAACAAGGGCGATTCTTCTATTGATCTAGCCACGTTTCGACAGGCCGCATAGACCTCTCGTTAAGAGGGTATTACCTGTAGTGCAGCGGATATTGCATTTCCACGCCTGAAATCGCACTACCCACCAACCGAACCGCCCACGCGACTGATTCGGAAGCATGGAAGTGTAGCCAGTAGGCCACGAGTCGCCAAGACTATTGAACAATGCTTGTGAATTTATTGGTTGAGCCGATTTTGGCCAATTATGCGTTTTTTGCTACGACAGCCACCCAAATGTTTGACAGCCTCGAAACGCGATCCGTACAATGAGCCTTGTACTCAAGAATTATCGCAATTGAAAGGGCGAGGATGCCGGAAAAACGACTTAGCGAGCTTTGCAAAATCTGCTCTGACAATGGCTTTGAGACCACGTTGGATGGGCCGGACATGACCGTGCGGGCTGTCAATACGCTTGAGGACGCCAGCGAGGGGGAGGTTTCGTTTCTTTCTAACCCCAAATATATCTCCAGCTTAGCCACGACAAAGGCCGCGGCGGTGGTGGCTCAGGATGGCGTGGACATGCCGGACGGCGTCTCGGCGCTGAGGTGCAAAGACCCCTACGCAGCTATCACGATGGCTATCATCACATTGCATGGCTATCGTAAACATCCCAAGTGGGGCGTTAGTGAGAAGGCCTACATCGAACCATCAGCTAAGATTGGCCGCGATGCGAATATCGCCCCCGGCGCGACCGTCGCAGCTGACGTCGTCATTGGCGATGGGTGTACGATTTACCCCGGATGCTATGTGGGAGACCGCGTGCGCGTTGGTCACGAATGCATTTTGTATCCCAACGTGGTGGTGTATGACGATTGCGTATTGGGTAATCGCGTGACGATTCACAGTGGCAGCGTGATCGGAGAAGATGGCTTGGGATACGCGCCTTATGAAGATAAGTGGATAAAAATTCCCCAAGCTGGGTATGCAGTTATTGGTGACGACGTCGAAATCGGGGCGAATTGTGCCATCGACCGTGCGACGTTGGGTAGAACCGAAATCGGTAGCGGTACGAAATTTGGCAACGTCATAGTGATTGGCCACGGTACGAAGGTTGGGCCTGATTGTATGTTTGTTGGGCTGATAGGAGTCGCTGGCTCGGCTAAAATTGGTAAGCATGTCACCATCGCGGGTCAAAGTGGCGTAGGTGGGCATATTACTGTTGGAGATGATGTGAGCGTAGCCGGTCAGTCGGGTGTTCAACACGACGTCGAAGCTGGGATGAAAGTTTTTGGCTTCCCCGCAGAGGAGATTGGCAAAGCAAGGCGGTCGGTCATGGCGGTGCGTAAATTACCGGACTGGATTAAGCGCGTGAAGCAATTGGAAAAAGAACTCGCCCAACTGCGTGAGCTTGTGAATGAAAACGCCAAGACGTAGGATTTGTTGTCTGTGAGCCGCGGGCTTCAGCCCGCGCGGAGCGACGGTGACAATAGAGTGGCACATTTTAGCAGTAGTTGGGTGGCATGGGCTAGCGGAGCTTGCCCGTGTCTTTCAGGACCGCGCCCGTGAGGAAGCGATTTCTTAATCGACGCGAGAAGATCGCTTCCTCATCCCGATGTGCATCGGGAGGGTTATGAAAAAGCGACCCATAATTAATTATGAGTAATGCTCAAACACATCTTGGTATCATCGCTGGCGCGGGCCACTTTCCGTTCATGGTGCTTGAAGGTGCTAAACGCGCAGGATGTCATGTGACTGTCATTGGCCTAAGCGGCTTAGCTGATCCTGCTTTAGCTAAATTAGCTGATCGATTCTATTGGGCGGGTTTAGCTAAGATGGGGCGATGGATTCGTCTGCTCCGCCGAAGCGATGCCGATCAAGTCATTCTCGCTGGGGCGGTGACGAAGACGTGCATGTACGGGCGTTTTCGGTGGTTGAAAACGGTGCCCGATTGGACTTCCTTAAGGATTTGGTTTTTTCAAATTCCGGATAAAAGAAATGACACGGTCCTGACAGCCGTAGCTGACGAGTTCGCTAAATATGGGGTTATTATGCAAGAATGTACGCAATATTCGAATGAACACTTCGCCGCAGAGGGCGTGCTTTCCAAGGCTAAGCCAAGCGAATCTCAGCAGAAAGACGCCAAGTTTGGTTGGGACATCGCCAAGCAGATGGGGGCTCTTGATATTGGTCAGTCGGTCGCGGTGAAGGAAACTGAGGTCATAGCCGTGGAAGCCATAGAGGGAACCGACCGAATGATAGAGCGAGCCGGGCAGCTTTGTTCTAGAGGCGGGTGGTCGATGATAAAAGTAGCGAAGCCCAATCAAGACATGCGCTTCGACGTGCCCACCATAGGCCCGGATACCATTACAAATTTGCAGAAAAACGGCGCGACGATGTTAGTCATCGAAGCGGGGAAGACAGTTATCATTGACAAGGATACGACACTAGCCGCGGCGAATAAGGCTGGGATGGTAGTGGTGGGTTGTGCAAGTGCATAAGACTGACTTAGCTACTTTGGGTGCAAGACCGAATTGGCGGCGGGTCATGCCAGAGCACATGGCGCGAGCCTGGTGGCATGTCTTCACTGCCTAAACCTTCACAAGACTTGCCCGCAGGCTTGCGCCGTGCGGCTCTGACCCCGGCTCGGTGTGCCTATCCCGCCGTCGCATGGGTGGTTGTATTTTTTTGATTTAATGCTTGCATCGTCGTGGGTTTTAGTCTAGATTGATCTTGTTCTGGGCTGGAGTTTCTCGTTTCTCGTTTCTCGTTTCTCGTTTCTCGTTTCTTGAAGTTCGAGATAGCAGCCGTTTTTTAGACGGCCTACGATAGAAAATTAGGAGATTTTGACATGATGCGATTGTTTATGGCTGTCGTTGTAGCTACAAGTATATCATCTTTGGCTATGGCTGGGGTTCCGCAGGAACTAAACCATCAGGGAAAGGTGAGCGTTTCTGGCGTGCCGTTTGATGGTACAGGGTTATTTAGATTTGCTATTGTTGACCTAGACACCGGGCTAAACCTGTGGACTAACGATAACACTAACGTAGGCGTTATAGGTACACCTACCAATGCCGTGAGCCTGCCCGTGGTTTCGGGGCTTTATAATGTAAGGCTCGGCAATACCAATTTAGCCAACATGGGGCCGATTATGCCTTCTGTATTTGCCAAGGATAACACCTCGTTGCGCATTTGGTTTGATGATGGCATCAATGGGGCTGAGCAGTTATTGCCGGATCATAAGATTTCAGCTTCGCCTTATTCGCACCGTGTGGAGAACGGTGTGCCCACGGGTACGATTATAGCATTTGGTGGTTCGCAGGTGCCAAATGGCTGGCTACTTTGTGATGGTGCAGATGTGTTACGAGCCACATATCCCACACTTTTAGCGGCTATTGGAACAAATTGGGGGGCCGGAGATGGATCTACAACCTTTCATGTGCCAGATTTGCGTGGACGATTCTTGCGGGGGTGGGATCGTGGAGCAGCCAATGACCCTGGTTTTGCTTCGCGGACAGCATCCAATACTGGTGGAAATGTAGGAGACGCAGTTGGTTCATTTCAGCTCGATCAATCCCAATCTCATGCACACAACCCCGGCACGCTTTTTACAGCGATGGTCCCAACTGCTGGATTCAATTTTCTTAAGTCCAAAAGTGGAGGGTTCACTTCCGACTTTCGTATCACGGGTGAGAATGTCGAAGGCAATGCTACACCCCAGGGTACAGGTATTGCGGTACTTGGAAAAACTGCCGCCATGACAGACATCGGTGGTGAATCAAGGCCAACGAATTGTTACGTCAACTATATTATCAAGTATTGATACGTTTGACTCTCATGCTGAGCCTTTAGAGGCCGCCTTAGACCATTTGAATTTAAACTATTACCGGAGTCACGCTGTGATGATTCGATTTGGAAAAAATGTGCGATCTGCTTTTTTGGTATTGCCACTCTTGCTAACACTTTTGTGTCACACCGCGAATGCCGAAAATGCAAGCAGCGAGAATATTGAAACCGTTAGTCATGAATCGTCATCCATGGCTGAGATTCCTGCTGGATTTATAATCATCGAAGGTGATATCATCGTACCAGAGAATTTTTTTACATCTCGGGCAACATTCGCTGCTAACCCATGGACTGGCGGAATTGTTCCATATGAATTTGATGCAAATGTTTCTGCCCTTAATCAATCGCGCACAATTGCTGCAATGGATGAGTGGGAAGCGAGAGCTAATATTACATTCATACCAAGAGCTGGGCATGCGAATTTCGTTCACATTCAGTCTGGCACCGGTAACAATTCCAATCTCGGCATGATTGGTGGACAGCAGACGATCAACATGATCAGCTGGAGTTCCAAATATGTAATTGTTCATGAGCTTGGCCATACGTTGTCTTATTGGCATGAACAATCCCGTACCGATCGGGATTCTTACATTCAGATAAACCTCGGTAATATACAGCCAGGTTTTGAAGGCCAATTCGGAATTCGATCAAACGGTGGTGAAGTTGGGCCCTATGACTTCGACTCCACTATGCATTACGGACAATGTTTTTTCTCTACATGCTGTCCGGCTGGATCTACATGTGCTTGTCCAAGCAATTGTACGACGATAACTGTTTTGCCTCCTAACGAGTCCTTTCAAAACCTCTTAGGGCAGAGAGATCACCTTTCTGAGTGGGATAGCCGTGGGATGGCAGCGGTCTATGGGTTCTCTGGGCCTGACTGCAATGCTAACTACATCAAAGATAGTTTCGATATTTCAAGCGAGGCCAGTCAGGATTGTAACTCAAACGGCATACCAGACGATTGCGAGACTGATTGCAATAACAACAACATACCGGATGATTGCGACATTACAAACATGACCAGCAGTGATTGCAATACGAATACCATTCCCGATGAGTGTGATGTGAATTTGACAAGCATTGACTGCAACTTGAACGTGATCCCAGACGAATGCGAACTTTCAGGAAATGATTGCAACGGTAACAGTATCCCCGATGATTGTGATATTGTCTCGCTTCGAAGTGCGAATTGCAACAACAACAGCATCCCCGACGAATGTGAAAACGATTGCAATTGTAATGGCATTGACGACGCTACTGATGTAGCTGGGGTTGACTGTAATAGTAACATCTCCCCTGACGATTGCGATATTGCTTTAGGGCTTAGTGGAGATTGTGATCTTAATGGCGTTCCAGACGAATGTGAGTCGCCCTCCTGCATCATGTCGTTAGATTTCGCTTTGATTAATTCCAGCGGCATACGATCTGCAACACCAGGGCGTGTTGCCGCCAGCTATACTTTGATTTCATCGTCTGGCCATCCAATCGCTGGCGGGGACAGCACGAGCGCGAGCTATGAAGAGTCGGCTGGGTTTCTCGCCGTGGCTACCTCCAACGCAGCCAATGCGCCCCTCGCGTTACTTGGCGAGCCTGGGTTTAGCAAAGATCGCTATGTATCAATCGATGCCACAACAAATGGAAACGAACTCGTGGCTACACGCATTACGCGGGTTGGAGGTGTGGACAAGTATCTTGATTGCACCTCGCTCACTGATCTTGGCCCTGATGGTTGGTATGCGGTTTTAATCGACGGGCCATTACCTGCCGCCGGTGATGCCGCTTACTATTGCGATTTTAGCGGTGTGACTTCTGGTATGCACGTTCGAGGCTGTAGCATTGTCCCTGGCAATACCTACGACGTGGCCATGACTACAGATGGCTCTACCTTTTCCACCGCGTTATCCATTTCAACAACTTCACCTCAGTTCGGCGCTGGTCGTCAGTTTGGTGATTTAGTTGGTAGCTTTGTCGCAGGTGCCTGGACAGCTCCGGAGGGGCTGGTCACTTCTGGTGACATTGTTGCAGTCGTTAAGAAGTTCCAATCTGAATTGGGCGCACCGATTATCGCTCGAGTGAATAACTCTGGCGAGGTTCCTAATACGATTGTGTCTGCTGCTGGTGACGTACTCCGTGCAGTGCAGGCTTTTGCTGCTGCTCCATTCGGATTTGGAGTCACTGGTTGCCTAGTGGGCACATGTGTGCCGAATTGCCCATAAGAAGGCGATTCGCTGCATGGTTGTTGGATTTCGTGGCTTGACGCAATTGCTTCGTTGTCAATCAGAATCCGCAGCCGAAGAAGAAGCAGTCGTCTTCGTAGTAGTAAGCGTCGTCGTAATAGTAGTCTTCGTAGTAGTAGTCATCATAGAAAACGTCTTCTACGAAGAAGCTGTCATGGCTGCTTCCCCGGAAGACAGATATTGAGCCGCTCAGCGGATTGCATGCTCCCGAAAGGGCTAGCGGCATCGCGCCAATAGTCAGGGCAACTGCGAGTAGTTTGGTTCGTTTGCGGTTCATCTGAATACCTCCTTGCTGGTACTACTTAATTATAATGCGGTGCGACATAACTGAGGGCCACATTTTGGTCTCTTTCTGTAATAGTTGACACTTTGATACTAAAAAGGTTAGGCCGGATATGCGTGAAATCTGCCCTTGTTTTGTAACGTATTGTCAATAAGAGGGTTATAGCGAGAGGCAGGGGCCTGGGAGGGGCTGACGACTACTTGCCTTCTGCCCAGTTATCGCCCCAGGCGATGTCTACGACCAATGGCACGCTGAGCGGCAGGGCGTTTTCTAATTTCTCGCGGATAAGGTCTGCGGATTTTTCTACGGACGCTTTTGGGATTTCAAACACCAATTCGTCGTGAACCTGTATAAGCATCTTCGCGTCGAGTTGGCCAGCTTTGATGTCCTGGTGGATGTTAATCATCGCGCGTTTCATGACGTCAGCTGCGGAACCTTGCACGACGGTGTTGACCGCGATGCGTTCGCCGAATGCGTGCTGATTTTTATTACGAGATTGTAATTCGGGTATGGGTCTACGTCGGCCCAGGATAGTCTCGGCGTAACCCGTCTTTTTCGTACGCGCGATGCAATCATCAATGAACATACGAATGCCTGGGTAGCGCATAAAATACATGTCGATAAATGCCTTGGCTTCGCCTTGCGGAATTCCTAAAGATTGAGCAAGTCCAAATGCCGATTGGCCATAGATGATGCCGAAGTTGACAGCCTTAGCTGCGCTGCGTTGCTCAGACGTTACATCTTCCAGTGCCACACCGTTGACCTGAGCCGCGACCGCTCGGTGAATATCCTGGCCCTCAACAAAGGCTTTTACAAGGGCTTGGTCCTGGCAAAAATGAGCCAGGAGACGTAACTCTACTTGGGAATAATCCGCCGCCAGTAACACATGGTCCGCGTCGCAGGCGATAAAAGCGTAGCGAATTTTCCGTCCATTTTCAGTGCGAATAGGTATATTTTGCAAGTTGGGGTCACTGGAAGATAGTCGTCCTGTGATCGCGCCGGTCTGATTAAAGCTGGCATGAATACGTCTAGTGCGTTGGCAAACCATTTTGGGTAGTGCGTCAACGTAAGTGTTTTTTAGTTTAGCAAGTTCACGATATTCAAGAATAAGTTTGGGCAACGGGCTATCAGTTTCCTTGGCTAAGGTTTGCAAGGTGTCGGCGTTGGTGCTACGACCGGTGCGGGTTTTCTTAACCACCCGCAGGCCCAGTTCGTCGAACATCACCACGCCTAGCTGTTTGGGGGAATCGACATTAAATTCGTGACCGACAAGCTCGAATATCTGTTTCGTTAATGAAATCAGCGTCGTTCCTATAGACTCGCTTAAAGATGCCAGCAGCTTGACATCTAGCGAGATGCCATTGTGTTCCATCTCGGCTAATACGTTCACCAGCGGCATTTCCGTCTCATTAAATAGCGTGGCGAAGTCGCTGTTATCCATCTGCGGCGAAAAGAGCTGACCCAGTCGCCAGGTGAAATCGGCATCCTCGCTGGCATATTCTGAACAAGTAGCTACGTCCACCTCAGCCATCGTGATTTGATTTTTCCCCTTGCCGATAAGGTCTTTGATGGGAATCATGTCATGTTGCAACAGATGCCCCACAAGGTAATCCAAACCATGAGAAGGTGAGGCCGGGTCTAGCAGGGAGCTAGCGATCATGGTATCAAATCCCAAGCCAGCGACTTCAATACCAATTTGTCGAAGCACCACACAATCGTATTTGAGATTTTGCCCAATCTTTTTGATCGACGCGTTTTCAAACACGACTTTGAGATGTTCGACGACGACATCTACTGACAAGACGTCGGCATTGATACCCAAGACGGGGATGTAGCAGGCTACCGCTTCTTCAAATGATATTGAAATCCCCACAAGCGCATTTGACACAGGGTTTAAGCCGGTCGTTTCTGTGTCGAAGGCGAATGATTCTAGTTCGGCAAGCTGCTTAGCCAGTGTTTTTAACGACTCGACAGTGTTGATTAATGTGTAGGTGCCAAGTTGGCTACGGTCAGCGGTTTCAGTGTCCACGGCTTGCTCGGTTGATGGTTGCGACGAAATGATAGCTGCGACTTTGTCCAATTGGTCGGTCAGGCGCGTAAAACCTAATTCCGAGAAAATTGGCGTAGCTGCTGGGAGGTCGATGCCATCGATACGGCACGCGTCTAAATCGAATTCAAAAGGAACGTCGCGGCGCAGGGTGACAAGTTTTCGCGTGGTTTCCATCTGATCGGCAAACGCCTTAATTCGTTCGGCTGCTTTAGGTGTAAGCTCGTCGGCGTGTTCGAGGGCTGCGCGGGCAGAGCCATATTTAGCGATTAACTTAGCCGCCGTTTTTAAGCCCACGCCATGCACGCCCGGAATGTTATCCGTCGCGTCACCCATGAGTGTTTGAATGTCTATCGCCTGTTCAGGACGATAGCCCTTCTTTTCCATTAACGACTCGACATCCGTAACAACGTCCTTGCTTGGGTCATAAAGATGGGCCTTGGTCGTGAGAAGTTGCTCCAGGTCTTTGTCCTTACTGACCAGGTAAATGTCGATTGGCTCGTCACGAAGTTTTTCGACAATGGTAGCCATGAGGTCGTCTGCCTCGAAGCCTTTCAGGCGATGAAGGGGGATGTTCATGCTGGCTATGATGGAGACAATTCGGTCGGCTTGAATACCAAAATCGTCCGGCGGTGGCTCACGATTGGCCTTGTATTGGGGATCAATCTCACAACGAAACACCGAGCCATCGCTTACGTCCATCGTCATAGCTAGGTAGTCCGGGCGACGCTCACGGAGCAGTTTGAGCAGCATACTACAAAACACATGCGTCGCTCGTGTAGGCTCGCCAGACGGCGAGGTCAGTTCGCCGAAGGGTGCATAATAGGCGCGATAAATCTGGGCGTGTCCGTCGAGAATGTACAAACTTTTATTCATGTCTGACCTTGTCTCTTCTTGTCGAAAGCTCGTAGCGCGATCATGCTAAGGCGTATGTCTCGCCCGTTATGGGTACAATGGAATACTCGCTTACAGAGAGAGGATTCGCAAGTTTTGACATCAAAGTACACGAACTTTTACTTCGAGGGTGACAACGATGCGATAAAACGAGTAGTATGACGTGGCGTCAGTACTAGACAATATGTAAAAAAAAGATATTTGAGGATACTCTGGATGGTTACAAATACTGCTTGTAAATCCCGCAGAAAAATAATTAACGCCCTTTTTACGGCGGGCATGATGATCGTGTGGGCGTGCTTGTCCGGTTGCGCTGGCGGGCTTGGCCAGGCAAGGCTGACGCAGGCACAGATTAACAGCAACGTTGATTCCTTTGATGTGATCGCCAAAACCATTCCCGAAAAGCATTGGGACCAATCAATTGTCGGTGACGAATGGAACGACGCCATACAAAAGCTGCGCCCGCGTGTTGAAAAAGCCCGCACAGCATCCAAGGCGCGAGCCGCAATGCGCGAGTTGATCGATACATTAGGTCAGACACACTTTTCCGTAATCCCAGCCAGTGTTTATGACAAATCATCTTCCGGCAACGGTCGTGGTGGCGATGGTAATTCACAAATAGATCTTCGTATGATCGACGACGATGCAGTGGTTGTGTCCGTCATTTCGGGGTCTCCCGCTGACATCGCAGGCGTGCATCCGGGGTGGATTATAAAAAAAATCGATGGTGAAAAGATCAATGCGAGTTTAATGCCGGATCGAGAAGAATCTGATGCACCCAATCACCAAACTTTACTGATGATGCGGCGTGTGCGTTTCATCATGAATAAGTTGTCGGGTGAGGTCGGCGATACCGTCGAAGTGGTTTTTCTAGACGGCGACCATCACAAGATTAAGAAAACGCTTGAGCTGACAGAGAAACGTGGCCATAGTACCAAATTCGGTAATATGCCAGCTATGCATACCTGGTTTGAATCGAGATTGATTGACAGCGACGTCCGCTATGTACGCTTTAATCACTTCTTTGATCCTATGAAAGTCATGCCCGCGTTTGCCGAAGCCGTAGCGTCTTCCTGGGATGCCAAAGGGATGATCATTGACTTACGCGGTAATGGCGGCGGAATAGGGGCCATGTCTATGGGGATGGCTGGCTGGTTTGTTGAAAAAGATAACATAAAGCTCGGAACCATGATTACCAAAGACAGTAGCATCAAATTCGTCATCAATCCCAGACCGCGCACATTTCAAGGCCCTTTAGCCGTCCTCGTGGATGGCCTGTCTGCTTCTACGTCAGAAATTTTAGCGGGTGGTTTGCAGGATTTAGGGCGAGCGCGTATTTTTGGAACGCGCACCATGGGGGCAGCGTTACCCTCTGTTGTAGAAAAATTACCCAATGGCGACGGCTTTCAATACGCCATTGCCAATTACATATCCGAAGGTGGCCAAGCGCTTGAGGGGGATGGTGTGACACCTGATGTGGAAGTGGCGCTAACGCGAGAATCACTATTGGATGGACGTGATGCTGTTATAGACAAGGCTGTGGCGTGGATTCGTGCTGAGTCGTTGTCTGTTAAGTAATAGATGTAGTGATAATGAAATTTACGACTGAAAAATAGAAGGGAACAAGCATATGACATGGTTAATGAGACGAACGGTTGTTGTTTTGGTTGCGATGACTGGGATGGGCGCATCGCAAAGCCTAGCCGGAGAGGGTTTAGCGGGGAAGTCGTTGCCCAGTGGCGCAGAGGTGATGGATAGATTCATTGAAGTGACAGGTGGTAAAAGTGCCTACCAAGCCGTCCACAACCGCGTAGGCAAGGGTTCGATAGAAATGGTCGAAATGTCGATTAAAGGGCCGATGGCTTCGTTTTTTAGTGCACCGAATTTAGCCTATATTAAAATGGAAATTGGTGGCATGGGTGAAATTGAAAGAGGCACTGACGGTAAAGTCGGTTGGGAAAAAAGCCCCATGACCGGTGCCAGAGTTATGCAAGGTAAGGAAGCCGAATTTGTGCTACGCGAATCGCTTTTCAATGCAGAATTACAGTGGCGTAAGGTTTATTCTTCGGTCGAAAACATGGGTGAGGAAAAAGATGGCGACAAGTCGTATTATAAAATCAAAGCAACGCCCATAAGCGGACCACCAAAAACATTATATTACAACGTCTCGACAGGGCTGTTGGATAGGATGAAATTTGTCGTAGCTACGCAGGGGGGGGATATGCCCATTGAGGTTCTTGTCGAAGACTATCGCAAAGTTGGCGGTATTCTCATGTCATTCAAGTCTACGCAAAAAGTGAGTGGCCAAACTATGCGTATGACGCTGGAGTCAATCGAGGTCAACGTGAAGCTTGCACCAGACCAATTTGCGTTGCCTGATGATATCAAGGCGCTATTAGCCAAAAAAGAGGCAGCCGCAAAGAGTAAAGATACCGAAAAAACCGGCGAGTAATTTAGTCTGCTTGCAAGCGGTTTGCACCCTGGCGACTTTTCCTGACAATGTGCCATAACTTTAGATTTGGAACATTAGCTAGGTAGCGTCGCCAGGGAGTTTCGGGTTATGAATCGAAAAAATCGTTCCGCTTATTTTGGGCTATGTTCTTTTTCCCTATTGGCCTTGATTGCAATGGCATGGCTAGGGCCGCAGGCGTGCCAGGCAGGGGGGATGGATGAAGGGGGCGGAAACAAAACTAACGGCAAGCCCTCCGTCAAAGTGTCAGCTGCAACTTTCCCCGAACTAACATTCCACAAAAAGCCCAAGCCGCTTGATAAAGATGCGCGCGTCGAAAATTGGCCGACTCGACTAGGCCCTTACAATAATAATATCTCCCAAGAACGCCCGCTTCTAAAAGCCTGGCCAAGCAGCGGACCAACGGTCGTGTGGGAAATGGAAACCGGTTCCGGCTTTGCTGCGCCCGTCATAAGCGGCGATAGGCTCGTCTTTTTTCATCGCATAGGTGATAGCGAAACAGTCGATTGTTTAGAAGCTGAGACTGGCAAAAGAATTTGGCGATTTCAATACCCCTGCAATTACGAAGATCGATATGGTTTCAATAACGGCCCGAGAAGTGGGCCGGTCATTGATGGCGATCGAGTTTACACGCATGGCGTAGAGGGCGTGTTGAACTGCTTATCGCTACAAACCGGAGAGGTATTGTGGTCGTTGCAGACATCGAAAAAGTTTTCGGTCCCGCAGGATTATTTTGGCGTCGGGTCAACGCCGCTAATTCATGGCCAATTGCTTGTCGTAAATGTTGGCGCACCCGGTGGGCCTACGGTGGTGGCTTTGGATAAAATGACGGGCGATGTAAAATGGAAAGCCGGAACCAAATGGACTGCGGGCTATGCTACGCCCATCGCGGGGACGATCAAAGGCAAGCCGCAGATTTTCGTCTTTACCGGCGGGGACACTGATCCTCCCATTGGCGGATTGTTGTCGCTTGACCCGACCAACGGAAACATTGATTTTAGTTTTCCGTTTCGCAGCAAGAACTACATTTCGTGCAACGCTTCGAGTCCGACGATTTTTGGCGAGAAAGTTTTCATCTCGTCGGCATATAAAACGGGCGGCGTATTGCTCGATCCTTCACAAAGCGGAGAGGACGCCGTTGTCTGGCGCTCGGATGGAATGCGGTGCCATTTCATGACCCCGGTCCTCGTCGATGGCTATCTTTACGGCGTGGATGGCACGAGTAAATCTAATACTGCTATTGCGTGCATGGATATTTCAACTGGCAAGAGTCAGTGGCGTAAACAGTTAAGCTGGGTCGATTCGGTTAAAACAAGGGGGAAAACCCGCGAGCTGGACCTTCCATTCGGAGACGGCTCATTCATTTACGCCGACGGCCATTTCATCGCCCACGGCGAATATGGCCATTTATTGCTTCTGGAACTCACGTCTACAGGTTGTAAGGAGATTTCCCGCTTCTCGCCTTTTGTCGCCAGCGAGACATTCACGGCCCCGGTTTTGAGCCACGGATTACTGTATATTTGCCAAAATACGCGAGGAATGGTCGATAAATCGCCTCCCAGGCTGTTTTGCCTGGACTTTCGGGGTTAGAAACTACCCTAATAACGCTATGAACGTGGTTTTTCTTCATTTGCGCTGTTGAAATTTTCACTCAGGGGTCGATAATACGATCAATGAGGGCGCGGTATGCAGCTTTCTTGGCGCACAGGATCCATTCGCATTGGCGCGGTCATGGGTCCGCTGGGCATGGTTGTAAGTTTTTTTCAAATGAAAGGTTGCGCAAAAATATGAAGACGCATCTGTTTAGAACAGCATTGGTACTGGGTCTGTCGTTTGCGGTTCAGTCTGCGAACGCTGGCGACGTAGTAAAATCATCACAATCTCAATCACCTTGGGTGGCTACCCAGGACGGTAGCGACGGTGGTGGTGCGGCCAGCAATGGCTACATGGAAGTCAGTAAGTTTTTCAATGTTCGTGAAGCTTTTTCCAACGTTGAAGCTGGCGAGTGGGAATTGGAACTAGAATCCGCATGGGATAAATTTGATGACAGCGATGATTTTTCCATGGGGGCCAGCATCAAGTATGGTTACACGGATACGATGCACATAGAGCTGGAATTTATGCCCATCGTCCTTTTTGAAGGTGGTGACCAAGGCGCTGGAGATGTTGAGTTAACATTGTTTAATCAATTTTCAGATGAAACTGATGACATGCCAGCGGTTGCTGCTTGGTTAGCGGCTCGTTTTCCAACTGGTGATGGCTCCAATGGCGTGGATGGCGAAATGCACCTTAACTTTACGAAGACACTCGGCGACGGCTGGAGAAGTCACGTCGAAGGCTTCGGTAAAGTTAATAATGGCGAACGTGGTGATGGCGACCGTGGTAATGACCGGTTCGATGGCCTTCTGAGCTTTAAGGATAACTTGCTTTTTGGTGGTAACAATGATGGCCGTCGCTCATTCCAATGGGGCATGGGTGTTGGCTTGGACTATCAGTCAAGCGACAACGGCCTTTGCATTATCAACTATTTAAATGAGAGCAGTGAAACAGAAGGCGATGCCCGCGTGCAAACACTTGAGCTTGGTTATGTTCACCACCTCAACGAAGATGAGGCACTCAAGTTTGCCTTTGACTTCAATCTTGATGGTAACGATTCATCCGGTGATTTTGCAGCCAAGGTTCTCTGGGCACTTGAATTCTAGAAAACTCAATTTGCCGTTGCTTTAGGGCACGCGGTAATGATATTGATAAATGATTAGCCCGTACGGTGAAAGCCGTGCGGGCTTTTTTTGTGTAGGTCAAGCTATTGTCTGACCCTCTCTATCATGTGTATAGCCGCGGGATTCCCGCTTGCGCGAAAATGACATATAGCCTGCACGGAGAAGATTAACCAACACCATGCGTTCGACGCCGTACCCAAGATTCGCCGGCTAGTCCTATTGCATGGAAGTAGGTATGGCTCTTCCCCAGACGCGAACAATCTTTGTAGCTGTGGACCCTGCGACAAGCTGGGGCTGCGATTTGCTGGTTATCACGTTGATTCCGGTTAGGAAAAGCGATAGGGCGAATTCTATAAGCGAGGCTAGCTTCGACTGTTCGGCGTCATTATTGTCGTTGTAGAACCAAATAGCTCTGAGAGTGCAGTGAAATCTAATAGGTCTATAGTCCCGTCGCCGTTCAGGTCAGAACAGTAGAAAAGGGAATTGGGGCAGGCGACGGACGGCGTTTTCAACCCGAAGCATGCGAAGAATGAGTCATAGTCTGCGAGATCAATCGGCCCGCCGCTATTATTCACGTCACCGCAGACGCAAACGCCCAGGGCAATCCGGGCCAGCTTCGTCAATTAGCCCAACGCGATTGTTATCGGTGAGGTCGTTACATAGTTCGTCATTTCAATCGAAGCGCCTGGAATCGGCGCCATCGCAATTCAAGTCCGGGCCATTGGTGCAGGTGGAGTTGCCAAGACTGCCGTATCTGCCTCCGTCGTGGTCGAGACAAACAAAGGCATTCACAGGATTCACCGGCGCTCTAACTACTGTGTCTGTGGACAATGGTACGATGAACGCAAAAAGGCTAATGAACGTGGAGACGTTGCACTACGGCAAGAAGCGATTGCGCTGGCCAGTTACTCGATGTCGTTTAATCATCGACGATGTGCTATTGATTGATCGCATGGACACTGTATCCCTTTATCGTCAATGAAAAATCAACCCTATGGGTGGCCAGATCAATTAAAAAACGCCCGGCTATCCATGATCGGAAAAGCCGGGCGTTGGTTATTAACTTTGTATTAGCATGGCACAGTCTTAAGTGCCATTGCGTTTGCGGCTTACATGACTCGCCATCGTCGTGACTGGGTCTTAAAGCCCATCCATCCGAACAGGCTGATAATCATGCCAAGTGACATGCCTTCGCCACATACGCCGCAAGGGTTTGGAGCCGTTCCTGTACCGGTTCCAGCTTCTTCGCAAACATCGCCAATGTCATTGCCATCGGCATCTGCCTGGTCGGTGTTTGCATCGTTTGCACAATTGTCACATGCATCGCCGATTCCGTCACCATCTGTGTCTGTCTGCTCCTCATTAGCAGTCATGACGCAGTTGTCTTCGTCATCGCCAATGCCATCGCCGTCGCTATCGACAGGCTGAGTAGCTGGTGGGTCAGTTGGCTGGCAAGTGTCGCCAACGCCATCGTCATCCGAATCAAGCTGATTAGTGTTCATATCGACGGGGCAGTTGTCACATTCATCGCCCACACCGTCATTATCAGTATCTACTTGATTTTCATTCGTATCATTCGGGCAGTTATCGATACCATTGCATACGCCGTCAGTGTCAGCGTCCTTTTCGGCTACGTCGGATTCGCAGGCATCGCCTACACCATCGCCATCGCAATCCAGTTGCATGGGGTTCGTAACGCCAACGCAATTATCGTCGTTATCATGTACCGCGTCGTCATCATCGTCGTTGCCAGCAAGGCAAGCGTTAGTCGCATCATCAGGGCAGCCGTCAAGGCCATTGCATGTGCCGTCGCCATCATCGTCACGAACTGTAGCTGAAACTTCGCAGACATCACCTACGGTGTCGCCGTTACAGTTCGCCTGATCGGCATTGGTGTCGTTGGGGCAATTGTCCTTGCAGTCAACGAGTCCATCACCATCTGAATCTGCATCTGAGACGCCACAGCCACAAGTGCCAGGTGCTGTCTTGCTGCCGTCGTTAGGGCAACCATCACTGCAATCTGCCGTGCCGTCGCTATCTGAATCTGTTTCCGCATTACCACAGCCACATTGGCCGATGGCTGTTTTGTTGGCATCGTTGGGGCATGCGTCATTGCAATCTGCCGTGCCGTCGTTATCTGAATCTGTATCTGCAATTCCGCAGCCACATGAGCCAACTTCAGTTTTATTGGGATCGTCTGGGCAATCGTCCACGATGTTGCATGTGCCGTCGCTGTCATCGTCTTCTTCGTCAGTACTTAGTGAGCAGGCGTCACCTATTACATCACATGCTATGGCGATTGATCCGCAATCCGAATTGCAGTTAGCCTGATTGGTGTTTGCGACGTCAACGCAATTGTCGCAGACGTCACCAACATTATCGCTATCGGCATCAGCCTGATCGGCATTGGCATCGTTTATACAGTTATCTTTACAATCTTCAATAGTATCACCATCTGTGTCGGTTGCGTCATCAATCACGCCGCAACCACAAATGCCTGCGCTATTCTTGAAAAGATCGTCAAGACAGCTATCGCAACTGGAAGCATCCGGCAGAGATTCGTTGAGCCATCCCGGTGCGAACACACCGTTGCCAAGCAATACATCACTTAGCAGAGCCTGGTCATCGGCATCGGTATCGCCATCATGGTCGATGTCCGAGCTGAATAGGCCATGTGTCGCGGTGGAGACGCCATTTTGAATATTGACATGAGCTATGATGTCTTGCAGCGTTGCTAGCTCGTTAGCATCCACATTACCAGGGCTTGAGAAGTAAGATACGCCTGCCCCGTTACGATAATTGATGGCTGTGGCTGCACCCGGCGTAATCGCCCGGCTTAGCTCAATGGTAAATTCCATGCCATTTTGCGTGACACCAATAACGCTATTCGCGCCATTGATTGTGTCAGTTTCACACAACGACCAGCAGCTGACCTGGGCCGCTTCCGTGTCGCTTGTGTTCAGCGTGATAGTAATGGCGTTGCTAGTATCGCCAATACCCAACAGGGTCGTGCCATCACTGGCAAACGGCGCACGAGCATCGACCGTCCCGCTGGCAGGCGTTGCTGCTGTAACCGACGCAAATGGGCACTGGGCATAAGCCGCCACGGGCATCGCTCCCGTCAAAGCCATGACGGCTCCGGCGACTAGCTTGACCATTTGAGTCTGACAATCCAATAGATACATTCTGATTTTTTGCATGGCTTTGTTCCTGCAATTTAGCTAAAGTGAGCCTTATCCCCATTGATGCCGCCTTACTATCGTCCCCCCCCCAGCAGGGCATAATGCCCGAACGGGGCCAGGGTACAAACCCCAGCGAATAGGCGTGCAATCATGCAACTTTAGCCGCTTGGGAAGGGAAAGTACACCCGTAAAGTGTAACTCTGGCAAATTTTCGTTTATTCAGACGTCCCAAACGCGGTACGATAACCAAATCTCTGGCTTGGCGGACGCTCTGAACCGCTTTCCTGTATGTAGAACTACGACCTATAACTGCGGAACGAGCTTTTTTCACGGGCTAGGCCGACTGTGGGAAAGCTGATGTCTCCAAGTTGCCGATTTTACCGAATTGCCCATTTGCGAATTAAAATTGTGTCCAACGGGAGGCTCGTTCTCTCGGGTTGATAACTGGAAATGGAATTCATAATGAGGCAGCTTTCGGGCGGTCAGTCCTATATCTATTGGTTTTGAGAATACGCTTTTTAACAAACACGTCCTCAAATAACATGAGTGCCATAATCGTGGCATGTAAATGGTTATATTGTACTATTTATTGGATGACTTTACATGCCTGCGTGCCTAGCATTCCCCCAGCCAGACCTTGCTACAGTTAGCGTGGCGACTGGTACTGAGGGAGGAAATGCGATGACAGAAGAAGCATTTAGATTACGCTTAAAAGAATTGAACGCCCAAATCGATCAGCTTCCCGCTGACCAGCAGCCTCGATTACGAATACTCGCGGAGGAAACCTTGGCTCGCTATCGGACCAATAAAGCAAATATCGATCAAGCCCGCGCCGCGTTGGACGACTGGCGATTGCGGGCGAAGTATAAACTTTTCGACACCGAAGCCGGAGTACGCGAGCGCCAGCAGGACCGTGAAGACTACGAGGCTGATTAGGCCTATGATACCCTTCGGGTCTTGGCCTGTTGTGATGACCATTCCGTTATTGAATATTGAGCATACATAAGGGAAAACACCAGACTTTTCTGATGGCTTTATTCCCCCGAGGCATCGTTTTCCCACTCTCCAAAAAAAACGCATGTGCAAGTTGCTTGTAGCGTTACGAAGGAATTCCTTATAAAATTTAACTACATAAGGCGTTAGTGTTATGGCCTATGCTGTGGAGAGAAAGGCGGAACTAGGTGGGTTGGTTGCGAGGAAATAGCGAGCTGGACCTCACACTGATTCCCGTATCTGATGAACGCGATATTCTGCCGGAGTATCGCGGGACAGATGTGGGTGATCTTCTTGCCTATCACAATCTAGGTATGGCTCATCGGAAATATGTCGATGCGGGCCTGCTGATTGGCAAGTGTATGGATCATCGGTTTCAACTCCGAATCCCAGCTAATTTTGCTTACGTTCTGCGGTCTGCTGGCGCGAATCTTTCAATGGTAAATTTTGACATATCGTTTGCGGTTG
Organism: Planctomycetota bacterium; assembly: GCA_024280855.1. Lineage (GTDB taxonomy): Bacteria > Planctomycetota > Phycisphaerae > UBA1845 > UBA1845 > JAJRPG01. The sequence continues at coordinate 38,231 of JAJRPG010000062.1, read as the reverse complement.
CGGTGGCAGGTGTCCGTAATATTTGCGTCATCGGGCATGACGGGTGTCGCATGGTTGACGTTATCGCTAATCGTGAGGCGTTCGTGACCGGCCTTGTTGAGAAGGCGGGTTGGGACCGCACTCGTGCAGAAGCGCACTTCGATGAACATGCTTCGGGTTACAGTTTTGAGGATGTTGTGGATCATATATGGCTGGAGGCTCAGCGTTTACGAGAATCGTACGCTGGCATACTCATAGCCCCGTTGGTTTATTCGCTTGACGATCATAATCTTCGGCAAATTGTGGGCACTGGCCAAACCGCTACGACGACAAATCGCGTGATTTCGCCTGGTTCGTAGAGCGTTTCGCAACTAACTTCGTTGAGCCGTGACGATGTAATTGACATCTTCTTCGTCGAGCAGCGGGTTGTAGAAATTAGATTCGAGAACTTGCACACTAGAGAAAGCGCTGCGAAGGCTAGCCATCAAAGATTCTTCCGGAGCGTCGGCTGACCACAAAGCAAACACGCCGCCAGGATGAATGTGATCGGTTAATCGTTTCAAACCTTGCGAAGTATAGAACTCGGCATGACCAGCACGAAGCAGGCACTGCGGTGAATGATCGATGTCGAGTAAGATGGCATGAAATAATTTAGCGGTGATGTCGTCTGTTGATTTTGGACAAGCGGGCGATGGTTGCTCGCCGTTCGTAGATGGTGAGCCGACGACCGCGAAAAAGTCATCGTGAACGAACTGGCATCGTGCGTCTTGTGTTAGCGACTTTCCTAGCGGAACGAGTTCGCGCTGATGCCAGGAAATGACCCTCTGTAGATACTCGACCACAATAACAGATTCAACGTTTCTGTTTTTCAGCGCAGCCTGGGCCGTGTAGCCAAGCCCAAGACCGCCGACCATCACGTCCATTTTATCCTGCGCGACGAGGGGGAGGGCGTAATCTGCCAGTGCAATCTCAGCGTCGTTGACGAGGCTGGACATGAGGAATTCGCCGTCGAGTTTGACTTCGAATACTTCAGCTCGGTCGAGTGACAGCACTTCGCGCCGCCGTAGGATCAATTCTCCTAACGGCGACATGCTGTAATCCAATTCTTCGAAGGCGGCTAAGCTCATGCGTGTCGTTCTATAAAGATGAACTATAAGTTATCCTGACGGAATCGATATTACCCAGTCACTAATCGAGGCCTATCACTTCAAAACGAATGCGGCCACCGCTGCTGGATTCTTCTTCAAATTCTACGTTGTCGATTTTTATTTGGTTAATTGCATTGGCCAAAGAAGACAGGTTTCCTGCCCAATAGATTTCTGTTGATGATTCCTCCATCGCGGTACGTTTTACGTCTACGCCGCGATAGGCCCGGACGCCTGGCATCCTCGACAATGCGGGCACGATTTGTTGCCGTAAGTTGTTGGCTGAGCATCCATGAAACTGCACTTCGAAAATGCGATGTTGAAATCGTTTCTGCCAGTGGTCGGTTAGGTCACGAAGCAGTTTAGGCCCGACCTTATCAGCTAGCTTACGAAAGCCCTTGCTGCCGCATCGCGTATTAACAGCCATATGTGGTGTTTTGAGGGGGTAGGAATCCGTTACAATAACCTCTGCGGTATCTGCGCGAATGATGCGTGCATCCAATACCATCTCCCATCGGTATAGTGTCCGTCCGCCAATGGATTGAGGTCCGAGTGGCTCTGCTTGCGCTTGACCGAAAATCAATAATTCCGCATCGAATTGTTGTGCCTTGGCGGCTATTTGCTCCGCATCGCCACGCAGGAATGCCGCCTCGGTATCCTTGAACAAAACCTGATCGATGGTGTGCTTATCGATCAATCGTAAGCCACTTTTTTGCAGCAGATTTTCTATCCGATGGGCACAGCTACCGCCAGGTTTAGCAGGTATAGAGTCTGTCGTGTCCGCATCCTCGGAAAAAATGACTACGCACCTCGGCGCACTCTGGCGATGTATTAGCTGAGGCAGGGCAGCTTTCCAATCCCGTTCCAGATTGCCTACGCCGACGACCGCGCGAATTTCGCAATACGTTAATCCATTTTCGTTCCAATTATTAATAATTTTAGTATCCGTGACGTATCCACGGGCGTGGGAAAGGATTGTTTCGTCGATTAGCTCGTAATTATTGACCAGTGACTGCGCATCAATAAAGACACCAGCCGCTTCTATGACAGCCTTCCGCTGTGCATCCAATATCGCACCAGCCTTCGCCGCCGCACCTTCTCCGACAGCGCTACCAGTCGCGCGAACCGTGCGAGTTTTATCACTCGCGTAAACGATTGACTGCGACGCCAGCAAGCTCATGATAATTAACAGACGAATGCTTCGAATTCTGATGGCACTTTGCATGCAAAATTTCTCCTCAATAAAGTGAACTATTCGCTATATTTGGGGCCACGTTTACCCATCAATCCATTAAGACACGTCAACTCGACTGCGGTTAGCAATGATTTTTGGCCAAGCTAGAACTGAGGTTGCCCTTGGCGCATCAAATGTGCCCATTCCGCACGTTTCAATTATCCTCATTTCAATGGTGGTCGTCAAGGTAAGCCATAGATCAAGCTAGTGATCTAAAATCGGTGAATGGTTCGATGATATCGACTGGAATGATTGATGAATCCTGCAAGTTCCGAGAGAGACGGCAGGACAAGGGAGTTGGGGAAGCTTGAAGATGCTAAATGACTCAACTATATCACCTCAGTGGTATGTCTATATGCTGCGCTGCGGTAACGGTGCATTGTACACGGGGATTTCGACCGACGTATCTCGGCGACTAGGTGAACATCAGCAGGGCAAAGGAAAAGGCGCGAAGTCTCTTCGTGGCAAAGGTCCGTTGCATGTCGTGTTCACGAAAAAGATTGGTGCGAAAGGCTTGGCATTAAGTGTGGAAAATAGCATAAAAAAACTCTCAAAGGCCAACAAGGAAGCCATAATCGAGCAGGATGAAATGATCGAACACATCATTGCAGCCGCTAGCGTTAATAAAATACCTCTGGATTGATACTTGAACACGAACAACGCATTCCTGTGTGGATGCGCATATTGCAATTCTAAAGCAATGAATTATTGGGAAGAAAATCGGAGAAGGGGGGATTCGAACCCCCGGTACAGTTACCCGCACACTGGTTTTCGAAACCAGCCCCTTCAGCCACTCGGGCACCTCTCCTGAGTAGCGATTAACCCTCTTGGGCAGGCGTAGTTTGCCTGTCTATTTTGGATCATCGCTAGACAGCAGAGAGAATATCGGCGTGTCGCGCGTTAGGCAACTTTTTTGATTGAGTTCAAACTAGGAAATTGGGTATGCAGGATTAAGTTAAGTTCATGCGGCCCATTCTGCACGTTTTTTCGATAGGGTAATACTACGATCGACAGAATCAACACTGAGAATTTTGACCTGCATTTTATCCCTGACTCTAACTTCGTCACGAGGATCATTCACTTTATGATCGGCTAATTCACTCGTATGCACTAATCCTTCTATGCCCTCTTCAAGCTCTACAAAAACGCCGAAATTAGTGATTTTCGTCACAGTTCCCTGTATAGTTTGACCTGGAATATAATTGATATCGGCTCTTTTCCACGGATCTTCGAAACCTTGTTTCACGCCGGTCGCAATTTGCCGGGAGGCCGTTTCTTCGGATTCGAGGTCGGCTTCGAGTGCGCGATAGATGATGGTGTGCCGTTCTGCGCCGCGTAGCCCAACGCCGGATTGAAGGATGTTGAGCGATTCCTCACACAAATTGCCCAAATGGCGGTGGAGGGCTAATCCGTCCACCTCGTCATTTTCAGGAGGTAGGCCATGCTCATCGAACTGGCCCATGAGCGTGAAAGACGCGATGGAATGGTCTACTGTAGCTAGGTCTGCCAAAGTTTGATCCCAATGGTGAAGGGAGAAGTTGCCGCTATCGATCAACTCACGAAGGTCCAGGAATTCCTGCGTCAGCGTGGGGCACGTCAGTTCCGTATTGCCCATGATGGTGAGAAAAAATTTCGGAGTGGGGGCTTGGTTGATCTGCGGCGAGCGATTGCGTTGATCCATAATCAGCCGGGCGATGGTGGGTTTAGTCATCGCGCATTGGCCCATGAGCGTGAAGTAAAACTTCTTCTCTGATCTCAACTGCCCATCGTGTCCGGACATAATGCAAACGTTTATCATGACAATTCCTCGCCCAATCATCCCGCCGAAATTCTCAAGTCAATCTTACCTGAGATGATACTCTATTCGTAGCTAGCAGGGGAATATTTTGATCTTGGCTATCCACTTCCGCCAGGATGAAACATCCTGGAAGGCTATTTGAGTGTGTCAGGCGTTACTTTGCGCTGTTTGACAGCTTTTTCAGATGCGTTATCAGTGATAATTGCGCGAACGGAGATTCTATCTGTGGCGATAGTCAGCCGATAATAACCAGGTACGATCTCAGGTGCGTCGCGCGAGAGGTACGATCCAATGGCAAGATAGGGCTTTGTTCGTTAGGATTTTTCGCATGGATGATTCTTCTCAACAATTTGTCGTGGTGGGTTCTGTCCGTTCGGGCACGACGTTGCTTCGATTGATGTTAGATCATCACCCGGATATTTCGTGCATGTACGACAGCGAGTTCATGGTAGCCTTCGATGATGATCCCGCTAACTTGGTCCGACAGCCTTGGCTAACGGAACTTCAGGGGGATTGGCATTTTACCCACGTCAATCTTGGCTTGCCTCGAACTGATCAAACCTATCATCAAGCCGTACAAGGTTTTTACGATGAGCGGGCGAATCAAACTCGGAAGAAGATAATCGGCGCGACGATCCATCGAGATTTTCATCATCTCCCGAAGCTTTTTCCCAACGCGAAGTTTATTCACATGCTGCGCGATGGCAGAGCCGTCTCTCGTTCGATTTGCGCTATGGGCTGGGCGGGGAATATGTACGCCGGCGCCAAGCGATGGCTATGCACCATGCAACAAGTTGAGTTGCTGAAGTCGGTGATACCTGAACAGGACTTTCTCGTCGTGCGATACGATTCGCTAATCGGTGATTCCAAAAGTGAGCTAGCCCGTATTTGTGAATATCTAGGGACAAGCTACGACGAAAAGATGATGTCCTATAGCGATAATTCCAGTTACAGCTTGCCTGACCCGAGTAAGGTTCATGTATGGAAGCAGCGCATCCCGGCTAAGGAAAAAGCTATCGCAGAAGCCGTAGCTGGGCCTATGCTTACGAGCCTGGGGTACGAACTCGAATTCGAGCCGAAGCGATTGGGGGCGTTGCGAAATTTTTTGCTCCACTACGATCATTGGTTTAAGAAAAAACTTTTCACGATAAAGCGATATGGATTTGGGTTGTTGTTGCAGCGAAAACTCTGCCGCATGTTCGGCTTTAACCAAGACCGCCTCGAAGCCCGTTACCGAAAAATCTGGGAAGCGCACTTGCAATAATCGCCGATTGCGCTGCCAGTCATTCAAACATTTTCCAATCGTATGTAATTTAATCAGAGCCGGTAGCGCCAGCGCCCGGTGTCTTCGGAGGGTTGTATGTGTCGCGAGTGCGAATGTGTTGTCGGCATTTATTGCGTAATGAAGACACGGGTCGCTAGCGCTCGCCGCTCGGTTTGTCATAACACAATTCAGAACCGTCCCGAAGCACATCGGGATGAGGGAGCGGCCTCTTAATTCATTGTTCTAATCGTTGGTTCTTGAAAGAATTGGCATTATAGAAAAAATCGTATCATCGACTCCCCCATGTCCCAAAAGAAGGACATGGGCCACTCGGCCTGGTGACAATGATGCGTGATTCCATAAGAGCACCTGGCGCGAGCCTGGTGGCAATCTGGAGGCAACGTCAACAGGCTCATGGTTTCGCAAGGCGCGTCCGTAGACATGTGATCTCGCAAGGTGCGTCCATAGGCTTGTGACCTCGCTAAACGTGTCCGCAGGCTTGCGCCGTGCGGCTCTGGTGGTGCCCCATTCGCTTATGCATCGTGTTTGAAAATTCCGCTACTGGTGTAGTATTCCCTCAGCTATATAATGCGAGCGATTGTGTCTATCTGGATGGATGGTGCAAGATTTATTTTGAGGTGATTTCATGAAAAAATTACGACTGTTTACGCCTGGCCCGACGATGGTTCCTGAAGATGTCATGCTGGAGATGGCTCGCCCGATGGAGCATCACCGGACCGGGTTCTATCGCGATATGTACAAAGAAGTTCACGAGCTGCTGCAATACCTTTTTCAGACGCAGGCTTCCTGTCCGATTTTCACTGGCAGCGGAACCTCAGCTATGGAAGGGGTGATCGTTGGCTGTTGCCCGCCGGGCCATAAGGCGTTGGTTGTGCAAAACGGGAAGTTTTCCGAACGGTGGACCAAAGTGTGCCAGACGTTTGGCATCGACCATACGGTGTTGGAATTAGACTGGGGCTTTGGGGCTAAGGCAGACCACATACGCGCAGCTATGGATGCCGATGAAAAAATCGACACTATTATTGTGGTGCATAGCGAGACTTCGACGACGGCGCTGTCGGATGTTGAGTCTATAGCTAAGCTTTCTCGTGAGCGTGATGCGCTGCTGCTGGTTGATGGCATCACCGCTGTGGGCGCTATTCCGGTTAAGATGGATGAGTGGGGCGTGGATACTTATGTGACTGGTTCACAAAAAGCGCTCATGCTCCCGCCGGGGCTGGGGTTAGCCGCGGTGAATGATCGCGCTTGGTCGCGCATCGATTCGGGGACCATGCCCACGCTTTATAACGATCTCAAAGCTTATCGGAAATCTTTGGAGACCTGGGACGCGCCGTATACGCCTGCGCTAACGCTGGTCCGTGGCTTGTTGCATGTACTTCGTGGTATCAAAGAGCGAAGTCTGGAGGCTATCTGGGCTGAGACGAGCATGTTAGCCGAGGGTACGCGGGCCGCGGCTGAGGCGATGGGGCTAAAAGTTTTTGCGACCGATACCGTCGATTCGGTCACGGCTATTCTTATGCCGGAAAGTGTTGATGAAGGTGCGCTTAGAAAGACGATGCGAAGTAAGTTCGGCTTTCAGATAGCCGGCGGGCAGGGTTCTTTGAAGGGTAAGATCATCCGATTTTCTCATATGGGTTATGTGGATGCGTTTGATACCATCGGAGCGATTGCTGCCTTGGAGATGGCACTGACTCAGCAGGGCTATGGGATGAGGATCGGCGCTGGCGTGTCTGCGGCTACGGCGATATTTGCGGATAAGATGAAATAGAGACGGCGAGTTATTGGTTGATGGCCAGCGAGAATGTCTATGAACTTTCAATCTGTTACGATTGGTCTTTCGTGTTTGGCGATAGTCGCTATAGCCAGCGGTTGTGATGCTGGTCATCGCGAGCGGTTGGTGACTGGTTATGACCAACTGCGTCAGCAAAACGAAACCCTTTCGCGCGATTTAGCTGATCGAGATCGAACGGTGGCTTCGTTAGAATTGCAAATTGAAGACTTAACCAAGTTCGACGACAAAACCCCGGCTGATCTTTTCGCGGTGACTAAGTTGGAATTTGTCAGGTTAACCGGCGGGGCGGATTACGATGGTTTGCAGGGGCATGATGGTGTCACTGTTCATTTGAGACTGCGCGATGCCGACGGTGATATCCATAAAGCTGCCGGTCAATTTACGATTCAGCTGGTGGATAATCGCGACATGGGTTCACCACGCGTGTTGGGCGTGTATGAATTTCACGATCCAGAAAAAGTAAAAAAAGCATGGTTTGGAAAGTTTGGGACCAGCCATTTTACGTTCAAATGTCCGTTCAAAGTTTCAGAAAACCTAGCTGGGATGACTAGCGTGGACGTCAAAGCCGAGTTTCTCGATTACCTGACAGGTAAGAGAATTTCGGCGATTAAGCAGGTTTCAGTATCAATCGCCGCGAACTAAGTATCGCTGGACGGACAATCGAAAACGCGCCGGGTTGGAAATTTAGCCTTGGCGTCATATAATGTTTTTGGTAAGGTTGGGACTGCGGGTAAGCTAAGTGAAGCGATGCGTATCAATCAGCCGATGTTTGGTACGGTGGCAAGGAAACAATAAGAGGCTAAAGCGATGACAGAAGAACAAGCCAATTCAAATAGTGATTCATCAACCGAGAACGCTACGGCGACCATGTTGCCCCCGGCTAAGAAGCCGGTTCGCACGCCGCCTAAGGAGTTGCCGCAGTATAAAGTTCTTTTGCATAACGATAAGGTGAATTCTTTTGAGCATGTCGTTCGTTCCATTGTTCAGTTGACGACGATTACGCCAGACCAAGCTTTGCAGAATACGATTGAGGCTCACACTCACGGGCTATCGCTTTTGTTTATCACCCACCGCGAGCGGGCTGAGTTGTATCACGAACAGTTTATGTCACTATCACTCAGTGTGACTATCGAGCCTGCGTAGTTTATTTTCCCAGCAGGCCCCGAACTTTTTCGCCGATCTTTTCGCTCCTGAGTAGCGACTCCCCAACCAGCATCGCACATGCCCCGGCCTTTTGTATGCGCAGGACATCTTCGCGCGTGTGAATGCCGCTTTCTGATACGAACGCACTGCCTGTTGGTAGCATCGCAGCTAACTTCTCTGTGTTAGCCAGGTCTGTTTTTTGGATGGCGAGGTCGCGGTTGTTGATGCCTAGTAAGTAAGTATCCTGGCTAGGCGGGCCAAGTGATTTTAGCACCGATTGTAATTGCGTCTCATCGTGAACTTCTATCAGCGATGTCATGCCAAGTGAGTGTGTTGTCGTAGCGTATTCCTCAATCTCCCTGGTAGTGAGCACGCCAGCGATAAGCAAAATCGCATCCGCCCCAGCCGCCCTCGATTCGAAGATTTGGTATTCATCAACAATAAATTCTTTTCGCAATACCGGAAGAGTTACACTTGCTTTCACTTGCCCAATATGATCTAAATGACCGCCGAAGTATGTTTCGTCTGTGAGTACGCTCATCGCTGATGCGCCATGAGCCGCGTAAGTTTGGGCGATAGCTGGCGGATCATAATCTGAGATAAGCAGGCCTGCTGAGGGGGACTTCGCCTTTACCTCAGCTATGAGACAAATCCCGTCGCCGCGCGTCACCGCGAGAAAAAAATCTCTAGCGGCTGGGGCTGAGTCCGCTTGTTCACGAATCATAGCTAGGGGGCGAAGTTTTTTTGCTTCTACGACTTCAGACCGCTTGGTTTCCACGATCTGCTGTAATATAGTCTGCACTGATGATCTCCGTACCTAACTTTATCTTAGCCATCATAGCCAAAAACGCCGAGCCTGCGCCCACTGCGGATGTGATTGTAACGCTGCCCGCCGCTTGTTGGGTAATTGACGTAATCATTCTATCCCTGGCAATTCTCATTACATTGCGATTTGTTACGCAGAGGCTTCGGCAAACTTCGCCAGCCGACGCTTGGCTAGTGCGTCCTAACAGCGTCAGAGAAGACGTCGTACTCTGGTTGCTAATCATCTTTTTCCTTGTCCAAATGAGTTTTGCCGAGGCCTTCGCTTCATTGAATAGCGATCAGGAAGATATAGCCTCTCGTGCGCTGTTTGGCTTCATCACCGGAAGCGGAACTCAGTTCGTCGCGGCTATGGCATGTTTACTTTTAGCCTCGAAGCGGTTTGTGGGCGGGGTAAGAGCCTTCCTGTTTGGCCCGTCAATAGTGCCGCAAATTTCAATTCTCCTCGAGCCGCGGGTGGGATTTAATCCCGACTCGTCGGGAACCCGCGCGGAGTTACAACCAGAACCCAATATACGAACGAATCAGAATGCCCCCAGCAAACTCAGCATGATTTTCTTAGTGCTAATCCTCGCATGGGGATTATGTCCGCTGACTGTCGAAGCCACCATCTTATTCATGCAGAAGTTTAACTTAGAATCAGCCTTAAACGAGCACCCCACGCTATCCGCATTGCAATCCGGTGACTTGAGCATCGCGCTAGTCATAAGCCTATGGGGCGGCGCAGCCGTCATCGCACCAATCGCGGAGGAATTTTTCTTTCGCGGATTTGTGCAAACGTTTTTGGTGAACGTGCTAGGCAGCTCGGCTAAGGCTATCGTAGCCACAGCTTTCGTGTTCGCCATGATTCACTTCCCACAGCCCCAAGCCGTCCCTGCGCTTTTTCTGTTAGCCGTATTGTTGGGATATGCCTACGAGAAAACGGGTTCTGTCATGGTCCCTGTTATCATCCACGCGGGCTTTAATTTGAAAACCCTAATCTGGGATTCTCTAGCGACAGTGACGTGATATTGGCACTTATACTTCAGCTTGTGTCTTGTAGGGCAGGTCGCGGACCTGCCTTCACTATTTGCTTAAACTTTTATATGTTTTTCGACATGTTTTTGAATTCCTGACGATCGGTATGTCTTGTGAGTGGCGGCGGCGATACGCACATAGATAGTTAAGGCAGGTCAACCTTCCACCAGTAGGCGGAAGAACGACCGTGCCCTACGCGGCGTTCATCATAGATCATCAAGTTTCCATGAACGATTGTATCATCGAGATAAACATGTCTGCCGTAAATAAAATTAGTAGAGGAAATCCGATAGCATACATGAGAATGATTCGTATCTGATGCCATCTTGATTGCACCAGTTGTTTTGTATAATCACTTCTGAGCGGTCCAATCCAACCGAAGGCTCCAAAGGATATGAAAGAAACCACTATGAGTATTAGCGTTGACGCGAAATACGTCATACTTAAGGGAGTGGATGCGCTTAGCGCAAAATACCGGGTAGCGACTTCGATTGATAACAGCCATGCGATTACAATCGCTGAGTACACTGTGCGATGCGATTCATACATACACGCCGCGATTACTGTTCGTTGCGGACGGGCAAATTCTGGCAGACCTTTTCTTAGTTGTGTAATCAAACCAACAAACGTCGGAAACCCCCATTGGAGTATTAGCCATGAGATAAAACCACAGGCATAAAGCAACGCATGCCATGTTGGGGCGTATACAAGTTGCGTGCTGTGGTGCCAACCAAGTCTCTGGGTACGTCGTGTTTGACTATAGTCTACCTTTTCGACTTCTTCGCCACGAAGCAGGGCAAATCCATACAACGTGATGTCTTTTCCGATCTCCACCGCTGCTTCTATTGGATCTGATTTGTCACGAGCAGTGGCGCGGCTCATATCTTTTACCACACACGCATTAGCAAAATAACAACTAATAAGCACGATCATCGAAGCTATAATAAAATTCTTCGCTGCAAACTTGTATGATTTCTGCAGGTCACCGTCACGGTCCAGCGCCCACCACCAGCCGGGCAGTCTTTTCTTGAATGGATGTAAGAACCCTGAGAAAAACCACTTGCCGGAATCGACAAGATCCCAAACCTGCTGACGATAGCCCTGAGGAATGTTGAGCAAACCGCATTCCGGACAGCGAGGCCCATCGCCAAGGCCATGCAAATCATACCCGCACGCAAGGCATTCGCGGTGGTCCGCAAGGTTACTTTCAGGAGATGATGTCGTTTCGTCTGTCAACGCGAGACCTCATACCACAATGATTAGTTGACGTATATTTTTATTCCAAAAATGAGCCGCGGGCTTCAGCCCGCGCGGAGCTTCAATCGCTATAAAGCTTCGATCGAAAAAAAAGCTAGGCGTAGAAAAACGTATCTGCTTGACGAATTAAAAAAATATTGAGCGTCAACAACTTCTTGAGTCCGCGAAAAGCACTCGCTAACCATTATCCAGCGTAATGGCTGCGTTATCCGCCTCGGTTTTATTCTTCATCGAATAATCTCCGTCCTGGCGTTTGTGGTTGACGTTGAGTTTTTTCAGATAAATGTTATGCACATCCTCAGCATTTAAGCCGACGCACTGAGCCATGCTGATCCAGAAGAATAGCAAATCGATCACTTCGACCCGCGCGTTTTGTAAATCGTTGATGTCAAAGCGATGCCCCTGTTGGGCCTCACTGCACCAGTGCTTCCAAAACGTGCAGTCGCGCAATTCTTCCAGTTCGTTAGACGCAGCGTTGATATAATCGTTTAGCCACACGCCTGCTTTTTGGGAGTCAAAGTTTTCCCGTAATGATTTGGTATCGTACCCGATGCGTTTGTTAAGCTTGGATTGAAGCTCAAACATTTCAGTTAGCATATCCGTAGTCACGACACTGCTCCTTTACAATTGCTTCAATCACCCAAGTCTGTAGAGGCCATCTTAATGTGTTAAGACGACCAGCATCAGTATAAGTAAATTGATAACGATCGAAAGGGGGGGGGGAGCCGCGGGCTTCACAACGAATTGCATCAAATCAAGCTCGCACAGTGATTGGATGGGGATGGGAAGCCTTCAGAGCACCACGGCGCAAGCCTGGTGGCTAACAACTTCGCATTTTACATAATTCACACGGCATGTCCGCAGGCTTGCGCCGTGCGGCTCTGATGGTGTATCTGTACATCAAAACAGGCGCTTCCCCTATTGAAAATACGAGCACCTACAGCTAAATATGCTCTTTAATTTTCTTAAGCGCTTCGCCTTCAATCTGTCGCACGCGCTCTCTCGTGAGATGTATCTTTTTCCCAATCTCCTTAAGCGTCATAGGCTCATCGCCATCCAGGCCATATCTTAGACGGAGGATTTTCGACTCACGCTCATCCAATTCCTCCAATAGCGCAACCACCCGAGACGTCTCAGACTCGTGGGCCATGACCTCTTCGGGCAGGGGGGTATTCTCATCAGCTAGGCCTTCAGTGAACGCTGCCCCGGTCATGTCGTCTGTATCCTGAGTTGGCGTTGAGACAGCCTTGACCGCTGAACGAATATGATGGACCTTCGCCACGGTCATTTCCATTTTCTCGGCTAGCTCTTCCATCGTCGCCGGCCGACCCTCAGCCTCAAGGAACCGTTCGGTCGCCTGCCGAAAACGAGAGATCATTTCTACCATATAAGCCGGTATGTGAATGGGCTTATCGCTATTGATTAAGCTTCGTTTGATAGCCTGTTTGATCCACCACGAAGCGTAAGTGCTAAATCGCGTGTTCTGCCCAGGGTCAAAACCCTCTACTGCTCGGATTAAACCTAAGTTGCCCTCGTTGATAAGGTCGTTGATGGGCACGCCGCGCTTGGCGTACTTCTTGGCTATGTTGACGACCAGCCTTAAGTTCGAGCGAACCATCCGTTCACGGGCAGCCGCAGCATCTGCCTCGGCTTGCTCGCGCTCTGGATAGCTGATTATTCCTTTAGAAAAATCATCCGTAGCCTGCTGGCCATACTGCACGATGGCCCCGAACTCCTTCTCCTCTTCAGGAGTCAGGAGCGCCGCTTCGTTGATCTGCTTTAAGTATACTTGTAGTCCGATGTCGATTGCGATGGCTCGAACCTCCTCATAGCAAACTTTGCTTGGTCACTACTTATTATAGTGACCAAACAAAGAACCAGATGAGGATTCGCAAAATCGCGGTAACAAACGCCTGTGCGGTTATTCGTCCGAGGTTTCAGGTGTTGCCTCAGGGGCATCGCCGTCTTCCTTGGCCTCTACCGCCTCTGTAGGCGTATCGGTCGGCGTTTCTACCACAGCAGGTGCTGGCACAGGCTTTTTGGACGACACTGTGGCGTCCAACATGTCCATCGTCAGCTCGCCTGGGCCTTCCAGTCCACCTCTACGCGGTGCGCTTTTGACTGATTCTTCGGCTTCTGCTTCCTGCTTTTCGGTAGACCATTCTGCACGCTTTTTCGACAGGCCGATTTTACGTTCGACGGCGTCAACGCGAAGAATTTTGACCAATACTTTATCGCCGATTTTCACTTCGGCATGCGGATCCTCAACCTTATGATCGGCTAATTCACTTACGTGCAGTAGCCCCTCAAGGTCCTCTTCAAGCTCTACAAAGACGCCAAAATTCGTGATTTTCGTCACCATTCCTTCGACAATTTGCCCAGGAATATAGTTGTCGATAACAGCCCGTTCCCACGGATCTTCGTGGATTTGCTTCAGCCCGAGCGCGATTCGATGTTTTTCTTGGTCCACGTTGAGGACCACACAATCAATCTCGTCACCCTTCTTAATCAATTCGGACGGGTGGTTAATCTTTTTGGTCCAACTCATGTCCGATACATGCAGCAAGCCGTCGATACCTTCTTCAATTTCTACAAACGCCCCATAATTCGTCAGGTTGCGAACACGTCCGGAAACGCGCGTGTTTGGCGGATATTTGTCAGCGACAACTTCCCAAGGATTAGGCTGAGTCTGTTTGATGCCGAGCGAAATCTCGTGCTTGTCCTTGTTGACCTCCAGCACAATAACATCGATCGCATCGCCAACTGTTAATAGCTCGGACGGGTGATTGATACGACGCGTCCAACTCATCTCGCTAATATGCACCAAGCCTTCGACGCCATTTTCGATTTTAACGAATGCGCCATAATTCGTAATGTTGACGACCTCGCCATTTAGCTTGGTCTCTGGTGGGTAACGCTGCTCAACCTCTTCCCAAGGATTGACACTAAGTTGCTTGAGGCCAAGGGCGATTTTCTCTTTTTCCCGGTCGATATTGAGAACCTTGACCTCGATATCCTGGTCGATTTTCACGACTTCGGAAGGATGGCCAACGCGGTCCCAACTCATATCGGTGATGTGCAACAATCCGTCGATACCGCCAAGGTCCACGAATGCGCCAAAGCCCGCGAGGTTCTTGACAGTACCCTTGCGCGTCTGTCCGACCTCAATGTCGGCCATGAGCTTCTCTTTCGCCGCGGCACGTTCTTCGTCGATGAGCTTACGACGCGAAATCACAATGTTGCGGCGTTCTGTATCGATTTTGAGAATCTTAGCCGTAATTTCTTTTCCTATGTATTCGCCAATATCACCCGGACGACGAATATCAACCTGCGATGCAGGAAGGAAGACGGGATAGCCAATGTCTACCAATAGCCCGCCCTTGATCTTACGCATCACATTACCAGTGATCGTATCGCCTTCGTTTTTGGATTTGATAATCCGTTCCCAGTTTAGCAGTCGGTCAGCCTTGCGCTTAGACAAGACGACATGGCCACTATCTGATTCAACGTCTTCGAGCCAGACCTGTATTTCATCGCCAATATCAACTGAACTGTGATCGTCCCATTCCGACGTAGGTATGAGTCCTTCGCTTTTAAGGCCAACATCAATCACGATGTCGTCGCCCGCGCGTCCTACAACTTTACCCGTTAGAATCGATCCAGGCTGAAATTCTTTGTCTTCAGTCCCAAGGATAGTCGCGACAACTGCTTCGCCTTCACTACCCGAAAAAAGGGATTCGAATTCCGATCCTAGTCCGCCGTCCTCTGTGTCCAGTTCGTTGATCAGATTGTGATCTACCATAGGTCAATAACTCTTCTGTCCGGAAAATTTAGCTACGTTCGTTAGCCTGCCAAAAACATGCGTTGCGAATGATGACTTAATTGAGTTCCGAATATGACATGAAATAAATAAGTGTTCCATGACGAACGCGGGCTTACCACACGGTATGCCTCCTACACGCAACGCCAACCCAAAAGCGAATATAATCGCCAAATCCGCCGCTCGCTAGTACAAAAAAACTTGTTTTTCCGCTTGAACGCGGGAAGGGCGCGAGCCGCTGAATTAAATAGCCGAAAGCTTATGAAATTCCAATACGATGGCGCCCCTGGCGACGCTGGCGGTTCAGCAGTTTTCTACCAGTCGCCGTGCGCATACGAGCGCGAAATCCCTGCTTACGAATACGTTTAATCTTGCTATTTTTACGAGGATAATGCATAGCTCTATATCTTGTTCAAAACCGACAAATCAACCCCCGGCTCTACGCCGAGCGCGGCGAAGCGTCCGAGTATAAGCCGTCTTCTCCCGCCGGGCAAGCCCATCAGTTTTTTGTCCTAGCTTCACCCTCATCAGAAGATCAATAAAACCCTTTGTCAGCTAGTTTGGGCATCTGTGGAAGCCTGTGAGTCGGTTTACTCAAAATATCGTAGAATGGTCTTTTGCAGGCAATAAACGCCCGGATTTTCGGACGTAAATGGAATTTCGTTGACTATACACTAAAACCATGTTACGTTAAGGTAGCTAGGATGTGGAATGTTGGGTCTAGTTGTCAGTCGCCTGTCATCTATCCCAATGCCCGCAAATAACCGGCCCGTGGCGAACGCCACGATGTGACGAGTCGTCTCGTGCATGTCGTGCTTTTCGCCATCGGCCCGTAAGGAAGGTACTGTGAATCCCAACGATCTCACTGCTCAGGCGGAAAAAATCCTCGGATATAGTTTTAACGATCCCGATCTACTGCTGATTTCTCTGACGCACTCCTCGAGCGCAGATTCTCGCGTCGATAGTAACGAACGGCTGGAATTCCTCGGTGACGCTGTGCTGGGTATGGTCGTTTGCACCGAGTTATACCGGCGATTCGGAGAATGGCTCGAAGGCGACCTCACCAAGGTGAAGTCTGTTATCGTCTCGCGGCGCGTGTGTGCAAAAATTGCAGACTCGTTAAACCTCGCTGACCTGCTCATTTTAGGTAACGGCATCGATCGACAAGGGCCATTGCCGACCTCTTTGCGAGCGGCTGTGTTTGAAGCGATTATTGGGGCTATCTTCCTGGACTCGGGCCTAGACGCGGCTACAGCATTTATTCTGCGCATGATTCCGACTCATATAGATGAATGTCTTGCGTCTGATTATCACGAAAATTATAAGTCTGCTCTGCAGCAATACGCCCAGCAGCAACTATCCGCGACCCCTTATTACGAAGCACTAGACGAGCAAGGCCCAGACCATAGCAAGTGTTTTGAAGTGGGCGTATCGGTAGCGGGGCGTCGTTACCCTAGTGCGTGGGGGCCTACCAAAAAACAGGCTGAGCAAGAAGCGGCTAAGCGCGCCTTAGAAATCATTCGCCATAACGGATCAAATGGCCACGTCGAACAAGCGATGTGATCTTGCTAGCATAAGCAAATAATATCTGAATTGTGTTTGACGAAACCGAGCGACCCGTGTTTTCAAAACACAAAGCACCTTGCAATCGTGGCAACTGTTCAACATTTGCAACTCTTGTGTCATCGTTAAGACACCGGGCGCTCGCGCTACCGGCTCTGAATTAAACTTGCAGATCGGTAGGGCACGGTCGTTCTTTCGCCTACTGGAGAAAGGTTGACCTGCCTGGACTATCGAATACCTGTCACGGTCGATTACTCAAAAGAGGCGATAAGCAGCATGGATACCAATACCGCGCACCGTGAGGCACATCCAACTCATCGCGAAATGGTTCAGGCAGGTCTCCGACGCTGCCCTACAATACGTCCGCGTCAGGCAATAGCCTGACCTACTTCTTAAACCCAGCCGCGAATCTCGCAGGCTTTTGCTACGCGCTCGACGGAAATCTGATAGGCCGCGTCGCGCATGCTGATCTTTCTTTCCTGAGACAATTGCCATAGCGACTGAAACGCACCAGACATACGCTGGTTCAACTGCTTATGCACCTCTGATATAGGCCAATAGTAGTTATGCGCATTTTGCACCTGTTCCAAGTACGAAACCGTCACACCGCCGGCATTGGCTAAGATGTCTGGCACGACTGTAATGCCCTTATCCTGAAAAGTCTTATCCGCAGCTGGCGTAATAGGACCATTGGCTAATTCGACAATCACCTTGGCTGATACGGCTTCGGAATTGCTACGCGTTAAGGCATTTTCAATGGCTGCCGGGACTAGAATGTCGCAGTCTAACGCTAATAATTCAGCGTTACTTATCTCGTCCGCCCCGTCAAAACCGCCCAGCCGCTGCGCGTGACTATCGTAATGGGCTAAGACTTTCGGGATGTCTATGCCTTTAGCGTTATAAAGTCCGGTGTCTTCTGCGCTGATACCTACCACGCGGCCACCATGCTCGTGTAGAAGTTTGGCTATACCGCCACCGACGTTGCCAAAGCCCTGAATGACATAACGCGCCTTGTTTAGTTTTAGGCCCAAGGCATCATCGATTTCCTGAATGATAATCAGCCCGCCGAGCGAGGTCGCATCGGACCGACCAGCCGAGCCGCCGAGGGAGATAGGCTTACCGGTGATGACACCCGGCTCATGCCTGCCAGTGATCGTTTCGTATTCGTCGAGCATCCAAGCCATGATTTGCGGGGTGGTGTGAACGTCTGGCGCAGGAATATCGATATTGGCTGACATAATAGGCGCAAAAGCCCGCATGTAATTTCGGGCTAGCCGTTCTTTTTCAGTGTCTGATAGTTCGCGCGGGTTGCAGGTGATGCCTCCCTTGCCGCCGCCCAGCGGAAGATCAAGCACGGCTGTTTTCCAAGTCATCCAGCAGGCGAGTGCGCGCACGGTGTCAATATTTTCGTTGGCGTGCCAGCGAATGCCGCCCTTGGTGGGGCCTCGTGCGTTGTTGTATTGTACGCGATAGGCTTCATATACGCGGCGCTGGCCATTGTCCATTTGTAATGGCAACAACGCATGATACTCACGCATAGGGCGACGTAATAGTTCACGCACTTCATCGCGCATGCCAAGGTCTTGGCACGCACGGTCCACATGCGCCTGCGCGTGATGGAATGGATTATGAGCGGATGAAATAGTCAATCCTCCTACCGCGAGCGATTCACCTCGTCAGGCATCGCTCCAATTCTCTATCAACCTACCGACGCCGGGTGCCCCATTCTTCGGGTACTCCCGAAGGGTGGGGCACGGACAGTAGAGAATGGGGCACACACACCTGATTCGATAGTGGCGTCGTTACTGTCGTGCCTCTTTCTCAGCCTACCGTAGATTCCCTACGGGGCGGCAGCTTAGCGTGATTGCGGTCGTTTGTCGTCTGGATTACCCAAACTTTTTTTCGTGTTTTTTGAGAGACAAAATCTCCCACACCCAGCCGTCAGAAAAACCCCAGCCAGAGCGGATAGTCAGCGATATTCGTCTTGCCAACCCTGAGATGGTCGCTCCGCGCGGCTTGCCGGATAGATCGGGCGACTTGTTCTTATGTATAGAGGAGTCATAGCACCGTGCGAACTCTGCTCTTTCGAGATTAATTAGGAAAAGAGTTATAGGGCGTAACTTCAGCCCGTCGCCAGCCCATCCGAAACACTCCCGCCGCGTCGATGTAGACGCGGGAAAGATTTTGTCGCCCAGGATTTTGGAATGCCAAACGAAACCGTTGACAAATTGACCGCTGATGTCGTACTAAACGACGCTCATCCGACGCCGGAGAGGCCTTTTAGCCATCGTCCTGTTTCGGTTGGCGTGGAAGACCAGCTTCGCCGCGATAACGAGGTGCTGCGGAAAGAGTTAGCCCTGATGCGTACCCGTGCGGTCACGCAGCAGCAAAAAATCAAGCTATGGGAAAAAGAACGCAGTGACGCCGCTTCGCTTCAGCGAGATATGCTCCCGGAAAAACTGCTGCAATCCGAATTGGCGAAATTTGAGGCCTTGTTTGTCCCGATGGATACTGTTTCGGGTGATCTATATCATGTGGTTCGTCTCGACGAGGAACATGTAGCTATGTGGGTTGTGGATGCGACCGGACATGGCACTGCTGCGGGAACTTTAGCCGTTTGTGTGCAGCGCTCGCTATGTCGAATAGCTGACGGTAATACAATAATTAGTGCGTTAGACCCGTCAGCGGTCCTGTCACAACTGAATGACGAAATGATTGCGATGGACTTGACAGACTGTCAGTTCGTAGCTGCGGTCTACGCAGTATTTAACGAACGCACCGGATTGCTCCGCTGGTCCAGAGGCGGTGGCTGTCATCCAGTAGTAATGCGGTCGAATCATGAAACAGAGTCGCTGGTCGCGCCTGGCCCATTGGTCGGAATTTTAGAAGACGCGGTTTTTGAGTCGGCTGAGGTTCAGTTGGTTTCGGGTGAAACGGTGCTTTTCTACAGCGATGGCCTGGAATCAGCCGTAGCGCCGAATACTGGCCACACGGCTGATGAACATTCAGTGGCTCATTGGTTGGAAGTAATTAGTGTCACGGATGAGACACCTATTTTAGAGCAAATCAATCAACAAGTAAGACGATGTCAATCAACCGATCAAGCAGACGACGTCGCAGTCGTGGCATTGCATGTGCCAACGACGGCTTCATAATTCGTCGATAATTAGGATACCATTTTCGTACAGAACCACGTCTTACGGAACCGCGTCCGTCAGGAAGCGGCCTTTTACTGCGAGATGACCTCTTATTGCGCGCGGACCGCTTCCTCACGGGCGCGGTTCTGTTAAGATGACGCTTATTGTACTAACTTGCATTGGACGGCTTTGATAAAGGCGGAAGGTGGAAATGTTATGACTACGAGAAACTCTAATCGACGTGTTACGGCTTGTTTTATAGCGTGGATCGTAACTGCTGGCATCTCGCCGAATGTTTCCTTCGGAGACGCATCATCAGTAACCCGGACAGTACCTGAAATTGGGGATATTCGAGTGGCTTCTAAGTTGAAGTCGATCCGAATCACGTTCGATCAAGCCATGCAGGCCGGGTTTTCGATTACCGGAGGCGGAGACCGATTGCCAAAATTTATTGGCAAGCCCCGCTGGATCAATAAAAAAACACTCAAATTGAAGGTGAGCCTATTGCCAGGCCATGATTATGAGTTTGGCATTAACAGCAAACGGTTTCAAAATTTCAAAAACCTCGAAGGTATTCCAGTTAAGCCGATACGATTTTGGTTTCGAACGAAGTCGTTACAGGGGGCGACCGAAGTTCAACAGCGACTCAATCGTGACAACTGGGATGAGTTACTTGGCAACCTACGCGCACACTACTCTTATTACGAACATGGCGGAGTCGATTGGCCGACGCGAGCGAGCGAATTCGAGGCGGATGTAGCCCAGGCGGTAAATGTTGAAGAATGGGTTAGTCTTGTCGTTGCGTTTCTTAGCGAAGCCAAAGACGTGCATCTTACACTTACGCACGAAGGCAAAACCATTCCGACGTATCGGCGGCACGCTGTGGCTAATTACAACGTAGCTATCCTTCCTAGTATTATACTTAATATGCAGGGCGATACGCAGGAGTTCGCTTTTGGTCGAACTGTGGACAACATTGGCTATCTGCTCATTTCTACATGGGGTGAACGGCTTGATCGGGAGTTTGATGATCTTCTTGACGCGATGAAAGTTCTGCAAGATACGAAAGCTTTGATTGTAGACGTGCGCCCCAACAATGGTGGTAGCGAGCTTCTAGCTAGGCGCGTGGCTGCGCGGTTTATCAGCCACAAAACCTTATACGCAAAGAGTAAGCAACGGGACGATTCGTCGAAGGACGGAAGTTGGCATACGGTGGATCGTTACCTTTCTCCTGCCGAGGCCGCCTTGCGCTACACGCATCCGGTTATCGTACTCAGCGGTCAACGCGTGATGAGTAGTGCCGAGGCTTTTTTGTTAATGATGAAGCAGGCCCCGCATTGTCGCTTGGTGGGTACTCGGTCTTACGGCAGTTCTGGAAATCCTAAGCCGAGAATCTTGAGCAATGGCGTCGTTGTAAATCTTCCTTCGTGGCAAGCGTTAGATGCGGAGGGAGTGCTTTTCGAAGGAAAAGGTATTGAGCCGGACATTCACATTAGTGCTTCCACCAGAAAGCTCGAACACACCGACCCAGTCCTGGCTGGGGCGCTGAAATTGTTGAGAGAAAATCCAGGAGAAACGGGTGAATGATTTTTCTCGACAGGGATGCGGTGCCAAATTTGTGGCGATGGATCCATTCCCCACCCTTTGCCAGTAGGCAAAGAATGGGGCACCGACTATTACAGAACCGCGCCCGTGAGGAAGCGGCCCGCGCGTAATAAGAGGCCGCTTCCTGACGGGCGCGGTTCTGACAAGAGGGGATGGACGCTGGCGAACGGCGATTCGCGTAATCGTCTATTCTGCCTATGATTAAGAAATGACAATCGATAATTCTATCGACGTCGCGCAACACTGCACCACAGAAACACCATCGACGTGGCGCGTTATCCTCGCACCTTGGATTTACATCTTTCGCCCCGGAAAAGCGGCTGAGACGATGGTGAATGCGACATCTTCATCTTTCGTTATCAGCTATCTTTGTGGGTGCATAGTGTTTTGTGGTGTTATATTATTTTTCAAGTTTAATACACAAATACTCTGGCGATTAACTGATGGGTGGGAGGAAATGTATCTTGCAGATTTGTTTCAATCTGCGCGAGAAACTTGGGATCATTGGATGACGGCTGGCGTTTTGTTGAAGTTTTTCATCGAGGCCGTGCTGGTATGCTTTGGGGCGATAGTTTTGAATGTGTTATTGGCTTGGCTATTGTGGCCTTCGCTCTTGACTGCAGATGGAGTCACGGGATCGTATCGTCGTTCATTTCGTTGCACGGCGGCTGGTTTGGGTTTAGTCTCATCATTGGTCTTGGCGATAATCATTGTGCTTTCCTCCTATTTTTACGGTCGATTGTGGTTTGCCCCAAGGACACCGCACCGGTTAATATTCCACATTCCTGCGATCATTCATTCTCAGGTATTGGTTTCGTTTCATTTGTTACTGTTTTGGCTTCGTAGAGCAGGAAACCCTCTGAATGCAACAGCCAGCCCGATTGAATTATCTCCACTATGCGAAGGCTGTGGATATGATTTGACCCACCAATCAAGCGAGGGGAGATGTACGGAGTGCGGTTTGGCGTTAGGCGAATCGTTAATGCCAGAAAAGCGGCGGACTGGTTGTTTGTGGGAGTTTCCTTGTCACGCGCGGTTCATTCCCTTTATTAAAACTACTAAAGATTGTTTGCGAAACTTGGAAACGTTTTACGGATCATTAAAGTTACGCACGGCTATCGAACCAGCCATGAGGTATACTACATGGAATCTTGTTGTGTTGTGTTTAACTTGTGCGAGTTGGATATTTCTTGCTCAATTATTGTGGAACCGTAATCACAATTATTTGTCTGCGCTATACATGTCTTTTGACATGCTTTTGCTTATTTCTCTGCTTGGATGGATAGTCAATCATTTGGTTGGTGCGATCGTGACGACATGGTGGGTGGCGAATGATATGTTGCCTGACCGCTCGGTTGCGCGAAAGGTGTTAGCTTACGAAAGTTCGGTGCTTTGGCTGTTCTTTATCTTTACAGCTCCGCTGCTCACAAGTTATTTTGCTTTTGGAGGTTGGGTAAGCATATTTGTTGGTCGAGATTTTTTCTTCGGTATGCCGATGGAGCTATTTGTTATATTTCTTGGCTATGTGCTACTAGCGATTCTGTCGATTCGGCGTTTTCATCGGGCGTTTTTGGCTGTTCGTTGGGCTAATTTTTGATGCGGGCCGCTCGTCCATCCCCCATTCTTTGCCAGTAGGCAAAGAATGGGGCACCGACTATTACAGAACCGCGCCCGTGAGGAAGCGGCCCGCGCGTTGTAAGAGGCCGCTTCCTTACGGGCGCGGTTCTGCTTAGGATAACGCTTCTTGGCCGACTGTTCTCATTCATCAAATCATGTACTTACATATTTTCAGGGTGGGACGGGAGCGGTCAGAGCACCTGGCGCGAGCCTGGTGGCAATTTTCATAGGGTACGAACCTTGTAAGACATGCCCGCAGGCTTGCGCCGTGCAGCTCTGATAGAAAAATCGCTAGCTTTTTTTATTGCCGAAGCGCTCTTGCCATTTTTCTTCGGCTTCTGGTGGGCGGATGTAATGGGGAACTAACTTTTTCATTTCGGTGAATTTTCCCTGCTTGGACATGGTATAGCCTAAGTCGTAGAGAGTTTTAGCACGGGGTGGCCAAGATTCTTCGGGGAGGACGGATAAGCCGGATGCGCGGACCGCGGCTTCGTGATATTTCACCCCTTCACCAAGGACGGCTGTCGATTGATCCAAAGATTTTAGAAAAGTTTCCGGCTCGGCTTCGTGGGCCTCGCAGGTGGGGAGGTATTTGCCGTTTTGAAGCTCGAAAGTCGCCGTGAAAACGTGCTGCCGCTTGGCGTCTAGCAGGACGGCTATGCGGGGCGGGGCTTGGTCGAGGGCGTTTTGGGCGATGATGTCCAGGGTGGGGACAGCGGCGATGGTCGCTCCGGTGGCGAAGGCGACGAATCTGGCGGCTGTTACGCCTATGCGAAGACCTGTGAAGCTGCCCGGCCCGATGGATACGAACACGCTGGCGATATCTGAGGGTTTGATGCTGGCGTTTTTACAGAGTGTGTCGATGGCGGGCAAAAATTCTGAAGCGTGTTTGCGCGGACCTGTGAAGACGATGGTTTGTAGGACTTCCGGCCCTTGCCCGAGCGCGATTTCTCCGCACGCGCTGGATGTTTCGAAGGCTAGATGGTAGGCGGTTGGCGGCGTCATGTAATAATATCTCGCTTAGTGGTCTTGTCCGTCCCCCACCCTTCGTGAGTACCCGAAGAATGGGGCACCCATTACTAACTTCAGATCATACAAGTTTTCACGGTCTAAGACATCATTTGGGGGATTGAGTAACAAATATACTTGTAACAGGGCTGTGATTCGGCGTGCAGGGATTGACGGGCGGACGCACATGACGGTACAGTCCGGGGCTTTAATGGGCGGTATCAACAGTTACCATATAATGGTAATGGCTGTCGATTTCGCTCGTGTGGCGCGGTGATATTTGTAGATTGGGAAAACTCGTTAGCGGATATTTATGT
Source organism: Planctomycetota bacterium (assembly GCA_024280855.1). GTDB lineage: Bacteria > Planctomycetota > Phycisphaerae > UBA1845 > UBA1845 > JAJRPG01. The sequence continues at coordinate 13,692 of JAJRPG010000062.1, read as the reverse complement.
TTGGTGTAATTTCAGACATTCACGGAAACCTTGAAGCGCTCGAGGAGGCCTTTAAGGAGTTGGACCGCCGCAAGGTGAAACGTGTGTTTTGTCTGGGGGATGTCGTGGGGTACGGCGCGAGTCCAAGGGAGTGTTTGGACATTGTCTCGGAGCGGTGTGAAGTAGTGCTTTGCGGCAATCACGATCACGCGGTTTTTTATGAGCCGGCGAATTTTAATGTCGGGGCTGAGCGGGCGGCGTATTGGACGCGGCAGACGCTTGAGGACGAGCCTGATAAGGTGAAGCGCGACCGTCGATGGGGTGTATTAGGACGCATGCCGATGATGCACGAGGTCGGCGGCTTGTATATGGTTCATGCCTCGCCACGTCGTCCGGTGAATGAGTATTTATTTCCCGAAGATGTATATACGAATCCGTCCAAGATTTTAGAGAATTTCAAACGGTTAGAGCCTTCGCAAAATGCGTGCCTGGTTGGGCATACGCATGTGCCGGGCGTGTTTTTGGATGACCCGTGTTTTGATGCGCCGGACGAATTGCCGGATCAAAATGTTTATTCCATTACCTCGGAAGAAAAAGCGATTATCAACGTAGGTAGTATTGGCCAACCTCGGGATCGTGATCCTCGACTTTGTTTTATTTTGGTTTATGAAAAGGGCGAATCGCCAGCGGATTATGAGCTTCCTGAAATTGAGGAAGATGGCTATTGCATGACAATTGAGTTTGTGCGGCTTGAATATGACGTTGAAGCTTCGGCTCGTAAAATTTTTGATACGCCTGACCTGGATGACTTTTTAGGCACGCGTCTCTTTGAAGGAAGATGATCTTCACAGCCAGGGATTAGCCTGGCGCAGCAGGTAATAATTGGTGCATTGACCTGCGATAGACATACCCAGTGTTCATTGAGTTGGACACTATCAGCAAAGCGTTAATCGATCTATGCAAAAAAGTGATACCCTACGGAATGTGATGGTCGCGGGCAGTGTTTTCTTCGCTGTCATGTGGATCGCCCCGAAAATAATTCCCACGCCGCCGACGACTCCGGCTACGCGAACTGCAAACGATGGTTCTGCGGGGCCATTGACCAATACCGGTAGGCAGACGACGCCTGTCGTGAACCATGCTGTGAACAACCGCTTGAATACCGGCGGCGCGGTTGGGCAAATGACTAATGCGCCCACCCCGGCTGATGCTACGAAAAGATTTTCAGTTGTTGAAGCTGTAGATATTCAAACCGCAATCATGGGGACGCACGAAGTCTATCAGGCGGATTCATCAGATGAAAAATCTGATGTCGCTATGCCTTTTCGGATGGGGCTGGTGCTGTCGAATGTTGGGGCGTCGATAGAAGTTGCGACGATGACGGATCACCTGGAGTTGCTTCATGAGCCTGCGCATTACAAGTTGCTGGCGCCATCGGTCAATGAGCAAGGGGTGATGACGCGATCGTTGGCTGTGGAGGCCATTAACATTGATAATGTCAATGTTTCGTTGCACGACAAGCGATGGTCTGTTGGTGAAGTCGCGACGTATGAGCGGGCGTTGGCTGATGGATCGATGCAAACGGGTCAGTCTCTGACGTTTCAGTTGGATATTTTAGATGCTGGAGAGCCAGCGATTCGGTTGACGCGTGTCTTTCGGTTGCCAACGCAGCTGGTGAAGGATCGCCAGCACGATTTGTATGATGAAATTATCGTAGAGAACCTGAACGGTCAAATAAAACGAAGCGTTATTGTGTCGTATCGTGGTGGGCTTGGGGTTCGAGCTGCAGATACTCGGATGGACGATCGCGTCGTCGATTACGGTATTTATGAGGGCGAAGGCCTTGTCGTTGGCGAACGGCTTACTTCCGCGAAAGTTCATGGTCAGTCTGGCAGTCCGACGGTGCTGTTTAAGAAGGGCGGCGAGAATATCAATGCCCGAATGTGTTGGGCAGGTACGGCGAATAAATATTTTACCTGTACGATCGCGCCGCAGACTCTGACGGGTGAAAACCAGCCATCTTATATCATTGAGGTCACGGCTTATGATGTCGATGGTTCGATGGAAACAGATGATGATGTCACGGTAAAATTCGTTACGCAATTGGCGGAGTTGGGAGATAAGCCGCTGACCTATCGGAGCGACATTTATTTGGGCGAAAAAGAATTCGATGGTTTCCGCAAAGTCGATTCTTATAAATCCCGAAACTATTATTATCAAATCTCGCAAGGGTACGGGATGTGTACCTTTTCCTGGCTGGTTGAGTTGATGATTTGGCTGCTGAATACCCTTCACATTGTCGTGATGGATTACGGCGTAGCTATCATTATTATGGTGTTGATTGTGCGCACGTTATTGCATCCGATTACGAAAAAAGGCCAAGTGAATATGGTCAAGATGCAAAAGCGTATGCAGGAAATGGCTCCTAAGATCGAAGAGATCAAACGGAAATATGCCAACGACAAGACACGCATGAACCAGGAAATGATGAAGCTTAACATTAATCCTGCCGGGCAAATACTAACGTGTTTGCCGATGTTTATTCAAATGCCGATTTGGGTGGCGCTGTGGATTAGTTTGAGCAATAACATCTCGATGCGGCACGAAGGCTTTTTGTTTACCTGGGTGCATGACCTGACTGCGCCGGATAAGCTATACCGATTTGCACAGGCGTTTCATGTGCCGCTGTTAGGATGGGAAGTGACGGCATTTAATTTGCTGCCCGTGCTATTGGCTGCGGCGATGTACGCGCAGCAGAAGATGCAGCCTAAGCCCGCACCCAATCCCAATATGAGCGAGCAGCAAAAGCAGCAGCAGGAGATGATGCAGAAGATGGGCCCGATGATGTCCATTATGATGTTCATTATTTTCTACAAAGCGCCGAGCGGGTTGACGCTTTATATTATGACCAGTTCGATTTTCGGTACGATTGAGCAATTTCATATTCGTAAACATATCAGAGAGCAGGAAGCGGCTGGGACGTTGTTTAGTCCCAAGGAAAAAGCGGCAAAGGAAGATGGAGGCAAGAAACGGGGAAAGCCTTCGTTTTTTGAGCGGATGCAAAAAGCGGCTATGGAAGCTCAGCAGCAGCGGACGAATAAGCCTAAGGGGCGTAAGTCATAGTCAATAAATTCCGTTGGGTTCGTCCTTGATAAAGACACGGGGACTGCAGTGCATCGGAACCCATTTTACCCGGCGTCCAGCCCGTAATTCTGCTACCTGTAGACATTTCTGAGGCGAAAATATCGTCATCATTAGGCTCGCATGCCAGTTTTTTTCTTGAGCATGTCAAAAACACCCCCTATCAGCGCTAATACATAGCGTAGACATGAATTCGGCGAACAGTAGTTGATTTGGAGTTCGTGAAGTGCGTTTTTGCGAGAATCGAGTGATGACGAAGTTGTTGTTTAAGTTGGCTAACTATATTGGTAAAGCGGCTATACCCTCTTCCAGCCTGAGATGGCATCTATTTCTGCGAAAGTGTAACTTTAATTCCTTGAATTCGGTTCTCCGGTTTGGTATATTGAAGGCCGATGGCGTCATGGTTGATTCTCCCCCGATTCATGATGTTGTCGCCTGCAGGTTTTTGCGCCGCGTTTGTCATTCCAGTTTTGCGGTTCCTGTTTCAAAAAAAGTTGTTGGGGATGTTGGAGGGTTGAGCGTTTCGCAAGGTGCTGCGGGCGTTCTCTTGGCCTGTTTGTTGGGCTTTCTGATTCCCTCATCAAAATAAAGTTCGCATTTCGGTGCTTGTATCCGTCGCAGGATTCGGTTTCGTTTGCGAGTGGTTGTACGTCGATTGGAATCGACAAATTCTTCCGAGTGTTTCCTACACACTGAGGAGATGGAGATGTTTATGTTGCGGACAAAGTTGCTTAACTATGGTTGTTGTCGCCAGGCTATATGTCGTTGGCGTGCGGTCATTTTGTTATCGGTGTTTACCAGTTTGGGGTTTACGGCCTCGACGGCTGTGGCAGTTCCCGGATCTTGCTGTGAGCAGGGCGGAACTTGCAGCATCGTTGAGCCTGCGGTTTGCAGCGGTACCTTTATTGGTGGTACAGACTGCGGGCCTATTGGTTCTTGCTGTGATGCGAGCGGCTCCTGTTCGATGCAATTTGAAAGTTGCTGTCAGGGCATTTGGCATCCTGAAGATTGTGTACAGCCTGAGGCTTGTTGTTTGCCTGATGCTATAGGCGGTGTGTTCTGTCAGGAGATGGAACCCAAATGCTGCAAAGACCTTGGTGGAAACCCGCAGGGTCAAGGCTCAGTTTGCGATGCTGATGGTGATGGCATTGACGAAGCTTGTATGCCACCTGTCTTTTGTCCAGTACAAAATACTCAGGCTTGTGCCGATCAGCAGATGACTAATTGTATTAGTAATGATCCGCTAACGCCTGAGCTTTGTTTGCCGTTGGCTGTGACGTTGCAAGTTTTTAATGGACAGCTTGTTCCTGTAGCTGAGCCTAATACTTGTTCGTGCGAGATTCCTGGTGATACCTGTGGACCTGTGCTGACAACAGAGTTGCCGGGCGGGATTATGAGTTTTCGATGTGCGGGGCCTTGTCCTGATCCTACGCAGCCTTGCTATATCCATTTGAATGGTGTTTCTGTCGGGGCTAGCTCTATTGAGTTCTTTGGTCCTGTGAAGGAAGTTATCACTTGTGAGTGTGCGAGTAATCCAGGTGCGTGTTGTGACGCGGCTACGGGAGTTTGTTCGCAGACATTACAGACCGATTGTCTGGGCACTTGGTTCGGTGGTCCTTGCTTGCCGCCTGAACCATGTTGCTTCGGCGATAGTTGCATTGATCTTGATCCGCGTTGCTGTCAGGCTAATGGCGGTACGGTTCAGCCTACGGGCACGTCCTGTGATCCTAATGGCGCACAGGAAGCGTGTTGTCTAAGTGATGCTGCTGGCATTGTGTCCTGCGTTGATATGGATGCGCTGTGCTGCGATAGTCAGGGTGGCAATCCGCAAGGCGTGGGTACGACGTGTGCGAACATTAATGGATGTAACAATCCGCCGTTGTTCTGTCCTATTCCACCTACGAATACGCTTTGTAAGTCATTGCAGTTTACAGAATGTCTGACGACTGATCCTACGACGCTTGACGATTGTCTGGCGACGTCGATCAGCATTGTTCAGAACGCGGCTGGTTTAACGCTACAGGCTAATATGTGTGCGTGTTCCCCAGGTGTTTGTGGACCGGTTACGGCTGTGCCTGTTTTGGGTACACCTTTCTTTGATGTGTCTTGCGAAAACAATTGTCCGGCTGGTGCTGGCAAATGTGTGATTCATATTGCTGGTGTTTCGACTGGTGTAGTGACGCAAACATACTCTGGTCCGATTGATGATTTGACATGTGAGTGTGCGAGTGATCCTGGAACTTGCTGCGAAGTTGGTACTGGCATTTGCCTCTCTAGCTTGCAGGCGGATTGTCAGGGTACATGGTTCGGTGGCCCATGCTTGCCGGTTGAGCCATGCTGTTTTGGTGATAATTGCGTAGACCTTGACCCACGTTGCTGCGCAGCAGAAGGTGGCACGGTTCAGCCTACTGGTACGGCTTGTGATCCTAATGGAGCGCAGGAAGCGTGTTGTCTAAGTGATGCGACTGGCATTGTGTCCTGCGTTGATATGGATGCGTTGTGCTGCGAAAGTCAAGGCGGCAATCCGCAAGGTGCTGGCACGACATGTGCGAACATTAACGGGTGTAACAATCCTCCGTTGTACTGTCCGATTCCATCGACGAATACGATTTGTAAGTCATTGCAGTTTACGGAATGTCTGACGACTGATCCCACGACGCAAGACAGTTGTCTAGCGACGTCAATCAGCATTGTGCAGGCTGCTAATGGTTTAGAGATTCAAGCGAATATGTGTGTTTGTGATCCGGGCGTTTGTGGTCCGGTTACGGCTGTAGCTATTCTGGGCACTCCGTTCTTTGATGTATCTTGCGAGAATAATTGCCCGGCTGGTGCTGGGAAGTGTGTGATTCATATTGGTGGTATTTCGACTGGTGTTACTACGCAGTCTTACTCTGGTCCAATTAGTGATCTGACTTGTGAATGTGCGAGTGATCCGGGAACTTGTTGCGAAATTGGTACTGGCATTTGCTTCTCAAGTTTACAATCGCAGTGTCAGGGTACTTGGTTCGGTGGCCCGTGTTTGCCGGTTGAGCCATGCTGCTTTGGTGATAATTGCGTAGACCTTGACCCACGTTGCTGCGTAGCAGAAGGTGGAACTGTTCAGCCTACTGGTACAGCTTGTGATCCTAATGGAGCGCAGGAAGCATGTTGCCTAAGTGATGCGGCTGGCATTGTGTCCTGCGTTGATATGGATGCGCTGTGCTGCGAAAATCAAGGCGGCAATCCGCAAGGCGCAGGTACGACCTGTGCGAACATTAACGGGTGTACTAATCCTCCGTTGTATTGTCCGCTGCCTTCAGGGAATAAACTTTGCAAGCAATTGCAGTTTACGGATTGCCTGACGACTGATCCTACGACGCTTGAAGATTGTCTGGCGACGTCGGTTAGTATTGTGCAGAACGCAGTTGGTTTAGCGCTACAGGCTAATACGTGTGCGTGTACTCCAGGTGTTTGTGGTCCTGTCACGGCTGTGCCTGTTTTGGGGACACCTTTCTTTGATGTGTCTTGCGAAAATAATTGTCCGGCTGGTGCTGGGAAGTGCTTGATTCATGTTGCTGGTGTTTCGACTGGCGTATCCACGCAGTCTTTCTCAGGTCCGATTGATGATTTGACTTGTGAATGTGCGAGTGATCCAGGCGCGTGCTGTGAACCGGTAACGGGCATTTGTTCGCAGACCTTACAGGCTGATTGTCAGGGCACTTGGTTTGGTGGTCCTTGTCTGACACCTGAGCCATGCTGTTTCGGTGATTTCTGCGAAACTATTGATCCACGTTGCTGTGTGGCTACTGGTGGTACGGTTCAACCTGCTGGTACTACCTGTAGTTCCGCGCCTGAGGCCTGCTGCCTCGGTGGTAGTCCTTTTGTATGTTTGGATATGTTTCCGCTTTGTTGCATTGAGCAAGGAGGAAATCCGCAAGGTCTCAATACGACATGTGTAAACATTAACGGGTGTAATAACCCTCCGTTGGTCTGTCCTATGCCTGCGAACGATAAATTATGTGTTGATCTCCAGGCTACTGAATGTCAGACGAATGATCCTTTGACAACGGATGAATGTCGTCCGACTTCAGTTAGCATTGTGTCGAACGGTATGGGAGGCACGGTTACCATTGCTAATACTTGTGCATGTGTACCGGAGAATCCGACTTGTGGTCCCGTGACAGTGATAAATGTTGCTGGTTCTACTGCGACTCAAGTGTCTTGTGAGGAGGCGTGCATGGATCCAACCCAGCCATGCTTCGTTCATCTCGATGGTGTTTCGCAAGGTTCTATTATTGTGAATTTCCAGGCCCCAGTTACAGGTGAATTAACTTGTGAATGTGCTAGCAATCCAGGTGCGTGCTGTGATCCGATTACAGGAATTTGTAGTCAGACGCTTCAAACTGATTGTACCGGCGCGTGGTTTGGTGGTCCTTGTCAGACGCCAGAGCCTTGCTGCTTTGGTGATCGTTGTGTTGACCTTGATCCACGATGCTGCAAAGCGAATGGTGGATCGGTTCAGCCTGTTGGTTCGGCTTGTGATCCTAACGGCGCATTTGAAGCTTGTTGTCTAAGTGATGCGGCTGGTATTGTGTCTTGTTTGGATATGGATGCGCTTTGTTGTGATGACATGGGCGGTAATCCGCAGGGTGCGGGCACAACGTGTGTAAACATTAACGGATGTAATAATCCACCATTGTTCTGCCCTATACCACCGACGAATACGCTCTGTAAGTCATTGCAGTTTACAGATTGTATGACAAATGATCCTACGACGTTGAGTGATTGTCTTGCGACTTCGATTAGTATTGTGCAGGATGCTACGGGCTTGGTGCTACAGGCGAATGTCTGTGCGTGTGATCCAGGTGCTTGTGGTCCGGTCACGGCTGTACAGATACCGGGATCAACAGTCTTTGATGTGTCATGTGAGAATAATTGTCCTAACGCGAATGAGCCATGCTTGATTCATATTGGTGGCGTTTCGACTGGAAATGTTTCGCAAACTTATACAGGTCCAATTAGTGATCTGACTTGTGAATGTGCGAGTAACCCAGGTACATGCTGTGAGGTTGGTACTGGCATTTGCCTGACAACATTACAGGCGGATTGCCAGGGTTCATGGTTCGGTGGTCCTTGTCAGACGCCTGAGCCTTGTTGCTTCGGTAGTAATTGCATTGATCTTGATCCACGATGTTGCGTAGCAGAAGGTGGAACCGTTCAGCCTGCTGGTTAGGCATGTGATCCTAATGGTGCGACTGAAGCTTGTTGCATCGACGATGCTGCAGGTATCGTGTCTTGCCTGGATATAGATGCGTTGTGCTGTAGTGATATGGGCGGTAATCCGCAGGGTGCGGGCACGACTTGTGTCAACATTAACGGATGTACTAATCCTCCGTTGGTGTGTCCTATGCCAGCGACGGATCAGCTTTGCAAGGATCTGCAAGCGTTAGAATGTCAGACGACTGATCCGACGACGCCGAATTTCTGTCAGGCGACTTCGGTCAGTATTGTTCAAGACGCGACCGGACTGGTTCCGCAGGCTAACACCTGTGCCTGTGTGGACGATACATGTGGTCCAGTTACGACGACGACAATACCTGGCACTTCCTTCGTTGATGTTTCGTGTAAGAACCTATGCCCAAGTATGAATGAGCCATGCTTGATTCACGTCAATGGTGTTTCGACAGGGGCTTCAGAATTATCGTTCACGGGGCCAGTCGATGGATTGACTTGTGAATGTGCAAGTAATCCGGGTGCGTGCTGTGATGGTATGGGTTGTTCCGTGACGTTGCAGTCGGACTGTTTGGGAACGTGGTTCGGTGGACCTTGTCTACCGCTAGTGGCCTGTTGCCTGGGCGATTCGTGTGTGGATATGGACCCACGTTGCTGTGAGAATGCGGGCGGTGTCGCGCAGGCGGCGGGTGACGTATGTGCACCGGCTGGTCAGCTTGAAGCCTGCTGTTTGCCTAACGCGGTTGGTGGTTCGGATTGTCGTAATATAGATCCGCTGTGTTGCGTTGAGCAAGGCGGAAAGCCGCAAGGTGCGGGTTCAGTATGTCTTGGCGATGCGAATAATGACGGTGTGGATGATGCTTGTGGCCCACAGGTCTGTGAGCCAGCGCCTGACGGACAGACCTGTGAGCAGGTTGCTTGTGTTGGTCAGGTTGGCGGATTCGAAGCCTGTTCGCCTCAATGTGTCGTTTGGACACCGTTGACACAGAGCTACCAAATTACGGATTGTGATTGTAAAGCAACTGGTGAATGCCAGGTCGATATTTCACCTGTCGGTGGACGATTGGAAGCTGAGTGTGTGGTTGTGGATGACGGTACAGGTACGGCTACATTGCCGCCTCCTGGCTGTCCATATCTGAGTCCGGATGAGTTCCATATGATTGTAGATGGCTTGCCACCAAACACTGAGATTCTCGCTGATACGATTCATGCTGAATTTATCAGTCGTGTATCAGAGCAGGGTGGCAATCTTGGTGGTCGAAGAGAAGAATTTGATTCGACGTTAGTGATGAACATGGTGGGTACGGGAGACCTGGCAGGGTTCGCAAGAATGATTGTGATTCCCGTGTTGAGTGAGGTTCATACCGGGCCTCGCACGTTGGGCGATCCTATTCAAACGTTCCCAACGGATATGTTCAGCTTGCAAGGGTCGATCTTTGGTGATCCTGACTTTGATGTCCTCACGATTCGTGCTGGAAATGCATTTGGGCTACCAAGTCCTGGTGGCACAACGTTGACACTTCGTGGCGATGGTCAGTGGACTGTCGATAGTTTCTTCGATGTGTTCTACGAAATCGATTTCCAAGGCGCTCCTGGTAGTGTATTAGCAGGATTTAGCGGAACTACTCGCGGTATCGTGCAGATGCAAGCCGGTTCGTCGCCAAAGTGTGTGGGCGGATGTCCTCCAGGGAAGATTTGCCTTGGTTCCAAGGGATTGAACCTGAACGGTACGATTAGTGTTTGCTGTAAATGCGTAAGCTTGGTTCACCCACATCCTGTTGGTGTACCTTTCGATCAGAAGAAGGATCGTTATATTTCCTTCAATCCTGCGACTAACGAAGGTAACCCAGTTGCGCATCGCGTGACGCGGGTTGGTTCAGCCACGCCGTGGTATGTTAGCTGTGCGTTGCAAGATGCTGGCTCGGCTGGCAAGCTTGGCGTACTCGTGCCTAATCCAGAGTTCTGCGTGTGGGTTGATCCTGTGATCCACGTTCGAGGTTGCGAGGTTGTACCGGGCAATACCTACAGTGTTGAATCGACGCCGGATAATGTGACGTTCTCGTCGTCGTTGCTGGTCGATACGACGCCTGTACCATTGCCACGAAACTATGGTGATATTGGTGGTGCTTTCATAAGTGGTGTCTGGACAGCTCCGGATGGAATCGTCAACGCTCAGGATATACTCATGACGATTAAGGCGTTCCAGCTTGATCCGCAAGCGCCTCATATTTCGCGTGTCGATAACGATGGTCAAGTGCCGAACGGCATTATTGCCAGTAACGATATCCTCCGTGAAGTGAGAGCCTTTAGTGGACAGCCGTTTGGTTTTGGTGTCGTCGGATGCCCAGGCGGAACTTGTGTGCCGAGTTGTCCATAGTGGATTGCTGGGAAATGTAATGTAAGTTTACCCTGCGGGGCGGCCTTGATGGGTCGCCCCGCTTTTTTTATATCTACACTCTAGGTTGTATGGCATTGTGAAATGGGAATGCACTAGCGGGCTATGCTTCTAGCCTTACAATCTTCGTCCATGAGTGCAGTGATTGCGACGATTATCTGTTTTGTTTTATATGCGTTGGGATACCGGTTCTATTCGGGATTCTTAGCTACGCGGGTTTTTCGTCTTGATGCCGACCGCGTAACACCTGCCCATACGCTGCGCGATGATATCGATTATGTCCCTACGAATCGATTCGTTTTATTTGGTCATCATTATGCTTCCATTACGGGCCTGGCGCCGATGCTCGGTCCTGCGGTCGCGGTTATTTGGGGCTGGGTTCCTGCGATGCTCTGGATTGTCTTCGGAGCGATTTTGGTCGGATGCGTGCATGACTTTAGTGCGTTAGTGCTGTCGATGCGTGCCAAGGGCTTGTCAATCGGGAAAGTGGCTGAGGGCGTGATAGGGAAGCGTGCGAAGTTTTTGTTTCTTGCGCTGATATTTTTTGGCGTCGCGTTAGCTATGGGCGTGTTCGTGTATATTATTTCGATCCTCTTTCAGGCAGGGGCGGATTTCGATCCGAATAATTTAGCGGCGGCTCGCACGTCGTTTCCATCTGCGGCTTTGCCGTCTGGCGCGTTGATGGTCTTAGCTATGATTCTGGGGGTGTTGTTATACAAATTCAATTTTCCGCTTGCGCCAACGACCTGCGTAGGTTTTGTACTGTTGCTCGTATTCGTTTGGCTGGGCATGAAATACCCCACGTTTGGTTTGCCGAAAGAAAGTTGGCCTGGGCGTACGGCGTGGATGTGGATTCTTCTAGCTTACGCCGCATTAGCCTCGGTGCTGCCGGTGTGGAGTTTGCTACAAGCACGAGACTTTTTGAATTCGCTGCTTTTGTATCTAGGCTTAGGAAGTGCGTATCTTGGCTTTTTTGTTTTAGGGCCAGAGTTTTCCGCGCCGGCGTTTAATGCTCATCCAGAGGGAGCGCCTTCGATATTTCCGTTTGTATTTATCGTGATTGCTTGTGGGGCGGCTAGCGGTTTTCATGGTTTGGTTTCGTCGGGAACGACAGCCAAGCAGATTGACAGTGAGACGGACGCGCGTTTCGTGGGGTATGGGGCGATGGTGGGGGAGTCGCTTTTGGGATTGTTGGCCGTCCTGGCTTGTACGGCTGGGATGGATTCGCCTGATACCTGGCAGATAGCTTATAAAGATTGGGCGACTATCCAGTCCAACCTAGCCCATAAGCTCGGCGTGTTCATTGTGGGGACCAGTAGCTTTATCGAAGCGCTCGGCGTTGATAAAAATATAGCCGCGGGCTTTATCGCGGTCATTGTTGTTTCGTTTGCACTGACCACGCTGGATTCGGCGACACGACTGCTTCGCTTTAATGTCTCTGAAATTGGTTCATCTCTTGGCCTGCGTTTTTTAGAAAATAGATTTTTGGCGACGGGCATCGCTATCGCGGCCATTTGGTTTTTTGCGCGATATGAAATAAATGGCAAAGCGGCGGGTCTTGTTTTGTGGACGCTGTTCGGCATGACCAATCAGCTCTTAGCCGGGCTGACGCTGCTCGTGGCGACGCTCTATCTGTATCAACGAAACAGGGCTATTGTTTACACGGCGCTTCCTGCGGTTTTTATTTTGATAAGTACATTCACCGCGATCATTCAAAAGCTGATGGGATTTTGGCGTGAATCGCAATGGCTATTATTAGGCGTAGGCGGAGCGTTATTTGTGGTGGGATTGTTAATCATCTTCGAATGCGTGCGGGCATTTTTGCAGAAGAAAACGACGGATGATGAAAATGTTTTTTGTTGAAAAGTCCGTAGGTCGGGTCGATCCCCCGACCAACCAGGTTAAGTAATGAAAGCTACGCCAGATGCCATCATGTTCTCACGAGGAGCGATGCAAGCATGCATTATCGTTGCTGGTAGTGCGTATATCACGGCGATTTTGCTCATGGATATTCTTGGGTGGGGCGGCGTTCTCATCACCGTTGTACTTTCATGCACGTCATTACTATGGTACGACGATGGTGTTAACCACGTTAGAAGTAAAGTTGAATTCAGGTATATTGTCGTTTTTCTTTGCCCGATTATCGTGAGTGGCATTGTTGTTGCGTGGGGTATAATACTCGTCACGGTCATGGGGCCAGTAAATCCTCTCCTCTTATTCGTCAAGTCGCTGTTACTTTTTTTTAGTGCATATGTTGTTTCTTTTGCTTGTGCCGCATTGTATGCAGTTTGTCGCCCACCTGACGAACGTCTACGCATTAGATACCTGCAGTGCAAGGAATGCGGCTATCGAATCGATAATATTCCCGGCCCGAGGTGCCCCGAATGTGGCTTGGTTTTCATTGAAGAAGAGGATACTTGGAGGCCTAAGTCTGAACAGTGACGGGCGCTGGGTAGCATGCCCAAGCCACTAGGCGCGGGCATGTAGGCAGGTATTGCGTAGTGAGTTCCTTAGGTCGATGCCCCGGCCAACGTGGCTTATTCAGAACCGCGCCCGTGAGGAAGCGGCTTCTTAATTTGCACCCCAACAAGAGGCCGCTTCCTGACGGGCGCGGTTCTGTAAGAAGAGAATCAGGATTGTAGGGCAGCGTCGTAGACCTGCCTAAACTATTTCGTTTGGAAGTTATAGTTTCGTTGTGTTTAATAATTTTTCAAATACGAATGTCTGTTAGAAGATGGCAGGTGTAAATGCACCAATGGTTCAGGCAGGTCAACCTTTCGCCAGTAGACGAAAGAACGACCGTGCCCTACGAGGTTGAGCCAAACGTTGGGTCGATGACCCGACCTTCTATGAAAGCCCATTGTAAGTCAAGTGCATTTTTTGCTCTTTCCAGGCGACCGTTGTAATCCCAATCTTCTATCCGAGCGTCACCAAGAATACAGCTGATTAACAGCTTAGCCCTGGCT
>JAJRPG010000061.1 GCA_024280855.1 Planctomycetota bacterium | reverse complement strand
GCCTCAGAAATTGAAATGGGCTACGCCAGCTTACACGTCCGCCCATATCTGAACGATGGCTGAAAATGAGGATTCTTCAACAGGCTGATAGCGGGATATGTTTTAAGTACACAATGCAAGTAACAGAAATTAATGGAATGCCTTGCCCAAGTTGCCCAACGGCTGATGTTCCCAAGGAAGAAGTTTTACCAGGGGATCAAATTACTATTGAAGCATATATTTCTAATTGGGGGGGTGTGTCTAAAGATAATCGATTGGAGTTTTATGTTTGGACTATAGATACGGTTGCATTAAGTGGCAACGGATCAGGACTTTCTCTCGCCAGCTTCGTGTGCAGCGATGATTTAGACTGCCGTCATGGATTTGATAATTCATCTCAATGCACTTGTGCATCTTCTCAATGCTCATCGTCCGGAATGTGCGACATAAACGCTTCTGCGTTCGTTGATATAGAAAGACCGGATTATCCGATAGAATTTTCATTTGTTAGAATGCTATCGACGGACATTTTATTTGAAGGATTGACGCTTAATCCCGTAGTCGATGAAGGTAATCCGCTTTATGTGGGTACACTGATTCTCGATGTTTCCTTAGACGCTCGGGGCGTGCTTGACGTTTCCATGGTAGATGATTTACGCAAAACTTACGCGGGAGTTTTCGACCGGGTTCAGTTGAACCACCGCACTCTCAACTCAGTAACCATAAACCTTTGCGATATCATTGATAGTCCTAATGATTGCAACGGAAATAGCATTCCCGATGAGTGTGAGGCTGACGGGGATGGTGATGGTGTGATTGATGCTTGTGATCCGTGTCCGCTTGATGCGGCTGATGATAGTGATGGGGACGGGGTTTGTGATTCGGATGATGGGTGTCCAACGAATCCGCTCAAGATTGTGCCTGGAGACTGTGGGTGCAATAATCCAGAGGATGATTCGGATGTTGATGGCGTTTCCGATTGCGTTGATCTGTGTGCAGGGGTGGACGATGCGATTTTCGGCGAGCAGTGTGCCAGTGCGATTCCGACGGTTGATTCGTGGGGGTTAGTTGTTCTTACTCTCCTTCTTATGGTTGGTGGCAAGGTATATTTTCAACGTAGCCCTGTGGTTAGCTGCTAAGATTGGCTGGATTGGTGGCGAGTCGCTACGCATGGGGCGCTTTGTCGCTGCTTACCCCTGTCTTCTGGTTCGTTGATCCAGCTTTATTCCAAAATTATTATTTAGACGCATTAAATCTGTTAATGGGTGGAATGTACGCACTGATGGCCGTAGTCCGTTGGTTTGTGGCTGGCTGTTTATGTGGCGGTACGACCCCTCCTTGCTCGGCCGGGGTTAGTGCTGTTGTGTAAATGGCGGCGATTTCTGACGGCGTATCCATCAAAACTGAAACGCTTCGAGAGGCGACTGGTTGCTACGGACTTACATCGTAGGGGGAGATCGGCCAGTGCCTCTCGGGCGTTTTCTTTTTGGCATTAATGCGGCGACAATAGCCGTTTTCTGACGTGCGCGGACGTGCGCGTTGGTGCTTCGATGTCGCATTGATTGTTGTCTGCGCGTCTTTTCACGTCTTGATACCGCGCAAGCTGAGACATGCGGCTCGCTTTATTTGGTTCACCTTTGTCGCGGTTGTGTCGTTCGCCCGATAATCATGCCAAGCTTTAACTTGTAGCTAGCGAATTCGGTTTAAGGGGTGTTCTCGTACTTTTGTAGTGGCAACTTTCCAGGATTTTCCTTGGCAAATGGCTTTGAATTTGCGAGAATGTCGGCTCGAGTTGTCCGGATGTCGTTGAGTGGGGGCAGTTGTTACGATAGTCTTCATGCATAGTTAGCGAGTATTACGTCTGAGAATAGTGGAAGCATATTGGTTTTGGAAGAGGATGGGAGAAGTAGGATGAGATTTACATCACAGGTTTTGGTTTGCGCTTTAGTGGCAGGATATTTTTGTAGTCAAGCCAATGCGTTTCCGCAGTATTTAAGCGCGTTTCAGGCGAAATATCCAACGTCTACGTTGCCTTCGCGGATGGCTGCGAGTCCGATTGGTGAGAATTGCGGTGTGTGTCATCATTCGCCAGTAAAGTCTGATCTTGGTAACTGCTATCGCGTGGATATTATAACTGCGCTAGCCACGATGACGATTGAGCAGGCGCTGGACGCACTGGATGGCCAAGATTCGGATGGCGATGGCGTGCCTAACGGTATGGAGATTACAGCTGTCCGAAGTGATCTGCCGGGTGAGGTGGGTTATAGTCCGGGTCGCGTTGGCCCAACGGGAACCGATCCGTGCCTTGGTGCTGGCACTCCGCTTCCGACCGGGCAATTAGAGACGCCGCCTCCGATTCCAACGATGTCGACTTGGGGGCTTGCAGTGCTTACTTTGTTGATAATGGTTTCGGCCACAATTCTTATGCAGGTTCGATTGCGAAAAGCGGTTGTGGTTGTGCGTTAAGAGGCCGCTTCCTCATCCCGATGTACATCGGGACGGTTCTGTAAGAGGTTTCAACATGCCTGCGCCTAGGGGCTTAGGCATGCCACCCGTGGCTGCTGGATACTCGCCTTCGCGGGTATGACAATAAGGTATGTGCGTCAGGGTGTTTCCGACGTTAGGCGATTGTGTTGTTGTTTACAGAAGCGGTTGCTCATGCCGGCGATGTAGTCGCATACTACGCGGTGTAATCCTTGGTCTTCTATGCGGGTTTGGAATCTTGGCGGTAATTTGCTGGGGTCGCGGCATAGTTTGGTAAAGAGGCTGCGCACTATTTCCTGGCCTTCTTTGTCATCGCGTGCCACTTCTTTGTGATTATAGATGTTGGTTTGCAGGAATTTTTCCAAGCTTTCAAAGCGATGCAACATTTCTGATGACATCATGATGCGGGGCGAAAAGGTGGCGCGATCTTTTTGTTCTTCTTTTTGAAGCCACTCTAATGTGGTGGTGACAACATCTTCGATGGCGTTTTGCAGCATGGCGTCAAATACCGTTCTTCGCATCGAGAAAACATTGTTCTGGTCGATTGATTGAGCGCCGATGCGGTGGCAGGCTGATTGCCAGATTTCAAGATTGGCAAGCTGCTGAGCATCTATCATGCCTGCGCCGAGCGCGTCTTCTACGTCGTGGGTGTTGTAGGCTATCCGGTCGGCGAGGGAGGCGATTTGTGATTCTATCGAAGGGGCGGATGAATTGTCGTCTGGCTTATCGTAAGGAGTTGCATGGTCGGCGAGGCCAGCGAGCGCGGCTTGTGTGAGATTCAATCCGCGAAACTGTGGGAATGGATGCTCCAGATAATCTACCACGCGCAGTGAGTGAGCGTTGTGATTGAATCCGCCGTGGTCGCGCATCATGTGTTGTAAAGCTGCTTCGCCTGCATGGCCAAAGGGTGGATGGCCTAAGTCGTGGGCGAGGGTGATGACCTCGGCTAATGATTCGTTTGCGCCCAGCGCCTTAGCTAAGATGCGTGCGATGTGGGCTACTTCGATGGTGTGGGTGAGGCGGGTGCGGAAGTGGTCGTGAAAATCTGGTGCGAAAACCTGCGATTTTCCTTCTAGTCTGCGAAACGATGTTGATGCGATGATGCGGTGACGGTCGAGTTCGAATGGGGCTAGCCAGGGTTCGCCGGGTTCGGGATGCGCACGCGACGTACCGGCTGGTAGCGTTGTCGCGTAGGCGGCTAGTGATGGTTCGAGTGTGTTATTTGTCACCGGATTTGCATTATAGATTAGGGGTTATGAAAAAGGATTATCTTTATCGACAGCGGCGATGAGTTGGTCGTGCATGGCATTGAGGGCGTCTGGAATGACGCGAGATTCGCCAAGGACAGCCATGAAGTTGGTATCGCCTGACCAGCGAGGTACGACGTGGGCGTGAAGGTGGCCTGGGAGGCCCGCGCCGGCGCAGAGTCCGAGGTTGTAGCCGATATTAAAGCCTTGGGCGTTTACGCTGGTGCGAAGTAGTTTCACGCAGCTGCGGATGAGTAGGTTCATTTCAGTGAATTCGTCTGGGGAGAGTTCGGTGACGTCTCCTTTGTGGCCTGCAAATGCGATGAGTAGATGGCCATTGGTGTAGGGGAAGCGGTTCATGACGACGAAGGCGTTTTCGCTCCGCCAGATTACATGGTTTTCGCGGTCTTGTTCGGGATGTGCCCAGTAGTTGCAAAGGAAGCACCCGTCGTCCTGGTTTTCCTGGTCGAGTGAGCGGATGTACTCCATTCGCCAGGGGGCCCAGAGGTTTGTGTTGAATTCTGGCATGGGTCGCGGCGTCCTTTCCAGTGTTTGGCTAACATATTGTAGCTATCCTGGGGCGGCTGAACAAGAATGTCTATGGTTGGCAATGAGATGGTAGCCGGTTAAACTGTGGGGACTATGTATAAACAACGATTCATCACAGCGGGATTGGGGTTGTTCTTGCTTTTTGTAGGGACTTCATGCAGCAAGGACGTGCGCCTGGCTGGTCATTATATTCCTGAAAATGTTCAAGCTCAGACGGTTACGCATTTTGGGCAGGTGCTCGACGAGAGCGCATCGCCTAAGCAGGTGGCTTTTGTGTTGTTGCGTGCGCTCAAGGAAGACTTTCTGGCTGGTTCGCCGAGTGATCGCGCGGAGGCGCTGAAAGTGCAATTTGGAGTTTGTGCGCCTGATGCGATTGTGTCCAAGCTGCCAAGTGTTTTGACGCGCGATGAGCTGCTATATCGGGTGGTGCATATTTGGTCGCCGACGATTGGCCAATATGTTGGGGATATAGATTCGTCGTTTGAGACGATGAAGGCTCGATTGATTCAGCGCGGACTGCGTCAAAAGGCTGGCGCGGATGAAGGCGTGAAGGAATGTAAGATATTGGTCAAGTTGGATGATCCCAGCGGCGATCCGAATGCGGCTGTGGTTCTGGCACTGGCTATGATTCAAGAAAATAAGCATTGGCGGGTAGAGCGATTAGCGTTTGCGCCGACGGTGCGGTCGCTGGATTCTTTAATCGCGAAGAAAGATTGATCCTGCAGGTTATGTCAGCTGAACCCACGGCGGGTGATTGACGAGGTGCGGGGGCACTCGGTCACGCTGCTAATTTGGACTATTCAATGCTAATCGCATGGAACCGAAAACGATCACAGTTAAGGGTGCAAGAGAGCACAATCTTCGCAATGTTTCGCTCAAGCTGCCGCGTGGCAAACTGATTTGCCTGACAGGGGTTTCCGGTAGCGGTAAAAGCAGCTTCGCCTTTGATACACTTTTCGCCGAAGGTCAACGTCGCTATCTCGAATCGCTGAGTTCTTACGCGCGGCAATTTCTTGGACAGTTACCCAAGCCAGACGTCGATCAGATTACGGGTCTTAGTCCTGCGATTTCCATTCAGCAGAAGACCTCCGGCTGGAACCCGCGCAGTACGGTTGGTACGATCACGCAAATTAACGATTACCTGCGCGTGCTGTTTGCGCGCGTGGGGACGCAGCACTGTCCTGGTTGTGAGCAGGTGATTTCTGCTCAGAGTCGCGAGCAGATTGTGGCGCGAATTTTATCGCTACCCAAACAAACCAAATTTTTGATTCTCGCGCCGGTGATTCGAGGGCAAAAGGGTGAATATAAAGACCTCTTCGATGATATGATTCGGCAGGGATATGCGCGAGCGCGGGTTGATGGAGAAGTTGTATCACTCGCGGATGCGCCGAAATTAGCCCGTCATATTCGACATCATATCGAGATTGTGATTGATCGACTTGTGATGACAGCTACGCTGCGCCCACGGTTGGCGGAGGCTGTCGAAGCGGCGCTTAAATTGGGTGATGGCACGCTGATTGTTCAAATGGTTGATCCGTCAGAAACTAAATTTTCAAAGTCGCACGATGAAATGGTTGAAGGGAAATCAAAACCAGTTAAGCGATCTAAGCGCGTGTCGGGTAAGGAGGCTAATAGCGACATACTCTTGTCATCGCACTATGCATGCACGAAGTGTAACCTTAGCTTTGAACCGCCGACGCCGCAGTTGCTCAGTTTTAACGCGCCGTCGGGGATGTGTCCGACGTGTGATGGTATGGGGGAGACGTTTGACTTCGATCCGAATCTGCTGGTTCCCGATCCGAAAAAATCTTTTTTGAAGCTTGCGATTCAGCCTATGCGAACCAAAATTGGTCGATGGCGGCGGCATATATATCGCGGGGTCGCGGCTCATGTTGGCTTTGATTTAAAAACGCCTTGGGTGAAGCTTCCCAAGAAGGCGAAAGATGCTTTGCTTTATGGCTTGGGTGATACGCACATTAGTTTTGAATGGCGATGGTCTGGCGGAGTCTGGCGACATGGTGCGACGTTTGATGGCATTATCGCTGATTTGCGGGATAAGCATCGCAAGGCAAAGTCTGGCATGGTGCGGGCGTATTATGAAAAATATATGCAGCGGCGAGAGTGTCCCGAATGTGGTGGTGGGCGACTAAATACGCAGGCGTTAGCTGTGCGCCTTGGCGGACTTAATATCAACGATGTGTCCAGTCTAGCTATTAACGAGGCGAGAGAATTTTTTAGTCAACTCAAGCTTAATAAAATGCAGCAGTTTATCGCTGAGGAAGCTTTGAAGGAAGTTGTTGGCCGATTGGGCTTTCTTTGTGATGTGGGTTTGGAGTATCTCACGCTTGAGCGCACGGCTCCGACGCTATCAGGTGGGGAGTCGCAGCGCATACGTTTGGCTTCACAGATTGGCGCGGGCTTGGTGGGCGTGTTGTATATTTTAGATGAACCTAGTATTGGCCTACATCCGCGAGATAATGATCGGCTTTTGAAATCTTTGTGCCAACTACGTGACATGGGTAATACGGTTATCGTGGTTGAGCATGACGAGCAGACCATGAGGCTTGCGGACGAGATCGTGGACTTTGGTCCCGGCCCTGGTGTTCGTGGCGGGAAGGTCATGGCCCACGGGAATCTGCAAACGATCATGCGGGCTAAGTCTTCTATTACGGGTAAGTATCTGCGAGGCGAGGCGTGCATCGAGATTCCCGCGCAGCGCCGTCCTGTGGTCAAGCCAAAAAAGCTGGCTGCAAAAAAGAGTAAAAAGAAAGTGTCGAAGCGATGACGGCGAAGCGTAAGATTCAACCTAAGCCTCGCTCGAAAGATGCCGATTGTCCTTGGCTTACGATCGTGGGGGCGCGTCATAATAACTTGCGCAATCTTGATATCGATATTCCACTTGAGCGTTTTGTATGTGTCACTGGCGTGTCGGGATCGGGTAAAAGTTCGCTGGTGAACGATATTTTGTGGGAGTCCTTAGCCCGTGATCTTAGCGGGGTGATTAAGGCTCGCCCTGGCTTGCATGATCGTATTGATGGCACGGAGCATTTGGATAAAGTCATCGCCATCGACCAGAACCCCATTGGCAGAACGCCGCGGTCGAATCCGTCTACCTATATCAAAGTTTTCGATGAAATAAGAACGCTATATACCAAGCTAACCGACGCGAAGGTTCGCGGGTATAAGCCTGGCCGATTTAGCTTTAATGTACATACGGGAAAAGCGGGCGGTGGTCGATGCGAAGCGTGCGAGGGCAATGGTAGTCATCGCATGGAGATGGACTTTCTTGCTGACATATGGGTGACATGTCCGGTCTGTCGCGGTCATCGCTTTAATCGCGAAACGCTGCAAATACAGTTCAAAGGTAAGAGCATCGCAGACGTGCTAGAGATGGATGTGCAGGAAGCTTTGTCTCACTTTGCCAACGTGCCAAAAATCGCTCGTATGTTACAGACGTTGCACGATGTGGGTCTGGATTATCTCAAGCTGGGGCAACCTTCGCCGACGCTTTCGGGTGGCGAGGCGCAGCGTATTAAACTTGCACGCGAGTTAGTTAAGCGAGCGACGGGGCGGACATTGTATATTCTTGACGAGCCGACTACGGGTTTGCATTTTCACGATATTAAGAAGCTCTTGACGGTGCTGCACGGGTTTGTGGAGGCGGGTAATAGTGTTGTCGTGATTGAGCATAATCTCGATGTCATCAAGACGGCGGATTGGCTGATTGATCTTGGGCCTGAAGGTGGGGCGGGTGGCGGTTGCATTGTGGCTGAGGGTACGCCGGAGCAGGTGTCGAAGTCGAAACGGTCGCCTACGGGGGTTGTTTTGCGGGAGATGTTTGAAGGTCAACAGGTAAGTGAAGCATGCAATAAAATCGAAAGTCCGCGCGGGCTGAAGCCCTCGGCTCGTATGCGGAAAGACTCCGTGATTAGCGTTGTTGGTGCGCGGGAGCATAATCTTAAAAACATCGACGTGAGCATTCCTCGAAATAAGACGACGGTGTGTAGTGGTCCTAGCGGTAGCGGCAAAACGAGTTTTGCGATTGATACGCTTTATGCAGAGGGTCAGCGGCGATATGTCGAATCGTTAAGTTCGTATGCCAGGCAGTTTCTAAGTCGTCTTCAGCCGCCGCGCGTGGATCATGTGGAAGGACTTTCTCCGTCCATTTGCATCGAGCGAAAAACGACCAGTAAATCACCACGGTCCACCGTCGGCACGATTACCGAAGTTTACGATTACATGCGCATCTTGTGGACCCGTATTGGCCAATCGTTTTGCCCGCAGTGCAAAGTGCCCATCGGCACGCAGTCGAGTGATGAAATTGCGGAGAAAGTTTTGCAATTGGGTGACGGAAGGCGGGCACTGTTGTTGTCACCGATAGAGCCGTTGGGTAGTGAATCATACGATGCCTTATTTCAGCGGTTGCGAAGTCAAGGCTATGGTCGTGTGCGTGTGGATGGATCGCTTCATGAACTTAGTGAAACGATAGACATTGATAAAAAGCGTGACCATCAGGTGGAAGTTGTGGTGGACCGCGTGGTCATTCGGGCTGCGCAGGCTTCTCGTATTACTGACAGCATCGAGCAAGCCTTAGCCCTCGGCAACGGTGTGATGTTGGTGCAATTGGTCGAGGAGAAAAAGCAGGCTAAGAAGCGTCGCATGAGCCATGATAGTGAGTTTCGTTATTCTCAGCATCATGCCTGCGATCAATGTGGGACGAGTTATGACGAACTTTCGCCGCATCATTTTTCGTTTAATAGTCGCATGGGTTGGTGCGAGGCTTGTGAAGGGCTTGGTACGCAGCAGGGTGCGAGTCCGGCTGCCATTGTGGTTCATCCGACGCAGTCTATTGCTGATGGTGCGATAGCCGGTTGGGGTGAGCTTGATCGTGGCGGGCAATTGTATGCCATGATGTCAGCACTGGCCGAACACGTGGGGTTCGATTTGCACCGCCCGTGGAACAAACTTGCTGAAAAGCACAAACTAGCCTTTTTGCATGGCGGAGACGATGGGTGGATTAATGTTTCTTTGCCGACGATCAATAAAAAGTCTCGCGCGAAGAAAAAGGCGCAGGCTGGTTTACGGTTTCGATGGCGAGGGTTTTTTCCGGCTATTGGTCGCGCGACGCGCTCGAGTTGGCAGTATCGAAAACGGTTGGAGGACTTGGTCACCGACGTGCCATGCGATGCCTGTGCAGGAGGCAGGCTTCATGCTGCGCCGGCTGCGACTCAGGTTGGTGGTGTAACTATTCACGAGGCGTGTCTTTGGCCTTTGTCGCAGACGCTTGGTTGGTTTGATAAGCTTAAATTGCCGGCGTTGAAGCGAAAGATCGCTGGGGAGTTGCTGCACGAAATCATTTCTCGATTGCGATTTTTGGTTGACGTGGGTTTGGACTATGTGCATCTTCATCGAACGGCTTCGACGTTGTCAGGCGGTGAGTCGCAGCGCATTCAATTGGCCTCGCAAATCGGTACAGGACTTACGGGTGTGCTTTATGTGTTAGACGAGCCGACGATAGGTTTGCATCCGCGTGATAACCATAGGCTAACGACTGCGCTGCGTCGTTTGCGTGATCTTGGTAATACGCTGGTAGTGGTAGAGCACGACCGTGAGATGATCGAAGCCGCAGATCATGTGCTTGATTTTGGTCCTGGTGCGGGCGTTTTTGGCGGTGAAGTTACAGCTTCGGGTACAGTCGCGCAGATTCGTAAAAAGCGGGCGTCGCTAACGGGGCAATATCTTTCGGGTAAAGCTTCGATTCCTGTGCCCACAAACCGTCGCCCGGTTTCGGGGGTGCCGCGTACTGATTTAATTAGTATTGAAGATGAAGGCGAAATAGCCAATGTTGCTAGAACGAAAGAAGAGCAATCTTGGCTAACCGTTTACGGCGCGCGTGAACATAATCTCAAGGAGATTGATGTATCGTTTCCGTTGGGTCGATTTATATGTGTCACTGGTGTGTCAGGTAGTGGTAAGAGCAGTTTGGTCTCCAGCGTATTGTACAACACGTTAGCAACGCGATTGCATCGGGCACGTTTGGTTGCAGGTGGTCACGATCGAATCACGGGCATCGAGCATGTAGATAAAGTAATTAACGTAGATCAATCGCCCATTGGCAATAGTCCCACGAGTAACCCGGCTACTTATACCGGTCTTTTTGATACCATGCGTGAGCTTTTTGCCAAGCTTCCGATGAGTAAAATTCGTGGTTATCGTCCTGGCCGATTTAGTTTTAATCGGCCTGGCGGGCGTTGCGAAGTTTGTGAAGGCATGGGACAGCGGTGTATTGAAATGCACTTTTTGCCGGATGTTTGGGTGACATGTGAAGATTGTCAGGGTGCGCGATATGTGCCTGAGACGCTTGAAGTTAAGTATCGCGGTAAGAGCATATCGGATGTGCTTGAGATGCGCGTGTCGGGTGCGTTGGAATTGTTTGCAGCCGTGCCGAAGATGCGGCGGATGCTGCAAACGCTGGATGACGTGGGGCTGGGTTATGTTCAGATTGGTCAGTCTGCGCCGACGCTTTCTGGTGGTGAGGCGCAGCGCGTAAAACTAGCGGCGGAGCTTGGCCGACCTTCGACGGGTAAGACGCTTTATATTCTCGATGAACCGACGACCGGCCTGCACTTTGACGATATGAAAAAACTATTGCAGGTGTTGCACCGACTGGTGGACTTGGGCAATACATGTATTTGCATTGAGCATAATCTGGACATTATCAAAACGGCGGATTGGGTGATCGACCTTGGTTTGGAAGCTGGTGAAAAGGGTGGCACGCTGGTTGTTGAGGGTACGCCGGAGGCCATCATCAAGGACAAAAAGTCTTACACGGCCACGGCATTGAGGCCGGTGCTTGAAGCAGGTCCGTTTGAAAAGCGTATCACGCATGATGCCAAAAAACAGGCTAATCTGGAAATAAAAAAATCCGAAAAAATTGATTTAGGGCAGGAAGTGAAAATGCCCTGGCAGCGTAATGGCGTGGCCTGGCATACTGTTGAGCATTTGGATCATAACGGTCTGCCAAGCGAATGGGACTCAGCGCTTCTTATCTGGTTGGTTGATACGATTGAATCTTTGGGAAGCTTCGCGGAGACGGATTGGAATCATCGGACGAGAATCGAAATCAAAGCGCCAGCGGCGTCGCCTTGGTTTGCGCATATTCTTACGGGTAGCAAGGATTTAATTGAGGTTTCACTACGCGTAGCTAGCCATACTTTTTCACCCGCGAATTTAGCTAAGCTAAAGCTCAAAACATTGGACGACCGCCGCGACTTACCCATTTATGGCCAATGGGATCGAGCGAGACTTCGCACGCCCGTCGCTGGTTGGCAGGAGGTTAAGCTTTATCTGCGGGACTTCAAAGATGTTTCAAAGCCCGCGTTTCGAGCTTTATTCAAGCAGGCTATCGCGTCCTATGAAGGTAAGTTGGTTGTTTCAAAAAGCGATCCTGAAAGTGATAAGCCCTGGATGTCACTCGGTATGAATTGGCATCTGTCGCAAAAGTCGATGTCAAGCAGGCAAGTAGCTAGGTGGAAACCTGACGTATTGATGGCACTCGTGGGGCGGTTCAAATCGTTGCAGCCGAACATGGAGTTTACATGGGCGTCAAAAACAGCGGGGCAGTTTACCGTGCCCGGAGAATCGATGCCTGCTGGTAAAATCGTCACCAATATGGGGGAAGGGTTGCGCGTAGAGTTGCGAGCGCCGAGCGGACAGTTTACGCCGACACAGGTTGATCGGTTGGGTCAGGATGTCGAAATTAAGCGACACCCGGCTTATGATCGACTGGTCTTTTGGGTGCGGTCTTTGGTTCAAATTGACACTAAGCAGTTGCGTCAGGTCTGGCGTGCGTGTCGTGAGACGGATATGTCAGAAAGGTTGCAATCCGCATGACAACGTTGATCCCGAACCGTTTTCTGTTTGATATTGAGTTCCCGCTGGCGTACCGCAAAAAGTTGCCACGGCTCGACGGGAAATTACAAGATTGGACCGACGAGTATCTCTTACCCACATTGAGCCAACTTGATGGTAAAGCTGATTTTGGACAGGTGTGGGCCTGTTGGAATGAAAAGGGGTTAGCCTTCGCTTGCCAAGTTGAGGGAAAAAAGCGTGCGCTGGTGTGTGATCCTAAGCGATACTGGGCCGGTGACAATTTGCGAATTTGTACCGATATGCGTGATGCACGGGCTAACCGGCGCGCGACGAAGTACTGTCAACAGTTTTTCTTATTACCCACGGGGGGTGGTGGAAAAAAAAATAAACCCGCAGCTGGGACTGCGCAGATCAAGCGGGCGAAAGAGCACGCGCCTTCGATATTAAATGAAAGAATTGAAATAGCTTCTTCAATCCGGAAAACGGGTTATTCGATGGAGGCGATCATCCCGGCTGGGTGCTTGTCGGGTTTTGATCCGGAGCAGCATCATCGCATCGGTCTATATTACATTTTGGAGGATCGAGAATGGGGGCAGCAGTATGTCACCATTGGCGATGACCTAAACTGGCATATAGACCCATCAACTTGGCCAACGGTGGTATTGGAAAAACCATAGCAGACGCGCATGCAGATTTGTGAGAACGACTATGTCAAAATGGACACCATCATCATTACAACCTTGGCTTGAAACGCGCTACGCGCGATCGTCAGGCCCAGGTGGCCAACATGTGAACAAGGTTGAAACGCGCGTGACTATTCTATTTGATTTCAACGGCTGCGACTTTGTGACAGCCTGGGAAAAACGCCGTATTCGCACGCTATTGCATACGCGCTTATCGCATGAGGGCTGGTTGCGGGTTTCCTGCCAGGTGCATCGAAGTCAGGCTAGAAACAGAGTGATTGCCTTGGAAAGGCTGATTGAATTATTGCAACAGGTTACGTTCAGGCAAAAGAAACGCATCGCGACCAAGCCTTCTGCGGGGTCCAAGAGGCGCAGGCTTAGTGATAAGAAGAAACGTAGCGAAATTAAAAATCAAAGGTCTAGGCGCGTGAATCATGACGGATAACAAACCTTCAAATAATCCCATGATTAGCTTTGTGGTTCCTGCCCATAACGAATCAGAGCTAATTGAGCGCACATTAACGCATATCCATAAAGCTGCGAAAGCGTTGGGGCGACCTTACGAGATTGTCGTTGTTAATGACGATTCGTCGGATGATACTGCGTCCATATCAGAGCGATGCGGTGCGCGTGTCGTTTCTGTTTGTGTGCGGCGTATTGGCGGTGTTAGAAACGCAGGGGCAAAAGCGGCTAGGGGTGGTACGCTGGTTTTCGTGGATGCCGATACGATGTTACCCGAACTGACATTAAGCACAGCTATGAATAGCTTATCGTCTGACACTATCGGCGGCGGGGCTGCGGTACGTTTTGATTGCAAGGTTCCCTGGTGGGCCGTGGCCATCGGTTGGCTTTGGAATTTTCTCTCACCCAGAAAGCAGTGGGCTGCGGGATGTTTTATCTTTGTCAAAAGAGAAGCGTTTGAATCGGTCGGTGGCTTTGATGAATCCTATTACGTCGGCGAGGAGCTTATTCTCAGTCAGGCTTTGAAGACCGTAGGCCGTTTTGTCATCCTTAAAACGCCGGTTATCACCTCAGGGCGAAAGACAATTTCCCATGGTTGGTGGGCGACGACGCGGGTTTTCCTGCGTCTGGTTTGGCTAGGTCAAAAAGGCATGACTCAGCCGGAAGGTTTATCCTACTGGTACGACCGGTCGGAAAATTCAGCTACTAAGAAATAACCCTCCCCAAGGGTGCCTCAAAGTCGCCATTGTGGTATGCCAATTGCACGGCGGTTTGAGTTGAGCGGGTACTATCGCCGATACTGTTGGGGCATGAATTAGGTTCGTTGTTTGCTAGGAAATGGAGAATTCACGATGGTGCGTGGCATAATTGTTGGAACAGGATTACATATTTGCGTATTGACAGCCATGACGTTGGCTGGGCCTACCACGCTGCCGGTGCTTTCTGAGCAAAGCAAGGCGTGTATCCAGTGTCACAAGGAAAGCGACCCCGGCATTCATAGCCAATGGGGTTCGAGTCTGCATTACCGAGCCAACGTGGGCTGTTACGAATGCCACAAAGCCAACGAGAGCGACGTGGATGCGTTCGAGCATTTTGATACGTTCATCGCCACCATAGTTTCCCCAAAAGATTGTGCCCAGTGTCATCCGAAGGAGACTGCCGAGTTTTCCGCCTCTCATCACTCCAAGGCTGCGCGTATTCTTGGCTCGTTGGATAATCGTCTGGCTGAGGTTGTAGAGGGTAATCGCGGGTTTGTGACCGAAGGTTTTCCGCACGGCAACTCCGCTTCAGCGGTTTCTGGTTGTTGGCAGTGTCATGGTTCAGAGGTGAAAGTTTTGGAAGATGGCAGGCTTGACCCCGCCACTTGGCCCAATACGGGCATTGGCCGGATTAACCCGGACGGGTCTGAAGGCTCGTGTTCGGCGTGCCATAGCCGACATACCTTTTCGGTAGAGCAGGCACGTCAGCCGGACAATTGTGGAAAATGTCATATGGGCCCAGACCACCCGCAAAAAGAGATTTTTTACGAATCCAAACATGGCATCGCTTTTGTGGCTCATAAAGACAAGTTGAATATGGACAGGCCTAAGTGGATAGTTGGTGAAGATTATTTTCTAGCGCCGACTTGTGCGACTTGCCATATGAGTGCGACGAAAGATATGCCGGTGACGCACGATGTTGGCATGAGAATAAGTTGGAACAATCGCCCGCCTGTTTCGATTAGACCTGAAACATCGGACGCCAAACTTGGTCTGCCGGGCAAAGATGTCCCTTGGCAAAAGCGCCGTGAGAATATGCAAAACGTTTGCCTTAGCTGTCACAGTACGCAGTGGGTGGAAAATTTCTATGTGCAATACGACGGGCTGATTGAGCTTTATCACGATAAATTCGCCAAGCCAGGCCTCGCTCTGATGAAATTAGCTAAGCCTCTTATGCGTCCCATTCCTTTTGGCAGCAAGCTAGATTTTATATGGTTTGAAATTTGGCATCATGAAGGACGTCGAGCGCGGCATGGGGCTTCGATGATGGGGCCTGACTATACGCATTGGCACGGCATGTATGAAGTGGCCAAGAATTTCTATACCGAAATGATTCCCGAACTTGAAGAACTCGTCGAAAAAGGCAGGCACAGTAGCGACAAAGACAAGGTTGCAGCCGCGGAGAAATTGGCTAATAAGCTCGACGAAGTGCTTAATAGCGATAACCATCGATGGTACATCGGTAAGATGGCTCCCGACGAAGCCGCTCAAAGAAAAGAAGCTGCGAAGCAGTTCAAGGCGCGTTACGAAAAGAAGTAACTAGCCATTGATATTAATAAGCCGTCGTCAACTTATAGAGGTTGACGGCGGCTTTTTTTGTTAGGCCATAGAATGAGCCTTTTAAAATTGCTCTTGGGGCTATTGTTCCGCAGCAACGGCGTGCGCTTGTAAATCTTCGAGCGATACAAATTCGAGCGTAGACATATGCGTAGCCTCAAGGATAACCGGCGGCGCAACACCAGCAGCTAGGGCTTGTTGCCATCGTTCGACGCAAAGACACCATTTATCACCGGGTTTTAGGCCAGGGAACCCGCCGCCGGGCATGGGGGTAGTAAGGTCATTCCCCACTGCTTGGCTAAAGGCCAAGAATTCTTCGTTGACCAGTATGCAAACAATGTGCAAGCCTTGGTCTTCACCACCCGTTTCACAATAGCCTGTGCGGTAGAAGCCAGTCATGGGGGCTGTGCAGCAGCATTGCAAATCACTACCTAAGACATTTTTACCCTTATTCACGTTTAGTTATTTCCTTGGAGGTGAGGTAGTGTTTCGTCTGTGATATAGAGAAAGTAAGTAATTTCCAACACAAGTTATTCAAGGCATACATGTGGTTTGGCCGAATAGCTGCCCACCACGAAAAAACATCATACTCGAAAGGTCGCATCGCAACAAATTTCAAAATGATTATTGATTCGCCGTGTTGGGATAAGTATTATTATGTAGTCAAGTTCTAAATATCTGCAATGTTCAATGCTGTCTGAGAAAGGAAAAAATCATGGGAATGGGTGATACGATTACATGGCAGGGAAATGTTCCGGGTTCATCAAATACTAAACAGGAACTCACCGTTTACAATCTTTTTTACAGAGGCATCTTTATTCCGAAAAGTAAAAACCAAACCATATTGACATTCGATTTTCCGTTTGATGTTTCTACAGGAGAAACGGATATCCAGGTGGCTACGAAGATGACTGATGAGTGGGGCAATAGATGGCCTTTTAATCTTGCTCGCAATAATAATGTGATGGAATTTAGTTGGCCAATACAAAGTTATGATTTCACTATAATTCACTCTTTCAGTGTTGATGGTCAAAGCGTGATATGTGTATTGCCTGGAGATACGACAGAACTGCTTCCAAGCCTGTCTATTACAAGTAGTGTTGATCCATAATCGAGCCGTTGCTTGCTACTTTCGCACGGGCGAAAGATGCCATCTAGCTAACTCGTACTCTGGAAGACCTTGGGATTTGGTATTTAAGCATTCCCGTAACAAGGTCTTGGCTGTCTTCGCGCGCCCATCTACCAGCGCCTTGGCTGCGAGGTAGTAGTACGCGCAGCAGCGCAAGCCTGGGTTGTTTGTAGCCTTTAATGCTTCAACGTTTTTCTTGGAACCTTTTATCATGTCTATGACCGATAGTGTGAATGCGCCGGTTGCGAATTGCTCAGCCATTTTCAAATCTTGAATGGCTAACGCCTGATCGTTTGGCGATTGACGAAGCATTCTCATTTCCCAAATCCATAATTTAGCTTGCGTTGCCCAATCCTTTTTTTTATCGATTTGAATTAAATGATCGAGTTCTTTGATGGCTTCATCAATTTGGCCCGCGAATCGAAGCGTTAGCGCTTTACTGATAATAACCATAAAGTTTTTAGGCCTAAATGCAATTGCGCCGTCGTGAAATGTCAAAGCCTGCTCATAGTCTCCCAGGATTGCGTTTACGCGAGCGAAGTTGTGAAGGTCTCTGGGAATGTCAGTGAGTAATATAAACTTCTGAAAGCCGCGGTCGTAAGCTTTTTTTGATAATTCAATCTCGTTGCGTTCGAGGTGCAAGTAGCCAAGCGTTCGTTGGACGAGTGCATTTTCGGGGTCCAATTCCACAGCTTTTTGGCAATCCAGCCACGCGGCATCGTTTTTACCTGCTAGAGTGTAGGCCTTAGCGCGAAGGGCGTAGGCTAGGGCTAATGTGGGGTCCATTGAGATGGCGCGCGTGCAATCTTCGATGATTTGCTTAGGATTCCGAAGTACTCCGTCAGGCTGTGCTGCGTAAAAAACATCGTAGGCGTTCTTGCGAGTTCGCATCATCGCATCAGTCCAACTGGCTTGATATTGCTGATAAGCAACGAAGCTCAATGCCATAAATATAATCACCGACAAGGCGACAGGCACGCGCCGCCGTCTTACGAATTTCCCCAATTGATACAGGGGGTTTAGCGGACGCGCTTTGATGGGTCTATGATTCAAATAGCATGATATGTCTTCACTAAGATCAGAAGCTGATTGATAACGTAGAACACGATCCTTAGCTAACGCTTTAAGTGCGATAGTTTCCACATCGCCGCGCAGTGTTCGACTTATTGAGCTAAAGGGTGTGGGCGGATCTTCTCGAATGACGCGCGTGGCTTCGTGAATAGCTTTTCGGCTGAGATCGTACGGTAGCTGGTCTGTCATGATTTCATAATAGACGACCCCCAATGCGTATACGTCGCTGCGAGTGTCGATGTCATGAGGATCAGCTACGCACTGTTCGGGTGACATATATTGCAGCGTCCCGATCAGTTGGCCAACATCCGTTTGCAAAGTGGTAATAGCCATGTCCGAGTCAGTAGCACGCGCGATGCCGAAGTCGATAATTTTTATTTGCCCGGAAGAATCTACCAAAATGTTCGATGGTTTCAGGTCACGATGGATGATGCCCTTCTTGTGGCCATGCTGTACGGCATCGCAGACCTGAGTGAATAATTTCATGCGTTCGCGGATGCCGAGATTATTATCTCTGACAAACTTCGTAATAGGCTTGGCATTGGGGATGTACTCCATCGCGAAGTAGGGCATGGTTCCGTAGCTATCCACATGCGTGCCGGCTTCGTAAATCTGCGCGATGCCAACGTGTTTGAGGCGGGCTAGTACCTGAGATTCATGCTCAAAACGGCGCAGGGCTGAGCGTGATGTTATGCCATGCTTCATGACCTTAACGGCGACCGTCCGCCGAGGCTGTTCCTGTGTCGCTTCATAGATCGTACCCATGCCGCCGCTCGCAATGATTCGCTTGACGTGATATTTTCCGATCACCGTTCTAGAGTCTGTTATTGTGATTTTGGGTTCATATGTTTCAGTTTCTATGTCAGCTTCACTCAGTGGTTCGCTTGGGTGATGTTCGGAGTCGTGGCTATGATCGTTGGACATGGCTATCTTTCCTTCGTAATGATGAATCGGTTGACCGAATTCATGGGACGAAAGTGTATGTGGCCCTAAAGCGTACTGTGGCTAGTATATAGGCTAATAAGGCCGCTCGTCTATTCGCTGACTTGGATATAGAAGATTACTTGGAACGCCGCTTGGGCTTTTTGGCTCGACGGCTAGGCTTGGCCGGTGCTGGCATTGCCTTTCGCCAAAATGGTCGGATGAGGCTCATAAACACCGAATAGTCCGACGGTACTGAGTCTGTGCCGGTAGGCGGGATAGCATCTCGCCGCGGCTCAATGTAAGTGCCGAAAACCATATCAATGCATGTGAAGTATTGAGCGAAATTACAATGGTGGTGTTGTGGCAGGCGCGAGTGGTGCATGCGATGGATGCTGGGATTGCAAATCACCGTAGCTATGGGATGAACGAAGAAGTTGACGTTGGCGTGCGTAAACATCTCCCATGCGTTGCCAAGGATAGCCCACCAATACAGTGCCCGGATATCATAACCAAGAATGAAAAGTGTTGGTAAGGTCACGATGCATTGTAAAATGAGCTTGTCAAGCCAATGTGTGCGCAAGCTGGTTGTGATGTTCATCTCTGAGTCGCTATGGTGCAGTTCGTGTACGCGCCAGAGAATTGGCCAGCGATGTTGAGCGCGGTGATACCAATAGAAAAGAAAATCCGAGACGAAGATGTAAGCCAGGGCATAAAAGATTGGGTATTCGTGCTCGTATAAACGCGGTTGGAATGGGAGTTTATTTCCAGTGAGCCAAACTATCAGTAAGTTGCCAACATACAAAAATACCAACGTATAAGTGAAATTACGAAATCGCCCAGACCAGCTATGCCCCTTTTCTGAGGGCGTGAAGTACTCGACGATGCTCATCAAGACGTACATGCTAACAATGGTGGCTGCTATAACGGGGGTCAAGTTGAAGAGATAATCGAGCGAGGTCTCCAGTTTGATGTAAGCTTGACTATTGGCTAGTAAGAAAGACATGGGAATCTGTTTGAGAATAAGCCGCAGCGAAAATTACTTAGAGTGTCATTATAGTGCGCAAAGCTTTCCTTGCCAATGTAGTAGTTGGGGATGTCGCTTCGCCGATTCTATTTTTCTACGAATTGTTGATTGGGGCATCCGCATGGCTATTTTTATGTGTGAACTCGTCAAATTGACATCAAGCAGCGCGATAGCTGTTAGAAACATAGCTGCGTTTAATAATGGTGCGCGGTCGTCAATGAAGTACAATGTATGTAGAAAAGAGCGTCACTAACGACCGTGCATCTTTAGCCTTATCGAAGGCATAAGCGTCGATGCGAGAATTTTACGAAAGGAATTATCATGAACAAAATGAGAATATACGCAGCTGTCGGAGCCGTGGTGGCCACCATATTGATCGTGTTGTTTTTCATCATGTTTGAAGTGGTACAAGTCGCCGGTAACGAGTTAGCCGTTCACGAGACTTGGGCTGATGGTGTGTTGCCAGAACCTGAGTTGCCCAAAACGTATTTTCTGTTCCCTGGCTTTATGCACACATTCTATAAGTACGACATGTCGTCGCAGGTTTATGTCATGAACGATAAGCCAGCCAGGGTGGAGTTCGCCGCGGGTCGAGCGGATGATAGATACACGGTGCAATCTAAAGAAGGACAGGATTTGACCATTTCTCTCAATGTGCGCTGGCGACTGGACCCGGAGAAGATCATTCTAATCCACAAGACCATTCGGAGTGACTTTGAAGAGAAGGTGCTTCGCCCCATTTTGCTGCGTGAAGTAAAAGACGCCGCTACGGTTCGTACCGCGATTGAAGCCTACTCTGGTGAGGGCTTGGTAACATTACAGAAGGACATCGAAAAGCGATTGACCGATCCTGCGGGTGAGGTTCGCAGGCAGGGGCTTATTGTAGAGAATTTTGTGATCGAGAAGATTTCACTTGATCCTGAATATAGCGCTCAGATCAAAGCCAAGCAGGTCGCTGTCCAAAAAGAAAAACGTGCCAAGCAGGAGACACTTGCCGCGTTGGAAGAAGCCAACCGCGCAGAAGCTGAAGCGCAGGCAGACTATAAACGAACCGTCGTGACTGCAGAGCGGGATAAAGCCGTCGGTATTCTTTTTGCCCAAAAGCAGGCTGAGCAGGAAGTGCTTGCAGCCGAGGCTTCTAAGAAGAAACAAGTGTTAGCCGCCGAGGCGGAAAAGGAGTCCGGCGAATTACGGGCAGCGGCTATCTTAGCCATAGGTCAGGCAGAGGCAGAAGCGCAAAAAGTTAAACTTCAAGCTTACGCTGTTGAGGGTGCAGATAATTTTGTCCGCATAGAAATTGCCAAGTCTATCGCCGAGGCCAACAAAGGTGTTCAAGGATACATTCCTGAAAGTATGACGATTAATGTGTTTACGGATCGCATGATGAGCGCTATCGAAAGTATCGTGGGGCCAAAAGGTGCCATGTCGGGGGCATCGAATTAGTCTAAGTCTGAGACGGAGGTGCTGTGATGTTTAAATTTTATGGATTGATAGCCCTTTGCGGTTTCTTTGTGTTTTGTATCTCAATTTTGATTGGCTCTGGCGTAGTAGAAAAAAATCGCCGCCGGAGGATTCACTCTGCTTTTGAAGATGAATGCGGCGCAGATGCGGCTGACCATTCGCCGGAAATCAAGGAGATGGTCACGCTGTATCTAACTATGGCCGCTAAGCATGGGCCGGATTCTGAAGAAGCTAAAGCCTTTCGATTTGGTACAGGCAGCAGTCTTATGAAGCGATTGCATGGCGACGACGCAGCTATGAAAGCCTTCAACGGTAAGGCAGACGTTATAGACGAAGTCTGCCGACGCATGATGAAACGGAAAAAACGGTAGCGCGAATTACTTCAGTCGCAATTGTCACACTAGATATGGCAACTTCTTACGCATTTAGACTTGTCTTTATGCAGGGGCATTGTGGATAATATAGCTACAGGAAGCCTGCACCGCGTCGGCTGGCTTTGCGTCCATATGTTCAAGGAGAAGGATATGCAATCAAATAGTTATTCGTCGTTTCGTGCTTACATGAGTCTGTTGATTTTAAGCGCAAGCTTCACGGCCCCTGCCATCGCGGGTGATGCTGCAGAAGTTTTTGGCAAGTGGAAGGGCCAGGTTAATACGCCAGCTAAGCCGTTGAAGTTTGAAATTGACTTGAAGAAAAAAACCTCTGGCTGGACTGGCGACATCAGCATTCCCATCCAAGGTATCAAGGACATGGCCCTCTCCGATATAACAATCGAAGGGGATGAAGTTTCGTTTGTGATGTCCAGTGTGCCAGGCAATCCGACGTTTACTGGAACGTTGGATACTGGCGGCGAAAAAATATCTGGAAAATTTACCCAGGGAGGCGCATCACTTACCTTTGAGATGAGTCGAGGTGAAGATCGCGTAGCTGCTGCCCATGAATCGCTCGAAGGATTCGATGAGTTTGTCGATCAAGCACGCAAAGATTGGCACGCACCGGGCATAGCTATCGGTATTATAATTGACGATCAAATCGTATTGGCTAAGGGGTATGGCTATCGAGATTTAGAAGCGAAAAAACCTGTCACTGCGAAAACCCTGTTTGCGATTGGATCGACAACGAAGGCCTTTACTACGCTTACGCTAGGCACGCTCGTGGACGAGGGGAAGCTAGATTGGGATACGCCGCTCATTGATTATCTGCCCAGTTTCAAACTTTACGACGACTATGCTACGACGCACATTACTCCGCGAGACTTGGTAACGCATCGTTCAGGATTGCCGCGACACGACATGGCTTGGTACAACAATAAGAAGTGGTCACGTGCGGAATTGGTAAGGCGTTTGCGATACTATGAACCGACGAAGGAGCTGCGAGAGAAGTTTCAATATAACAACATGATGTTTCTGACAGCAGGATATCTCGCCGGACAACTCACCGGTGGTACGTGGGAGGATGCGGTACGGCAGCGAATTTTTCAGCCGCTCGATATGCGTTACAGCAATTTTTCAGTTGAGGATTCAAAAAAGACGGATGATTTTGCTTATCCTTACCGCGAAAAGGATGATGAGGTTAAGCGGATTCCGTTTCGCAACATAGACAACGTCGGCCCTGCTGGTTCTATAAATTCAAATGTTGAGGACATGCTCAAATGGGTGCAGCTGCAACTTGGCGACGGGACTTTTGCGAGCAAGAAAATTATTAACCAGGCTACGCTGTCGGAATTGCACAATCCACAAATCGTCATGGGGCGACCGTCTACGCGTCCAGAGATTTCTTCACCTAGTTACGCCATGGGTTGGATGGTTAGTGATTATAGAGGGCATTTAGTTGTCGAGCATGGCGGCGGGATTGACGGATTCATTACTACCGTGGCTCTTTATCCGGACGATGGAATTGGTATCGTCGCGTTCACCAATAGTCAGACTGGATTACCTACCTTGATGAGACGTCACGCCATCGATCGAATCCTAGGGCTGGAAGAAATCGATTGGCATGGCGAAGCACATGAAAAATGGGTCAAGGGAAAGATACATCAAGAAGAAGCGGAGAAAAACAAAGATATGTTTCGTCACGCGAACACTTCGCTATCGCATACACTAAATGATTATGCGGGAATTTACACACATGCCGGATATGGCGATGCGAAGGTTGAAGTCGTTGGCCAACAGCTTTCGTTTACTTACAACGATATGACAGCTACGTTCGAGCAGTGGCATTTCGACGTGTTCAATGGGCTAGAGAATAAAGATGATCCGGCCTTTGAGGATATGCGTATTCAATTTCGCTCAAATATGAAGGGAGATATCGCAGAGCTATTGGTTCCGTTCGAGTCAACGCTCGATCCAATCGTTTTTGAAAAGAAGGCTGATTCACGCATGTACGATTCGGACTATCTACAGCAGTTTCTTGGCGTGTATTCATTGTCTACCCAAAAGGTAACTTTTTTACTTCAGGGTGATGTCCTAGCAGTTAATGTTCCTGGACAGCCTGTGTTTACATTAGAACCTTCCGGGACAGACGAATTTAATCTAAAAGGTATAACGGGGTTCAGCGTACGCTTCGCCAAAGGTGAGGGTGGTAACATGTCGGCATGGTTCAATCAACCAAATGGTGTATTCGAAGCGAAAAGAGAATAGATATTTGTGACAAATAGTTGGCAGTGTGGCCAGTATGTTTGGGCGAGCGACTAGCTTGCGCTGAATTGGGAAAGCATCTCGGCGAGTAATTCCAATGGCAGGCCCACGACGTTGGAAAAGCTACCTTGAATTTCGGTGACGAACTCGTCGCCGTGGTCTTGAATGCCGTATGCACCGGCTTTACCTTCCCACGCGCCGCTGTCGAGGTAGTTTTCCATCTCCTCGTCGCTCAGTTCGCGCAT
Source organism: Planctomycetota bacterium (assembly GCA_024280855.1). Lineage (GTDB taxonomy): Bacteria > Planctomycetota > Phycisphaerae > UBA1845 > UBA1845 > JAJRPG01. The sequence goes on along the minus strand of JAJRPG010000061.1, from coordinate 4,092 downwards.
GGTAATGCTTGTCGTATCACACTCAACTAACTCTGTCATAGTTGCGGTGTTGAGCAATGTCACTCCTGTGATGACGTGATGTGTTGTGCCCATGATAGAAGTTAGGATGCGTCGCGCGTCAGCGCGGTCAGTTGGTTTGCCAAAAATGTTAGTGCCCTGGCAGGCGAGCGTATCCGCAGCCAGGATGATGGCTGATTCGTGATGCTTCGCCACATCGTGAGCCTTCAAGCGGCTCAATTCCATAGCTAACATATCCGGGCTTTCGACGCCGGGTATGGAGGTAGGCTCAATGATGTCCGCAGCTTCGACCGTAAAATCATAGCCATGCTCGCGCAGCAATGCTGCGCGGCGCGGACTGGCAGAGGCGAGGACCAGTTGTCCAGTGTAGGTATATTCAGTTGCCATGATGTCCTGTCGGTAAAACTAATGGGGAGATTGATTGCGCTGTTGAAGTACGGTCAGTGTAGGACTAATCTTTCCAAGCCCTGGAGTGCCCCAGCCCGCGAGACCCAACCAAGACATTCTATCACCGAGATACTGCCGCTCAAAGTGAGCGACCACATCGTAACCAATTTTCCCACCAAGCAGACGGCGCATGCACGAACGCTGCTGCTCTTCAAAGTCTTCGTAATTGTAATTAGTAAGAACGAGAAAGCTAGGTTGCCGCTGCACAAAAGACTCTGGCAACATCACCACCGGGTAGGTCGCATAGCCAAGCTCGTGAAATCGCGGAAGGTATTGAGGCCGAAGTTTCAGCTTATCGTTCATTGAAAAAGCACCGACGCTTGAAGTAGTACTTACATGATCCGCGAACCATTGCTCCGCAGCATATCGAGAATCTCCTATCATTTCAGCGTCAACCGCTATTGAATATCCCAGGGTTGGTAGAAAAAATACTGACAAGACTACGGCACGAACGGATATCGATAAGTTGGTGTTACGCATGACGTTAGCACAGGTAAATCCAACACATATAGAAGCGATTAGTAGCATAGGAAGCAGAAAACGGGCATACACAAATCCGATTGGGGCAATGACAATAAAGTAGTAACTGATTGCAGGAGCCAACAACATGGCTGCGAGTTTTGTTCTATTACAAATGACGTGAATGACTGATATGCCAATACCGATAAGCATAGGCCAACCGACAGCAGAGGCCGCGTAATGCAGGGCCGCAAAAAATAATTTTATTTGTGAATCGTAACGCAATTGTTTGGCGTGAAGCGTGTTCTCTGAAGGCGATAGCCAATATCGCATACGGTTCATGTACGCTTCATTATTCCAAACGAGGTCCGTGATTAGGGCGTACACCACGATACATGAAGTTAAGCCGATTAACCAATGCCATTGCAGCAGTGATCTTCGCAGTGCAGTAGCTGGGCTATTGTGTTCACGAAGTTTTTTATATTGAGAAAACACCAACACGATAGCCATGCCTGCGAACATGCCTGCGGCGCTGTCTTTTGTCGCAGCGGCTAAGGCTGCGCATAACCCTAGCATCCCAGCGCTAAGCGCGTTTGGCGAATTCAGCAGCCTGGCGTAAAAATACAGACTCCATGAAAGCCAAAAGATCGATGGAACATCTACATTGCTCAGATGGGCGAAATAGGTAAAGCATGCGCCGATCATCATGGTGAGCGAAGCTATCAAACTGCTCAACCAATCTAAACCGAATGCTCGAGCCGCGCACCATAGCCCAAGCCCCGTACCGATAGCCATTAATACAGACAGGCTGCGAGCCAAGAGGAGCAACGTACCAATCTTTTCCGCATGAGGTGGCTTGAAAATGGGCATGTGCGTTGTCGGATGTCGTTGACATTGCCCTTTTGCTTCCCAATAAGACAGGATGGGTTGATACGCCGCGTGTATTAATAGGTATTGCGCCGGCGGATATCGGCCTTGCCAATTGTCGGGCCATCCGGCGACTGCGCCGATGGTCCGCATCGCCCCGATGGAGTCCTGACTCCAGGACACCGTACCCGGCAAGCCCCAATTAATCCCCGGCACATACATCGCCAGCCCGACGCCGACGATGATCGCGATAGAAAGCTTTCGATATGGATTCACGGAATGGGCTGACATGCTAGTCACGAATCGTAGCCGCCGATTGGCAGGCGTCCATCACCCGCAGGGCGTTATTGCCAAGTACTTTCTCCAGTTCATCCTCGCTATAGCCTTTGTCCAAAAGCAAGGCAGTTAAATTGGGTAGGTAACTGCAATCGTGCATATCATCCGGCAAAGCGGGAATACCATCGAAATCCGTGCCGATGCCCACATGGTCGGCTCCAATGAACTTCAGTGCGTGGTCGAAGTGATCGACCAAAATGCTCAGTGGTGTTACATGGTCCGATAATTGTACGCCTGCCGGGCATCCTTGCTCGAAAAACGCTTTGACCTTAGCCGGGTCGATTGGTGGGTAATCAGGATCAATAAAGCCCGCTGCGAAGTTAATCTGCACGACGCCATCTCGATCGGCGATGGCTTTCATCATCTCGTCGGTCAGGTTTCGTCGGTGTGGGGAAACCGCTCGGCAGGACGAATGGGTAGCTATGGGTGGTGCGTTTGTAATATCCAAAACATCCCAGAAAGTTTTGTCACTGACGTGCGAAATATCGACCATCATGCCGATGCGATTCATCTCGGCTACGACTTCTCTGCCAAAGTTTGTTAAGCCGTTGTGTCGCGGTTCCAAATCTGTATGTACCCCAGCTGAGTCTGCCCAGGTTGTGTGAAATGAATGCGTCAGCGTCATATACGCGGCACCCGCGGCTCGGTACTCGTTGAGTATGTCAAGAGAGTCTTCGATCAGATAGCCACCTTCGATAGCTATAATTACAGCGATTTTGCCATCAGCCTTCGCCTGTCGCACGTCATCAGCCGTTATAGCTACCACCACATCGTCAGGGTATTTCGTAGCCATCGCCTGGATGTTTTTGATTTGTTCACGGGCAGCCCGAATGCCCTCTCCCTTAACCACAGGCCCGGCGGCATAGACCGCGAAGAACATCGCATCCATAAGGCCTTCTTTCATGCGGGGCAGGTCTACGTGGCCACCGTCATGGCGAGAGGTGAAATCCCATCCATCATCAGCTAGTCGCTGGGTCGTATCCACATGGGTGTCAATGACTATCGCACGACGATGCAGTTCACGAGCTTGGTCTAATCGAGATTCTGAAATTTTCATCATGCCCGATTATAGCTGTTTCGTTGATTTAGGCGAAATAATTTTCATTCAAATCGTGATGCGCAAAAAATATCCTACAAAATTTGCGAAAAAACCGTATGGCTAAATCAATGTTGATAACCACGATTTGCGTCGGAGGCGATGCCAGCGCGAATCTCCAATCGGGTCGAATTAGCCGCTGTTGGTTAGTTGGTGAAAAGGCATTAGCTGTACTGCGGCGCGATCGGATAATTCTAGAAGGATGCGATAGCAACACTAAGAGCGTCGATTCGAACTTGTGTTCACTGTTTTGGCATCGTTCGTTTTAGCCTGTGTTTGTTGGGAAACAGGTGTTGTGTCAGAAAGACGTGACGCGAAAAATCACAGCCATAAAGGCCGAAGCGATTTGCGTTCAATACACGATAGAAAGGTGATGAAATGGCAATGCAAGGGAATTGATTAGGTCAAGCAAGTATTCTGCGAAGCGGCGTTGGGTACGGCCTCGTAAGGAGATGATGATGCAGAAATGGACAAAAAGATTGGTAGTGCTTTGTGGGCTGGTTGTGATGGTTTCTGGTTGTCAGCAACCGATTGTGACATCTACTCAGCGATTGACTAATAAAATGGACTATGCCAAGAAGCACAAGTTTGAGCATCTTACGGACATGGTGGACAACGCGATTCTTTATGACATGACCATCGCGGATTTGCACTTTGTGCCACACACGGCTGAGTTGAGCGGTACTGGCGTAGCTCGATTGAATCGGCTGGTTCCCCTGTTGAATTCTTATGGCGGCGTGGTGCGTTACGAAACGCAGGAGCCTAATACGAAGCTGGTAGAAAAACGCATGGGGCACACCAGGGAATATCTCGCGCTCGCAGGATGCTCAATGGAACGTGTTGAAGTGAAAGTTATGATTTCTGGTGGT
>JAJRPG010000060.1 GCA_024280855.1 Planctomycetota bacterium | reverse complement strand
GCTTGCCCAACGCCATGAATTACCTCATCCTTGAGTTCAATCCTACTCCTCAATCACGCGACTCTAACATTATAACACAATTGCCAAAGAGTTCTTCAACAGGCTGCTAGAAGCGCATACGCAGCAAGGAAACTCAGCGGCAGCAGATATGTCAGAATCAGCGTGGTGTCAAAGCAAGACCGCTTTGCGGCCTTCAGCCATTTTGTATGGACGGAATTCGGATAGGACTCCTTAATCTCCTTGTTGAGCCAGTTGATCCGATCAGACATTCGTTTCGCCGTGCATATCCAGAAAATACAAAGCACTATTCCGAGGAAGCAGAGAATCCATCGCGTTGCCGGAGACATTCCAGTTAAGTTGGCGCCGAGAAGACCAAGAAAAATGGAATGGGCGGTAACCCAGACTGAGAAGCGACCCATGTGCAGCGGATCGCCGTATTCGATATGGCGCATCAATTCGTTGTAGTTTTTTTCATTTTCCATTTGCTCACCGTGTTAATCAGACAAGTATTTTGCTTCAGTCAGGGACTGTCCCTGTCTACTCGCTTCATTCGCAGGGACGATTACGATTTCCCTATTATTATAGGTTTCTATACGTCAATATCACCGCACACGTTAGGCGTAAGATCACTCCAACGTCGTCCCCAGGTCGCCGAGGACTTTACTGGTGATTCGCTCTTCTTCTTTATCCGGTAGTCGGATTGCTTGCGAATCTACTACTGCTTCGATGATTTTGGCTTCGCCCTCAATTTCCTCCAGCATGCTTCGAAGATCGGCGGATATGCGAAGCCCATCTTCTACGTTTATTTTCATCGCTGGTGTTAATTTGCCCGCGACGTACTGCTCCAATATTTTTCTATCAATCGTTTTAGCCATGATTGCTAGTCCTCGTTTATTTCTTTATCCAGCCAGTAACGCATGCGCTCAACCACACGAGATTTAGCGGTGTAAACCGAGCCGGTGCGAATTTTCAGAAACCGAGCCACGTCGGGGGCTTGCCATTCTTCCAAGACGTATAGCTGAAAGGCTTGATAGGTTCTCGGCTCAACTTCTTTACGAACGCGGTCGAGGCATACTTGCACAAGGTTTCGATGCCAATCTCGTTCCCATGCCTGCTGAGCCGCCGGACATTCCGGGTCTTGCAGCGATTGTGCCCCGTTTTCGCCCGCGCCGTGATCGAGGCTATGTGTTGGATGGCGGGCGGATTTTCGTAAATGGTCAGTAATTTTTCTTTGAGTAATGGTTCTGAGGTACGCGCGAAAAGTTCCCTTTGTTCGGTCATACTCGAAGTCGGGCATGGCTCTGAACACTTCCAATACGACATCCTGAAGCACATCTTCGCAATCCCGTGGCTCCAGGCCACACTTTCTGCCAAATGAATATATCAGCCGCCAATATTGCTCAAAGAACGTTCGCCAGCTATGGCTGTCGTCGGCATCTCTTAGCCGAATTAGCAACGATGGTGGCGTATCAAGCATCTGACCTCTTTTTGAAAATGAACCGCACTAGACTATACCACTATACGGTGGGCCTGTAGATTTCTTACACCAAATCTAAAAAAAATGATATTTCTAAAAAACAATATCCCGCTATTACTCAAATACAGTACTTGGCTAGTCGCTTTTACCATAATATGCGAGTAAATTTTAATCACAGTGGTCGGAATCATGAAGATCGCTCGGTTTTTCGAACCCTAGCCGCCGAAGGAATGTGGTCCATTCTCTCTTGTCAAAACCGAATTTGATTCGTTCGACTTCGTTATCTACGAGCGATATTTGTTGGCTTTCAAATATTGGCTGCGCCCGCATGATTGAGCTATTTTTGGATTCTATCAGCCGATCGAATTGCTGAAATATATTTGCGAGCATATCAGTATGGTGATTTGACGAAACAGCCATCGTAGCTTTAGATCGGCGACGATGATCTGCATCGACTAACGCCACGGTAGTCAAAATGTAACCAAACAGTAGTGTTGGCAACTTTATGGTGACACAACCTGAGCCTCCACATGGACACCGAAGTGGGTAGATCAGTTCGATGCTCGATTTTCGCCACTTCATTTGTGGGAATAGCAATTTGAAATTCAAATCCGATCGCCCGCAACGCCTACACGCATTGGGCGGAATAAAATTGCTAACTATATAATCGGGTAGTATTAGTCGTGTCGCCACAAGGTTTCTCCAATCGGATTCTGATGAAAAATAACATTAAAGGTGTAGTTTCCATTTGTATAAAAAAATTCAGGAGAAGGTGCGTCCTTCAAAAACGACGACGGCGTCTGCGCTTTCTATGTATTTTAGGTATGACCTTTTGCCGCTCAGAAATGAGTTGCTGAAAAACATGCGGGTATTTTCGCATGAATTGGTATAACGCGCTATGTCCCGAGCGAAGCATTTCAGTCGCCGATGGGTATTGGTTCCCGTTTAGGTTTAATAAATGTTTCGCCGTGGCTACATGGCGCGCTTGAACTGATGCATGAGGCGAGCTATTTTTGCTGGCATTCCCCTCGAAATTAATTGCTTCTACGTTTTTTTCAAGTGGGCGTCTGCCTGAATGTCGTTGACCAGATACACCAAGACGCTTTGCGAGTTCGGGCAACTTATTGACCGCAATTACGACGAGTTGTTGCACGCGCTGCCGACTGCTTACCCCGATGTAGCCGCCAATTTGTTGGTACGTTAATCCGGAGGCACTAAGGCCAAGGACACCACGAAGCCTATCCATTTTATTTTGAGATATATTCATTTGGAGATTCCTTTGTAAAATGTTCGTTTGCGTCTTTGGACACAGCACGCTTTGATTAATTAGTTTATACTTACGACCCACGGACCACCTCCCCGCCAGAAAGCACCTTCGCCAAGTGATCGCGGTTGCAAGCGGGAAGTGCATTGGAACAGGCGTTTGTCGAGACCGAATCGCCAACTGTCCATGACGATACAAGCCGTACTCGTCGCCGCTCGCTAAGGAGATCATCACATTCGATTTGCCATCGTTCCCTAAGCACTTCAGCAGTAATAAGACGACGGTCGTCCGATACGTTTACACGGCATCGTCGAGGTGAGCGAACCAACATGAAAGCTTCAATCACTCGCCGTGTGCTGAACCCGCGCACTTGGGGTCCAAGGCGCGATTCGTTGATAAATCTAGCGGCGCGCGGGTCTACTACGCATAGCTCAACATGATCGTTGTCGATATTCACTAGCGCGAATCCCAAAGTAGCAAGACGAGCCATGCCAGCTCTTTCAACAATCGATTCGCCGACCGTGCGGCTTAGTGCAGCAATTTCAAACCACCGTTTATTGCGGTCATAAGCGCAGACAATATTGAAAGCTGGATTGTCTGGGGTGACCGCTACTACTTGTTCATAAGCTGGTCCCTCAGCTTCAGCAGCTATGCACCAGCCACGATCAATCAGACGCCTTCGGCAACGCTCGAATTGCCTCACTGTGAAGCTATGCCTATCGCCCAGTACAGCCTTTATCCACTCTACTCTCATTTTCGTTCGTACACCCTTCATTTTTTTATCTCCTAAATATCGTTAATTAAACTCGAAACCTCGCAATGCTGATATATTACTGATATTGCTTATAATTGTCAAGCCCCTAAATTGTGTATTGGCGCTTTTTTGTAAACGTGTAGATTTCAGGTGTGGTATGGTGTTGGCCACGGAGGTTGTAAAATGATTTCGGGCGCGGATATTCGAAGATACCGTAAAGCGATTGGTTACAGCCAGATTGACTTCGCTCAGCGTCTGCGTGTGTCACAATCTGGGCTTAGTCAACTCGAAAACGGTCAGATAGCGGTATCGAACGAGCATTCTTCTCAACTAGAGGAGCATTTCTCTGGCAAAGATTTAGAGATGACGTTTAAAGCGTTTCTTAAAAATCGATTGACGACCCGAGCTACGGCACAGCGGGCCCTGGCGAAGGCGACTGGAAATTATTTGACCTTAACGGTCTGGCGTTGGGAGGATGGCTATGACCTCGGGCAAGTACCATTACCAGATCAGGCAGTAAACTTAGTGACCATTCAAGCGACGAGCAACACCACCATTGCGTTTCAATTACCCAATGAAACTACCCATTGGGCCCGTGACGAGATTTTTGTTTTCGAAGAATGCCGCGCTGTTGACATCTTGGATCAAGACGTTTGTTTGCTACAATTCAAGCCTCCACGAGCGCGAACTCTAAAGACTGTGCTAGCGATTGCTCAACATGCGTCAATAAGTGGTACGTTGCCGCATTTGGTAGTGTTATCGCCCAGATGCTCAACCTTGGTTGCCAATGATGATTCGATCCATTTCCTCATGCGCGCCGTTTTTCGTGGACGTCGGTTCTAGTCGTATTTGTGTGGTCTTTCACTGTCGCCCAATTTTATTCCGTTTGCCGGAATCCATCGATACGTTTAGCGGCCATCGCCGGATTCGTCACTTCGTAGTATTTCATGCATGTCAATGGCGAACGGTGTGCTAAAAATGCCGCTAGCTCCGTAGGCGTCAGTTTCCATACCTGCGCGGCTTGCGTGGCTACAATGTGACGGAATAGGTGGGCATTGATCGGCTTACCGATCAGCCGACGCGACATTCTTCGTACTTTGGCGGTGAATGGATTTCTGTCGAATGGTTTGCCGCTACCGTTTACTAGGAGGATGTCGCCATCACAAGCCGCCCGACCAGTTAATATTTTATAACCCTGTTTAAGGTAATCCTTAATGATTATTGTAAGTTCGTCTGGACACGGTGTATCGAACTTGCGATGACCTTTCATTTCTGACGCATTATAGTGAAGTTCGAACTTATCATCTATGGTGATGAGATTTGTTCCGATTCGGATTCCCCTTATGTTTGCTCCACGTAATGCGCGGGTTACAAGCAATCCGAATATGATCGCATCGACTTGCTGCTTAGCGAGGCGTATCCGATCACAATTCGATTTTTTTCTGGCTCGCATCGCAATCAAAACCTTCTTGCTGATATCATTGAACGCATGTTCGATAACTGGATACGGCACCATTCTGGTAGCTTTGTCGCGTTCTTGTACTTCGCATCGATTCGTCAATTCGTTAAACGTCTCAACAGTCTCGTTTCCTGAGTTCAACAAAAACCGATGGAATCCACGGACCATTCGTAGGAACGCGGTGTGCGATGGGTTTAGGTAGTCGTTGCCACTGCGGATAACGAGCCAGTTGACAAATGTTTGGCATTCGTTGGCCGTAAGGAGCGATGTCCAATTATTTGTGGCTAAGTCACGCTCTGGCTGGTCGATCTGAAGCCAACCCAAGAATTTCGAAAGTGACTTCTCATAGTGTTGCTTAGTGATCGATCGCCACGGGCGCATGCCTCCCTTGCGGAGTGGAGCCGAGGCGTCACGACACATTCGCTGCCACTCGTTACGCAAATGGGAGGGCCACTTATCGATCGAAAGGGCATACGCTTCGTTGAGCTTAGCCGGTAGCGAAGCGAACGCCATTGGCTGTAAGCTGTCGTGTTTAATAAGAATCTGCCATGCATGAGTGAGACGTTCATAGTCCTTACGCCAATGTAGGTTTGCTTTTGATTTTTCGTAAAACGCCCAAGCGGCGAGATCTCCTGCGCGTACCGTTCCTGGCCAATGACCATGACTGATGGCCCACTTCACGAACCTGTCGTAGGCTACGGCGGTACGTCGCATCAAGCCGTTGTTCTCCGGCATCGATGGCCATAAGTGCTTGTCGTCGTCGCCAGTCATGTCGATTCCCTCATCCGCAGCAAACTTATATATATGCCGTAGGTAGTTACGGTAGTTGGAACGACTCTGTGGCCTAAGGTCTCTCGTTGCCATTGCGGCGTCCAGCAGGACCAGGGATTGCTGTAGTGACATGACCTTGACCTTAGACCAGTCGTCACAATCCAACGCGGTGGCTAGGTACTTCATCGTGGTTCTCGTCATGCGAGATTTCGTGGCGGACGGGTTTGTCTTGGCCAGCCAGCTTTGATACAAATCGTTAAAAATCATATTGAATCCTCCTATGTATTGAAATTTCATGCCCTATCGGGCTGTCTGGAGCCGCCTCCATCACCACCGCTCTGTTGCGTGTGAGTGATGTAGATAAGGCGCACCCTCTATCATCCTGTCACTGTTTGCGCTGAACTACTTCACGCTGCGATAGTGAGCTAAGTCGAGCCGTTACAGACAGTTATGAAACGCTTGGAGATGTGTGTCGAAAGAGCGCGATCTACTTCAGTGTTGAACGGGAACGATCATACCCTGTGTGTTCTTCTATCTCTCTTAACACCTTTGGTTGTCGATCCAGCGGTCGATATCTTTCGGGTCGAACCGTACGAGTCGACCGATTCGGATGCAGGGGATGCGCTGCTCGCGCGCCATAACCACCACGGTCTTGCGAGCGATGTGCAGCATCTCCGCCACTTCATCCGGTGTAAGCAACTGCTTCTTTGATTTCATGAAAGGGCCTCCTAGCCAGCGAATTCGATGATGCCGCCGGTACGCATCAAAACATAGTGGTGAATGACTAGATCGTCGTCGTTACTACGTTCCTTTTTCACTATTCATCGCTACATGCACGATGTCCTTTATTTATTTGTGGCAGTTATGGAGACGAGATCCAAAATTTTTGGTCGTAACGCCATAAAGTGGTTTGATGGTGGGATGATGCTCTGAATCTAGGATTAGTGAGTCTTTACTTCGCTGGAGTTTTAGCGATTGATTGCATCGCTTAGTAGTTGATGGTTGCCATGGCTACTTCGGCAGTATCGTCGTACATCGTGTAATAGAGATCAAGAATGTCGCTACTCTTGTGTCCCATCCATTCTAGTGCGTACTTGTAGCTGATATTATTGCAAGCACACATCGACGCAAAAGCGTGACGGAAAGTGTGTAGCTTGTACTGGTCAGGGTTAGCGAAATCGCATCGACGGCATAATCGTTTTAACGATCGAAGTAGGCGACGTTCATCGATCGGTCCACCTCCATTAGGATGTTTTTTCGATTTTCGAGCAGTGAACACTCGATCGAATAGCCGTGATGATTCATCAAATAATTCGCGAAGCTTTGAGTGAATCGGAATATAACGACTGCGGCGGCTTTTTGTCCTACCTGATGTTCCGCCACGACGAACGGCTATAAAGCCATGTTGGCCGCGATCGAAAAGAACCGCACTCCAAAGCAGTTCCCGACATTCACCGAACCGCAGGCCTACATATGCCATCGTTGCGTAAATGATTCGTTCGCGCGGATCGGCCTTGTTCAAAAGTATCGCAACTTGTTGTGGAGTAAAGCACGGCTGCTCCTTAGCCTCAGGTTTTTGAAGGCTAATGTCACAGAACGGGTTGGTTCCGATCCGTCGCGCACGATGAGCCCACTTGAACAGTTGCTTAACGATGATCAATCGATCGTAGCGTGTCTTTTCAGATAGATTGTCATTGATCATCTTCCGATTGAAAGCCCAGAAACTCCGGTCGTCGAGCGATGATGCGTAACGATAGTTGTTCTGATTTGTCCATTCCTCGAATACGCCCAGCACATATTCATATTTTTCGATGGTTTTTTTAGCCCTCTCACGATCCAGTAGGATCTGCATGTATTCTTGACTTAGTGTAGTGATATCAATTCGTCGGTTTGGTTTGGCTGGGGAACCGTTGTCGATGCGTTGCACAATAGCATGTGCTTGTTTGACGGCTGTCGCTTTGTTCGTTGTCCCAAGAGGTTCATATTGTCGCCGCGCGTCTAAGCAGTATTCGGCGTACCAGGTTTTGGCAATACATACTTTACCGCTACGTCGGTCGTTGTATGTCCGGTGACCGATGTAGATCTTTGGTTCCGTCCCTTCTACTGCATGACGTCCGATCAGCTTCATTTATTTAAGTAGCTCCTTCACAAACTTATCCCGCCAAAACAACAGTGGCTTGCCTCGTTTGGCACTATCTTTGAACATGCCTTCGCTAACCTTCCGTTTGATCGTTGATGGGGCGAGGTGGGATAGTTTCGCTGCCTGTTCTAGACTAAGGACCGGTGGGAAGTCTTCGCTTGTGTTTTCGAATGCCTTACGTATATCTGGCAATGGAACATCCGCAAACGGTTGCATCAGTGGTTTCCGTTTGTCTAGAAGGGCCGCCAACCAGGCGGGTGTCTTTGGTTTGTCGTCCTCCGGCTTATACTTCAGTCTCATCTCGTTTTCCCCCTTCGCGTATCGCTTCAAGCTGTTTGTATTCGAGCAGCAGCTCCACAAGAAACGGTTCATGCGTCCCGTCAGGGATCACGTTCTGGATTGTGTCGCTGGCGATGAAAATGCCCAGCATCTCCGGACGTTCATCGCCGCGACCGGCTTTTTCGGCGCAGCGGTCTACGACAGTTCGAAACACTTCAATGGCCTCGCTCTCGCATCCGGGCTTGATCGGGAACACGCGACCTTCGATCTGTCCCTCTGTAGCTTTAACGTAATGAGTATGAATGCCGAACATTGTTTCTCCTCGTAGGGCGGACCGAGCTTGCCATTGAGTTCGACCGACCTTATTCTTGACGTGGCATAGTTTGTAGCTACTTTGCTGCATACTTATGACACTAAGTGTTAGCACGGTATGTTATACCTAAATATAGGTGCATAGTCAAGGCTTGTTGTTTATATATGTAGCTTTCCACGGAAATGGTGTATAGGATGGCCACTAAAAATGACGTTGAATGCCGTTTGGGTGATCTAAAAAAGATTCGCCGCATCCTCTTGCGAACGCTGAAGGCGTCGGATCGATTCCGGGGGCCACTATCTGAAGCTTTAGAACTATTAGAAAACATAGACGATTATTTTCGTACGCTCACCGATGGCTCCAAACCCGTACGGCAAGCAATGGATCAAATCCTCGGTCGATATCAAGCTAAACGCTACATGATTGAAAAGCGCCGGCGCGGCGTTTATCTATGCGAATACCGGATCGGCGGACGGGCGCAACCGTTTTGCTGCCCGCATGAAGACTATGATCTTATAGCTGAAACATTGTCCGGCTTGGACGACTGGACCCAGTTTGACGATGTGAAGACCCTCATTGCTGAGCGTATCGGTCATGTCCAACCTGATTATCTCATTCGACTTTGCTTACGCTTCTGGCAGGCGACAGATCCGCCTATGGTCGAAAAGGACCGCACATTTTATCGCGTCAGTGTTCGTGGAAATTTCAGGAATGCTGCAAAGCAGGCATGGCGCGAGCTTGCGGCCATCGGTGGCGAGTAACCGAATTGGGACAGTATTGGGACAGCAGCCCCCAAGTGCCTGACGGGCCTGTTCACAAGTCGTTGCAGAGCAGAGCTTTATAAACCAGTGTTGAAATAAATCGGAGAGGGGGGGATTCGAACCCCCGGTGCCGGGGTTACCCAGCACGACGGTTTAGCAAACCGTTGGTTTCAGCCACTCACCCACCTCTCCAGGATCAAGCTATGAGCAAAATTTGCTCATCATCGTCGAAAAAGTACCGGGCTAGCCAAGGCTAGTTTGTCCGGGACCGACTGGCGACGAATGTCTATGCTACTCATCTAATTTATGCGGTCAACCGTGTTTAGTCTTGATAGGCGGGGTTGACACTATTTGCGGCAAGTTTACGATGAGATGCGGCTGTTTCGATCGACTCGCTATCGTATTCGTGGCCTTGGGTGGCGGGAATATGAGCGATTGGATGTCGGTGGAATGTTTTTCGTTCCGGGTTCTTAACACTCAAGATTGCGCGACCGTAACATCGCCGATCAACAAACGATAGGTGATTCGTGCGTCTTCAAATTGATAATGAATATGACAAGCTCGAAGCCGTGATGGTCCATCGGCCTGGTGGGGAAATTGACCGCCTGACGCACGACTGTATGCGGCAATTCCTGTTTGAGGATATTCCCTTTCTGCGCCGCTTGCAGGATGAGCATGATGCGTTCGTGGCTGCGATGCGGGGGCGCGGGGTGGATGTCGTTTATCTTGAGCATTTTCTGCTGGATATTTGTAGGGACGATGCTTCGCGCAGTAGTTTGATCGATCAGGTGTGTACGGCTGAGGCGGTTCCTGCCATTGCGGATGATTTGAAGGATGCTGGGAAATTTTCTCCAGAAGCGCTGGTTGAAATGATGTTTGCTGGCATGACGGCTGCGGAATTTTACTCGGCTACTGGTCAACGTAGCGCGGTAAATGTTGATGACGCGCACTTCTTACTGCCGCCGATTCCCAATTCGTATTTTAGTCGAGACCCAGCGGTGGTTGTTCGTGGTTCGGTCGTATCGTCCAAAATGCACTTTCAGGAACGTGTGCGCGAGACGATATTGGTTCGCGCGGTACTTGAGCATCACAAAGACTTTCGTGACGATGTGATCGCGTTTGGCAGCTCGAATGCTCCGCGCGAGGACCGCCCGTTTACGATTGAAGGCGGGGATATTCTTATTTTATCAGATGAATCGATTCTTGTGGGTGCGAGCGAACGCACGCGCGGCGAGACGATTGAACTGCTGGCTAGTAAGTTATTTCAAGATGGTTCTATCAAGCGGGTCTACGAAATACCTATCCCGGCTGAGCGGGCTTTTATGCATCTGGATACTGTGTTTACGATTTTGGATCGTGGTACGGTGTTGTGGTTTCCGGAAGTGATGCGGGGGCTTTCTGGTGTGATGCGATATGAAGCTGATGGGGCGTCAGATAATGTGACAGCTAAGCGGATTGCGGATGATCGCTTATTTGAAAATATTCTCAGCGACGAGTTTGGTACAAAGCTTACTGCGATTGATACTGGTGGTGGGTCAAAACATTTCGCCCCGCGCGAGCAGCGTATGGATGGGACGAACGCCTTGGCTATTGCGCCGAGGGTGGCGATTACTTATGAGCGCAATGAACGTACGATTGCCGCGATGGAAGAGGCTGGGGTTGAGTGCATTCGCATCGAAGGATCGGAATTGGTTCGCGGGCTTGGCGGGCCTCGCTGTATGACGATGCCGCTGCGGCGGTCGTCACAAATGTCTGCGAAGTAGCTTTCTCGTAGCCGTCAACGTCATTTTTATGAATCTGCCGTATCTATAGAGATTGTATTGTCGGTAAAACCGGTGTTTGCTGGTGATTAATTTGTGTTTACCAATGACAAAAATGGCGGGACTTACCCATGTCACCCAGCGACTATTAGCATCTATGGGCTAAGTGAATGCTGGTGAATGTCCTTGCGGGTCGCTTACTAGGTGGATCAGTAAAGCGTTTGTAGAGCCTGCTTGTTCGAGTCTTGTGCCAGCTACGACAACAATCAAATCACCTACCTCAGCTAGGTTTTTTTGTAATAGCATGGTGTCCACATCGTTTATCATATCCAGGGTTCGGGGCTTGCGTTCCATTTGTACAGGGACGACGCCGAAAAACATGGACATTCTTCTGCATACGGCTTGGTCGGGGGATAAGCCGACGATGGGTCTGTTTAGGCGACACTTACTAAGCAGTCGTGCGGTGTTGCCTACCTGCGTCCAAAGCACGACTAACTTCGCGTTTAGCTCATTGGCTAGCATAGCTGTGCTGTGGGCGACGGCGGTCGTAACCAAGCGTAAGGTTGAGGCGGCGTTGACCCGGGCAGTTTCTCCTTTTTGTTTGAGTAATGTTTCGGTTTGTTTGGCGATGCGTGACATCATCTTGATTGATTCAATGGGGAATTTTCCAACGGACGTTTCTGCGCTGAGCATGACGCAATCCGAATGGTCCAGGATGGCGTTGGCTACGTCGCTTACTTCTGCGCGGGTAGCTGTGGGTTGATTCACCATAGATTGCAACATTTGCGTGGCGGTGATGGCTGGTTTTCCGGCTAGTTGGCAGCGTCGCAAAATGTCTTTTTGAAGTATAGGGACTTGGGCGAGGTCCATTTCTACGCCTAAGTCGCCTCGGGCAACTAAAACAACATCAGAAGCTTCGATGATGCCATCTAAATGTTGAATAGCGTGAGAGGTTTCGATTTTTGCGACTAGCGGACACTCACAGTTCAAGGGCATCATATCGCGTAATTCCCGAAGGTCGGCTGCGGAGCGTACAAACGACATAGCTACATAGTCTGCGCCGTTGGTGAATGCCCAGGTGGCGTTGATTTTGTCGTCTTCGGTTAGTGCGGACATGACCAGATTACTGTCTGGAAAATTCAGGCCTTTGCGCGTGGCGATGTGCCCTCCCACTTCGCAGATGCAGCGGAGGTGAGTTTCATGTTTTTCGACGACACGGGTCAGCACAGAACCGTCGTCAATTAGAATGCGGTTTCCCTCGCTTACTTCTTTGATTAAAGCGGGCCTATTGGTGGAGATGCGTCCGGGCGTGCCTTTCACATGTTCGGCGAGAATGTCCAGGTGGTCTCCAACTTTTATGGGGAAGCTGCCTCCTTCTACTTCGTCGACGCGGATTTTGGGGCCACAAAGGTCGACCATGATCGCTGCGTGGGATGACTTTTTCTGGCAAATTTTTCGGATTCGTTGGAAGACTTCGGCGTGCTGCTCCAGGGTTCCGTGGGAGAAGTTTTGGCGAAAAATGTCTACGCCCGCATCCAGCAACGAGGTTAGTGCTTCTTCGGAATCGGTGGCTGGGCCTATGGTTGCGATGATTTTGGTCTGATTCATTTCTTTAACTCGCTCTCTTAATAGACTCTATCGTCATCTTGGGCTGCCTACCACGAATTTGACTGATGATACCCATATTGTTGATTTAAGTAAGCTCGTTGGGGCGGTGATTGGCGAAATTTTATATTAGCGGATGGCGTGTTAAGGGATATTAGAGGCATAAGTTGCGCATCTTTTCACAGGGATATCACATGGTCAGACGTGGTATTATGTTTGACCGGCAGGTGTAACAGGATTAAGGTGTTTACTCACTCGTTAGCTGGCATAGTGCCAGGCTCGTGGCATCAAAATGGCGACATAGATCGGAAGTTCAACATGGGATTTTCTTCAGGTTCGGTGACATTTCAGCGGTATTATCTGGCGGGTGAACATCCCACGTCGTTGTCCGAGACCTGGCTCAAGGCGTTTGAGGAAAATGCTTTTGGGGCTGAGACCGAAGTTCGTTCGGATGGTATTGAAACCGGCTGGATTGTGCCTACGCACTATTACGATGTGGATTTTTCTGATGAGTCTCGTGTCACCGTTGGTCGATTTATCCATGTAGCTATTCGGGTTGATCGGACTAACGCCCCGGCTGCGATTGTTCGTAGTTATCGAGCGCAGGAAGAACAGGCGGCTTTGTTTGCCAATGGTAATGGTGTTCTTTCCGCGCAGGATAAGCGCATGGCGAAAGAGGCGGCTATGGACCGCGCGGAGAAAGAAGCTCGAAAAGGAAATTTCAGGCGAATCAATGCATATCCTTTGTTGATTGATCTGCAAAAGGGAGTCTTATATTTTGGCGCGTTAGGCGCTGGGGCTTCGGAGTCGCTGACGACGCTATTTGCCAAGACGTTTGGTGTGTCGCTCGTCGCTGCGACGATGGACGAGTTGAGTTGTCGCATGGCTGAGCGTGGTAAGCTGACGCGCGAGTTGGATGATGCCTCGCCTTCGTTTCTGGTTGATCCGCCAAATAGCGATATGGATTTGCCGGACTTTCCCGGTAATGATCGTAGCTTTTTAGGCCGAGAGTTTTTGGCCTGGTTATGGCATGCGGTGCAGACATCTGAGGGATTGGTTAATACGCGACTCAACCAGCAGATTGGCCTAGTCATTTGTGATTCTATGAAATTAAACTGCTGTGCAGAGGTGACGGGTACGACGACGGTGACTTGCGATGGTCCTGCGACCGCGCCAGAGGCCCGTGCGGCGTTATCGCTTGGCAAGCTGCCGACGAAGCTAGGCTTGATGGTCGCGCGTGGTGCGAATGAATGGTCTTTGCAGTTGGATGGCAAGAAAGCTTCTATCTCTCGGCTGATCTTGCAGCGTGATGAAGATGATGATCCCGAAGCGTTTCTCGAGGGCCGATTTAATCAAATTGTTCAGGCGGGGCAGGCGGTGGATGAGCTTTTCGACACTTTTCTTCATGCCCGGCTAAATGCAGGATGGAAAAATGAGTTGGGGCATATGCGTCAGTGGGCGGAGTCTTTTCGGTCACCAACTGTTCCAGCTTTGCAGCGGGCTACTGCGTAAGTTGTATTTTCTTCGGGGTATGACAGTTTCAGCTCTCTCGGTGACGCGAAAGGTTGGGAACGACTCATGCTCGATGTCCGTCCCCCACCCCTCGGGAGTACCCGGAGAATGGGGCATCCAATCACGATTTGTTCCGCTTAGATTGACAGTTTGACAGAACCGTTCTATTAACGCTTCTTAATCATGTCAGAAGAAGCTATTAGCATTGAGACGTTATACGAAATCGCAGCCCGCGTGGATGTGATTGATGCGATGCGAGATTTTTACGAGGCGGCTGATAAGGGTATAGCTGCCCGTGGTGCTTTGTGTACCAATCGCGGAGATTGCTGTCGGTTTGGCGAGTTTGGGCATCGTCTATATGTGACGACGCTCGAAGTGGTGTATTTTATGGCTATGCATCCCTCAAGTTTGCCGGTGACGGTGGATGCGTGTCCCCATGCGATTGATGGAACATGTCATGCGCGTGAAGGTCGGCCGCTGGGGTGTCGGGTTTTTTATTGCGACCCCAAGGCTCAGGATTGGCAGGGGCCTTTGACGGAGGAGATGTTGGCTCAGTTGCGCGAGATGCACGTCTGTTTGAAAGTGCCTTATGTTTATCAGGATTGGTTGGCTATCTTGCGGCGGGTTGCGGATAACGGTGGGGCTGGCGATGGCAGCGTTCGTTTAACGATTGTAGATTGACTTGATGATAGTTGGTCAGGCAGCGGTTTCCTCGTTCTTATTCTTGCGCGCTTTTCTGCGGGCCATGGCTACGGTGGCGAGTCCGATGAGGCTTAGCGTGATGGTCATGGGTTCTGGTGCGGGGCCTACGAATGCGCCATATAGTGAAAGGGCGCCAGCGATATCGTCCGCCTGTGGTCCAGAAAAGTTTTCGGTATAGTTTGCGTTCAAAAGGGAGTTTGGTACGAGCGTATGGTTGAGTCCTATCGCGTGGCCAATCTCATGAGAGGCGATTTGGAAGATGTCGAATCCACCGCCACCAAAGCCAATTTTCCAGGTTTCGCTGGTGTCGAAGTGGACGTCGCCTGCGATGGAAGTTCCGTTATTGGGTGGAAAAAAACCATGAGCTAATGTGCCGTTGACGCCGTCGATATTGTGAGCGCCAAATCTCAAATCGCCAGACGTTTGGACTGCGTCGTACGCCTCTCCGTTATCAGCTACTTGTGTAAAAGTCAGGCCCGATACATTGGCCCAGGAATCTAGCGCTCGGACGACTTCGGTTTGCCATGTGGGCAAGCCGCCCCCCCAAAGGGTTGCTAATGATGTATTGGTCAAGCCTCCTGCCTCAGCCGTGCCATCAATACCGTCAGCCATGAAACTGTAGGTGAGCGTAATCGGATTTCCACCGGCTCCCCAATCGCCCGGTGCGGTTGGTCCTAATACGAAGGCATTTGCCTCGCTACCACCAACGCCGATAAGGAAAGCCAGACGTAAAAACTTTTGCGCGCAGCGGTGGCGTGAGGGGTGGGGTCTTCCTAGCAGTAAGCGCCGTTTGCACGTCATAATCGTGTGTTTTCAATCCTTCATATGTAGGTGCGATCGTCGGGCTGAGTGCAAGTCTTTAGATGCTGTGGCTTGGTTGTCATAGCAAAAGAATTCCCTGGAAATGTTATAGGTGGTGCATGTTATTGGGCGATCGTACGATGCCTGTATGCGTAGGCCATTACCGGAATTGGTGTGATAAAGTTTGTTGACTTGTTATCGCCATGTGAATTCAAGCTCGTGCGCATCGCTATTATAGTGCGAGAAACTTTTAGTCACATCGGACGTTTTGTGCATTATTTATAGGCTTTACGATAGATGTTGGGTTGATGGACTACGCTATCGGATGGACCGATACGCAGGTATTAGCATTAACGCCGGACTACTGTTTGGTTCACGCGTTAGTGCTTACGGTTCCTAATTGAAAGCGGTAATTTTACGCTAACCAACGAAAGTGACACCACTTCGACATTAGAAAATACACGACTCGGCGGTAATTCGCTGCGGGGTGATAGGGGACGCTTGCGCGCTACGCGAGTCGCGGCTGTTGTTGTGATGGCGTTGCCTATTTGCGTGGCGTGGTATTGGGCTTTTGGCGAAATGTGGCTTCGCTGGTTCCCGGCGTGGTCGCAGGCTGGGCTGTCCTTTTCAGAGCGACTTTCGTCTGGCGAATCATATTATTCTTATGCCCCGATGGTACCCGTGGTCACGTTATATCTATTTTGGCAGCGCACTCAGGATGTTGAAGAAGAACATCAACGAACACGTTTGGCAGCATGTTTTGCTTGGATGGCTATGGTCGCGGTTCTTTGTTTGCACGTCATGTGTACCTATTTAAGAGTCGCTGTTTTTTCCGGATTTGCCTTTGTCGGCTTTTTACTTGCTTTTCTAATTTGGTGGGGTGGGTGGTCAGCGTTGCGTCGATATGGCGTGATTGTGTTGCTATTGATTTTTATGGTTCCGCTACCCATGCACTGGGTTCATGAAATGGGATTTACGCTGAAAGTTCTCGCTGGAAGACTGGGCATAGGTATCGTGGATGTCTTGGGCCTGCCCGTGGTGCTCGACGGGAGTTATGTACATGTTCTTGCCCGCGCGGACGATGCGCCCCGCACGTTGCAGCTTGGCCAGGTTTGTGGCGGGTTGCGAAGTGCGATGAGTTTGTTTTGGATTGCGTCCGTTTACCTCACGATGGCTAAGTCCGGGCTTGTTGGTCGTGTTATATTAATGTGTTTCGTGTTGCCCGTCGCGGTGATTTGTAACGCCCTGCGTATTGCATTTTTAATTGGTCTTGCTTATGGGTTTGATATTAGCGCTGCTGCTGAAGATGGTTGGCCTCATCAATTGTCCGGGGTTGTGGTGTTTGTATTAGCTATGGCGACGTTGATATTTTTAGATAATCTGTTGGCTAAGCTGCCGCGTTTTTCCTGGTTCAGGAATGATCGTTCGTCGACAAAAAAACGTCCATGTCTAAAGACTATTCGCGGTGATACCTGGGGCGTGGCGTGTCGTTGGCCTACCGTTGCGTTGAGCTTGGTCGCGGTGATGTGTATGGCTTGTGGAGAAGATAATCAACATCCAAAAACGACGACATATGCAGCCACCGCGCTGCCCGATTCTTTTAACGCCGGAGCCTCGACTTTTGTAGCTAGGGAAGTTTCGGTGCCCAAGCGAACGCAGGCTATCTTGCGTACGAGTGATTTTTCTTTCATGCGGTATATTGCTGAGGACGAGTCTGCACAAATTGATGCATTGGTCGTGTTTGGTGGTCAACATCGAGAGTCGATTCATCCGCCTAACATTTGCATCACGGGTAGCGGGCAGGAGATTGTTTCGCAGCGGGATGTAGCTATTCCTGTCACCGGTGGGGCAGAGGTGTTTTTTAGAGAATTGATTACTCAGCAAGATGGGGCTATCGCTTGCCATTTGTTTACTTATAAGTACGGCAAGCATTACACCGCTAATTTTACGCAGCAACAGCTGGGCGTTTTGACACAGCGCATCATCGGGGAAGATTCCGCTGGCGCGTTGGTACGTTTTTCTGTCCCGCCGGTGTATTCTCAAGCATCTGATGCTTGTCGTCTGGTATATATCGCTGCTAAGCAGTTGATGCCTCAGATTGAGGAGGCATTGCCGTGATGGGAAGTCGAAAACGAAATCACGCACGACCAGGTGGGGAATTTCAACCGCGCATATTGTTGTGCGTACTGGGGTTAGGTTTTGTCGTGATAGCTGGCGTAGTGATAGGGAAGTGCGTGCAAGGGCAGCAGGGGCAACATGCCCGTGTCAAGCAGGCGGCACTGGCCCTGAAAAAAGGCCGGCCTGACCTTGCCCTACGATTGATTAGTCCCGTGCTTGTTGCTCAGCCAAATGACTTGCAGGCCAGGACGCTGGTGATTCGGGCACGGGTGAAGATGGCGCAGTATCGTCGTGCGCTATCGCATGTGAATCAGTTGGTCATGCTGTATCCTGACAGGATTGATGTGCGAAACGTTCGCATCGAAGTCCTTATGTCAATTTTGTACGTTCAGTTGTCATCCGCTGATACGGAGTCCGAGGTGTTTGCCCTGGGTGGATTTGAAACACTATTTGCGATGGTGGCTGCGGATGTCGACAGGGTGTCTTCGGCGATGGATGCTTTCGATTTACAAATGACACATGTACGTTTGGAATCTTTGCAGATACGGAATTTGAATTTTAGTTTATCTTCAGGCGAAGTTGATACAGATCAACAATATGAAATACTGGAGAGAAAACTATCCGCATCTGAATCAACATTGGAATCGACACTCAAGCAAATTATTGTAGAGAGGCCCCGTCAGTTTGATGCCTGGCAGATGTATATCGATGTGCTGGTGGGGCGTGGTGGTGTTAAAACGTTGCGTGAGGTAGCGAATACATTATCTGGTGAGACCCAGCTTCCCCCGGCTATTGCTGCCGAGCTAATTCGACGACTGGTGCTGGTAGAAAATAACTTTGATAAATATAAGGCTCGATTGGCGTTAGGCAAGAAATTGCAATCCGCTGTTCATCCGCGAGAGCGAGCGGACTTGCTTTGGATACGAACTCAGGCGACGCTGGGGATTTTTTCTGGTCAGGCAGAGGATGCTTTGTTGCTTCTCGATCAGTTGTCACAACCGCAGCGTTATGAGCCAGCGGTTTTGTTGATCCGTGCCAAGGCTTTGGCAGATGTAGGTCGATTGCCGGAGGTAGTGAACATCCTTCAGCCTTTGGCATTGAAATTCCCTCATGTCGCAGCCGTTCAAACGCCACTAGGTAATACGCTGGCGGCGCTGGGGCAGTTGGATGATGCGGCGCGTGCTTATCGAGCGTCGCTGATTGTGATTCCTGAGGACGTCGAGACGCTTGAAGGATTGGCTAATGTGCTGGTTCGCCAGGGCAGGGTCGAAGAAGCTTTGGATATCGTTCTACAGCTAGAAGAAAAAAATCCTGATAGGCTTAGCGTAATTTCCTTGCAGATACAATTGGCCAAAGCAGGTCATGATGAAGTTGGTGTTAGGTTATTTTTAGAACGCCTTGCGACGCGTCAGCCTCAGTCAGAAGCGTTGTTGATGGTGTTGATCGACGGATACGATTTTTTGAAGGCGTATGTCAAAGTTGATTCTTATGCCCAAACATTGCTGGCGCGTCATGCTTCATCTGTCGTAGCGCGACTTGGTCTGGCTAAGTCGTGCTTTTCTCGTGGTGAACATGCGAGCGCTGTGAAATGGCTCAAGCCGTTGCATGAAGCGATGCCTGAGCGAGCGGAGATTACGACTTTGATAGGGCGCATTCATCTTGCTAGAGGACGGTACGAGTTAGCGACGGATTTGCTGGCGTCTGTCGTCGAATTTCAGCCGACTAACAATGAGGCGGCTATGCTGCTGGCAAAGTCTTTGGCGGAGTTGCCTCTAATCGACGAAGCCAAGACGGTGCTTGTGGAGTTGTTACTACGGCGACCGCATCTGGACCGAGCGAGATTTATGTTAGGGCAGCTTGAAGAAAAGTTGATGGCTAATGCTGTCGCTGGGCTTGAGCCTGATGTAGAGAAAAAAATGGACCTTGCCGCGAAAGTTGTTCAATTAGAAAAGAAGGATTTAATAGAGGTATTGATGACGCGCTTCGAGAACTCTAACGAAGGCGAGAAAATGTTAGCGCTTTTAGAAAAGTGGATGGGGCATAATCCACAAGACTTGCGTTTGCGTCGCGCGAAGGCAGAGATACTTTCGAAAATGGGACGGGCGGATGATGCGCTAGCTACGTTGGAAGATGCGTTAGCTGTTGATCGGGAAGATTTAAGCACCTGGCGACTCAAGGTTAATTTGCTTATACAAGAGGCAAAATTCCCGGCTGCGGAACGAGCGATTGGGCGCATGAGTGGATTGGATGAGTATGCCGCTATTGAAGCGATGTTGTTATCAGCGGCGCTATTTGAAAAGGCAGGATTGTCGCAACGCACGGCTAGGATCGCTGCCCGCGTAGCTAAGCTGAAAATGCCGCGAGATTCCGGTCGACTGTTTCGCATGGGGCAGTTGCTTGTGCGATATGACTATTATGAGCGGGCACGCCAATGTTTTGAACGTGTGGCTAAAGGTTCACCGGCATACATCGCCGCTGAGGTCGAGGCGATTAAGTTGGCATTTGACTTTGGCGACAAGGATGCCGCTCGTGTTCGTCTTGATGACCTTCTAGCTACGCCGAAGGCCTCTACTCGAGTCGCAATGTATTTACTCCAGCGGCGCTCGCCAGTTTCGCAACAACAATCTTGGCTGGGAGAATGCGATCAGCGTATACGTATAGACTGGCTCCCGGCAGCGATGCGCGGTCGATGGATCCTGCTGCGTGTTCAATTAGCGATGTCAAAGCAAGATTGGCCAAGTGCGGTGGCTCTTCTTTCTTCGCTGCGAAACAACAGCTTGAGTTCATCGAAAATAGATGTCACCTTAGCCGTTTTGCTGGTGCATTTGGGCCAACGTCAACTAGCGACAGAGATTCTCGCTGACACTACGCTTTCGTCCTGGCTGCCGATTGTCAGCCAGGATCAACGGCGTGGGCTAGATGCGACCTTGCCGGAAGATGCCAGTAAACAACTAGATTTGCAGGATTTACTTGCACTACCGTCTCATGCGTCTAATTTTTACACGGCTGACATTAGAGATGAGTTGCTCAGAGATCGCGCGAAGGGAGCTGCGTTTGCGGATAAGTACCAGCGCCTTGGTCTTGCCCGATTAGCGCTTCATGTCGGGCTTGCCAATTTGGCAGAAAATATAGCGACGGGGTTGCATGTGGCTTATGGTGATTCCATCTTGACGCAATCGCTGCTAGCTGATGCGCAGTTGCTTCAGGGAAAAAGTGCGAAAGAAGAGATCGATCATTTAATAGAAAAATTCCCCATGAGTAGCCGGGCAACCATTGAGCTAACTCAGCGTCATCTTGCACGAAAAAATTATGTAGCGGCTAACACGTCGTTGGGTAATTTTATGAAGCGAGAGCATGGCAATCCTATGGGGCAATACTTGCAGGCGAAGTTGTATTTCGCACAAGGAAACTATGATACGGGTGTCGCCATGATGGATTCTCTTAACTTGGTTCCCCACCATGAAGAGTCGAACATCGCAACAATCGATGCTACGCAAGTTGAAGGAACGAAGTCCACAAGACCGGATTCACTAACGGCGGCTATGGCCAATGACTTTGCTTTTGCTTTGGCTGATAATGACGCTCCTCGATTAGATGACGCATTATTACTCGCGCGATTAGCCGTGTCTTTAGCGCCTCGATCAGCGTCCACGCTGGACACGTTGGGTTGGGTGTCGTATTTGAATGGCGATAAAACCGGAGCAGGTGAGTATTTGTATCGTGCGATGTCATTCGCGCCTAGCAATATAACCGTTCACGAACACATCGCCCAGTGGCATAAGTCTCAAGGCCAGGACCAGTGGGCGGGGTATCATCGTGAACAAGCCAGTTACGTTCCAGAGAAAATAGAACGCCCCGAAATATCTGTCTCCGCAGAAAACACCGAGAAATCCAATCCTCGTACCCTGGTTGCGGCCCGCCGTTAGCCAAGAATTGAAAAAGTTGCAATCTCGTTACACGCAAGTATTTTGGGCGATATTTTTTATTGTATCAGAACAATAAAGCCGCGTGTACATTTTCAAGTCAAGCGTTATTAGACAGCAGAACACGCTCTAACTAACGCGAAACACGCTTTATGTATGGCATCGGCTCCCACTCGCAGTCTGATTGTTGCGCTCGATTGAATCTCTTCTCTGAGATAATTTTTTGCATATCGTCTCGCGTATCGTTTCTCCAGTTGTCTGATGTTGTGCGTCTGGTGGAACTTTTTGCCCTCACGATCGTAAAACATAATGTTGGAAGCGAAATACACTTGGTTATTGTCGCTACGCCGCTACTAGGTCAGGCGACAAGATTGGAAGTGAGGCTATGGAAAATAGATACAGTGGAACGACGACGGGATTCAGTAGTGCGCCACTAAAATGTGTGAATCATCCTGATTTGCAAGATGCGGGAATTCGCAGAGCGCTATTGCGGCAGGCCCGACAGTTTTTGGCGTCCATGCCAGCGGCAACGGCTAGCGAAGATTTTATGTTCAAAGCGTTACATGCTTGTAGCTATACCATTAACGAATTGGTCGAAAAGAAATCTTCAAACAAAAAGAGGGAGTTTTCGTTGCGTGAGCTTCATTCTCAGATATACGATTTTTTGATGAACGCAAATCTTGGCCTCATTTATAATATGAGACAGCGAACGCGAATCTACGGAGTCGACTCCGACGATTTGCTAAGCGAAGGTTTTTGGTCGTTGTACCGTGCGGTCGGAAGTTTTAATCCGTGGAAGGGTTTTCAATTTAGCACTTATGCCTGTACGTCGATTTTGCGAGCCTACCTGTTGGTCGGGCGGAATCATGCTAAGAGGAAAGACCGATTAGCCTCGCTATTTGAAAACACGAAAATTGATGTGGCGCTCCCTCCAACCGCTGAGGAGTACGATTCTCGTTTGCGTGCCAAGCGATTGCAACATCATATATCAAATGATGAAACAGAACTTACAGCCATGGAGCGATTCGTATTGGCCCGCCGATTTTTTCATGGCAACCGTACCAAGGCCGATTCGCTGGAGACTGTGGGTACGATGGTCGATTTGAGTAAAGAACGCATTCGCCAGATACAGGTGTCCGCGTTGCAAAAACTTCGCACGGTGCTTAAACAGGATCCGGTTTTTTGTGATCATAAATCAGCTGAATGTTGCATGCTAAACTAATGAGTGTCCCGCACTTTGACGCCGAGCCGCAGACTTATGCCTGCGGCTCGGTGTTTGTATTACGTTTTGAAAGTCATGGCTTTCGTATCCATTATCTATCCTCAATCGTGACACCCATGCCACTACGATTGGGGTACGCAGGTCGATTCGGTTTGACGTAAGGGTTTCGCTTTATCTCATTTATCATGAGATCAATCGCGGCGTCCAGTTGGGGGTCTCCGCCGTTTACCATTAGCGCTGGATCGTCGATGACTTTGATGTCCGGGTCGACGCCATGACCTTCGATTCCCCAGGTTCCATCTGTTTCATAAAAAGAGAATGACGGCGCAGTAACAGAGCCTCCGTCGAGCAGTCCGGGGTTTCCTGACATGCCGACAAGTCCGCCCCATGTACGCATGCCGATCAATTTCCCCAGGTTTGCCTGGCGGAAGTAAAATGGGAATGCGTCACCGCCTGACCCGGCAAGGCCGTTGATGAGCATACACTTCGGCCCATGATGCGCATCTGGTGGCCAGGTCCAGTCTGTGCCATTGCGGCGTGCCCAGTAATTGGTGACAGGTCGATTTAGAAGTTCGATAAATCTCGTAGGGATTTGGCCGCCTCCATTCCAGCGTTCATCTATGATGATGGCGTCTTTATGAATCTGGCCAAAGAACTGTCTGAACAAATTGTTTTGTCCGTTGATGCCTGTGTCCGGGACGTAAATGTATCCTACGCGCCCGCCAGTTTTTTCCTCGACGTATGCCCGGTTATGCTCAATCCAACTTCGGTACCGCAGTGTAGATTCACTGGCTAGCAACTCTACGACGACTTCGCGTGCGTCATCATCTTTCGTAGGTTTATCGCTGACCGTGATGGTTACGGTTTTCTTAGCTAATCCCTGGAATGATGCCCATGGGTCTTTAGACGTATCCAACGCCACACCGTTGATAGCTAATAAATAGTCTCCGGTTTTGACGTCTACGCCTGGCTGACTCAATGGACCGCGAGCGTCGGTATCCCAAGATGCACCTTCGAAGATTTTGCCGATACGATACGCGCCATTTTCAAGTGTATAGTCAACGCCGAGATAGCCGACTGAAACTCTCGGTTGCTTCTCAAGGTCAGGTCCACCGCGAACGTAGGCATGCCCGACATTGATTTCAGAGATCATTTCTCCGATGACAAAGGTGACATCCTCACGCGAGACGCAATCTTTTATCATAAGTAGGTATTGATCGCGTATGGCTTTCCAGTCTACACCGTGCATGTTGGGATCATAAAAGAAATCCCTTTCGATTCGCCAGGCGTCCAGAAACATTTGTTGCCATTCGTCTCTGGGTAGGACGTGTGCTTTCATACCGCTAAGAGACAATGGCTTGTCGAGCTTCTGGTCGGGCTTGGCGTCTACGATGGCATATTTATTCTTTTTGCGAACGAGCAGTTTCTTGCCGTTGTCTGACATGGCGAAACTTCTCGAACCCTTAACAACTGTTTTTTCCTCTTTCTTTTCATTATCATCGCTCAGATCAAACAGCTTGATAGACGGCTTGCCACCACTGCCCGCGCGAGCGCCTCGGACATAAAGCAATTGTCCTTTATTGTTGACGGCAAGATTAGAAAACGAGCCATGATCGACTGGAAGAGGTATAGCCCGGCGTTCAAAGTTTTCCAATTCGATGATGATTGGTTCTATATCTTCTTTGTCATCATCTTTTTCATCGTCGTCTTTATCTTCATCCTTATCAGATATCTTTTTTTCGTCGGTGTCTTTGTCTTTCTTGGCGTCCTTGTCACCGTCGTCGCCATCTGCATCTTTGTCATCTCCCCAGGTTTCGTCGTCGCTTTTGGGTGCCCACGGTGAACCGACTTCGTCTCGTAGTGGAACGACGAAGAGCATGTCAGTATTTGAATAAGCAAACGAATGCCCAAGGTCTTCATAGATGGGTGAACTGATGTGGCGGTTGCTGGCAAAAAACAGATAGTCGCCTTTACGATCGAATGTTG
This sequence comes from Planctomycetota bacterium, assembly GCA_024280855.1. Classification (GTDB taxonomy): domain Bacteria; phylum Planctomycetota; class Phycisphaerae; order UBA1845; family UBA1845; genus JAJRPG01. The sequence goes on along the minus strand of JAJRPG010000060.1, from coordinate 54,327 downwards.
GCCAAGTGTCGTTGAACATGCCGCTGGTTACTTGATGAAGTTTATCATCTTCGATGTGATAAAGCCAAATCGCACCCTGTGGATTGTCGCTGCCTTTAGCGTAGGTAATCCATTGGCTGTCGTGGGACCAACTGAACTGCGTTCGCCCTGCCCATTGATCGGTATCAAAATTTTTCGTCTCAGAGTTTTCGATATTGTGGACGAACTTATCACCCGTTTTGTCGGAAAATGCGATTAGATTCGAGTCCGGGGACCATGTCGGCGCAAAGCGAAATGTGCTGGCGTTTGACGTTAGCTTGCGCGTTTCACCCTGGCCATCTGATTGTATGATGTACAATTCATACTCGCCCGTTTTATCGCTAAAATACGCTATCCACTGACCATCCGGACTCCAGGCCGCATCGCGTTCCGCGGCGTTGTCCGTTCTGGTCAAGTGGCGCGGCGTGCCATGTTTCGCGGGTACAGTCCATATGTCGCCGCGTGCATTGAAGACAGCACGTTTGCCGGTGGGAGAGATGTCGCCGCTGGTGATGAAATCATCATAGTCAACTTGGCGTGATCTGATGGTAGGACGATCTCCTGGAATGGTGACATTGACGGTGCGCTGCTTGCCCGTGCCGAGGTCAAGCAGCACCATATCCGGCCCGCGTTGATACACGATTTCGCCGTTGCCATTTTCCCCGGGCCCCATCGCAGGCCACTTCACGTCGTACTTATCCATATGGGTAACTTGGTTTCGCTTGCCGCTAGCTACGTCATACGCCCAGATATTAAGACGCGCGTTTTTGCCCTGGTCAGAAAGATGATAGACAGTGTTGCCCAGCCACATGGGCAGAGAGTCGGTTCCTTCCCAATCGGTAATCTGTCTGGATTCATGCGTTTCGAGATTCAACAACCAAATGTCTGTAGCCATGCCCCCTCGGTAGCGCTTCCATGTTCTCGTGTCCCGCGTATGAGGTGTGTATGCCAGCCATTTCCCATCCGGACTAATCGCACCATTTGCACCGTAAGGAACGGGGAGTTTTGTGGGCATTCCCCCTGTTGGGCTTACCGTGAAAATTTGAGTCTGCCTGCGTAGCCCTGATAACGCATTCGAGTAATAGAGCAATTGGCCATCTGGCGTCCAATCGCACATCGCTTCACCGGCTCCGTGATGGGTGACGCGCATGCTGACGCCCCCGGACATTCTGACCGTGTATAAATCCCGGTTGCCTTCGTAATTTCCGACGTAAGCTATCGTATTACCATCTGCGCTAAATCTCGGTAAAGATTCGCTACCTGGAGGACTGGCAAGCGGGCTGGCGACGCCACCGGCTCGCGGTACTACCCAAAGGTTGTTGGCGTAGACAAACACGATGTGCGTTGCGCTAACGTCGGGATACCGCAACATGCCAGCGTGAGGCTGATGGTTATCGCCTAACGCGGTCGGCGGAGAGGCGATAACCATGTGCGTCCCGGATTCAACGGAACACGCACACATTACAGCCAAGGATACACAGATACATTTTATTATTTTAGTACGCAAACCCAGTCTCCTTACGGACGTGTAGGCTATCTCCACAAGTTACATTCAAATGCTTGCGTTAAGCGATAACCGAGATTAATTATTGAATTTCAATTACTCCGCGACGATCATTTCTCTAATCAGCAGCGCCATGGCTGGTATTTAACCAGACGTTATAAAGTTCTCGTGCCTGTCAGCATCTTGCCTTAGAAAGACAGCCGTTGCTCATAAATTAAAGATAGCTGTAGCGGTTTAGGGGAGCAATAGCTGGCCAATGGCAAATAGACTACAAAAACGCATGGATTTGTGTTTTTTTGTGTACATAACTATTCGTAGTCACAAAAAAATGTTGGTATTCGGAATAGCTTGCTTTGTAAAAGAAGTCTCTAGCCCTACCGGGTAGAGGCCTTTCTGGGAATACAGTTGCCCGAGGGGTTTAGAAAGCCTTCGGATAACGCCCATGTTTGTTGCGGGGTTTTGCGTGTAGAAACTGTTAGCTCGTCGCTGTCAATCGGTCTGGAACGGAGTAGCCGCACCTGCGAGGGGGCTGCTTTTGAGTTCTGGCTAGGCGTGGTGATAGCCACTGTTGCATTGGCTACGACTGCTTTGGGATTTTGGATTACAGGCAATGTCGCAGATTGAGTTGTTGGGGAAGCCCGATGGCTAGCTATGCTTTGCAGTGTTTGTGTAATCGATGATAGCAATCCATTTTGCTGACGGGCTATGTCAGACATTTTTTGCACGAGGTTTTCAGAATTCAGGGCCAAAGATTCGAAGCGAATGTTGGTGTTTTCAGCGTAGCTTGAGATAATGGTTTCCATACGATTTGAGGCTGCCGTATTTTTTGCGAGCTGGGAAGATTCCTCCGCTTGTGCGCTTGCCTGTGAGCGGAGGTTGGATATTTGATCGTCCCGCTGAACGATTTCACGGCGAAGGCGAACTTGATGCAGGTCTGCCTGCCGCAGATTTTGCCAGGAGAATAACCCAATCGTCAGCGAAGCGATGATGCCGCAACCCGCACAAAGCCAAACTGTCCGCCGCCATCTGACCGCTTTTTGTTGCCAGACATCTCGAAGGGTATGCGCTGAAGACAAAGCCGCTGCCAATATCTTAGCATCACTCTCTTTTTGAGACGCAGAGGCCTGAGCGATTTCGTGAAGTTGATCCACCGCACGGCGCATGGCGTGGTCCATCTGTGGCGACCGAACGTCTTGTGACGCTACGCTTTTTTTGATGGGGCGATCTATCATATTGCTTCGTTCGTAGGTCTTTGGCGGAATCTCATCCGTCAGATAAAGACCACGCAGCAATTGTAGTCGTTCTGCAGTATGTATTGCGGATATTGAAGCGGCAAAATATGCGCTACAGGTGTGAGTTAGGCAAACTAGGTAGCGGTGGAAAGCCGATGCGCTGTGTTACCGGAAATCAGGAACGACACATAGGTTTTGTCGGTCAACTGACGCCGACCGACTACTCCCAAGCTGTTGCATCACTATCGTGAAGCAACAGCTTGGTTAGATTGTGTAGCCAGGAATTGTTGCATCGGAACAGGTTAAACAGTGTCCGGATTTTCGGTCTACGAATTAATTTCCAATTGTAATCATGCCGGGCCTCAAGGTGAGCGGCGAAATACTGGAAAATAGGCCGGGCGAATTACCATCAGATAATAGAAATGTTATGTCTGCACTTTGATTAAATTGCAATGTAAATGTTCCGGCAGCATTAGGAGGTACATTTAAGACGAGCGTACCCACATATTTGCGCAGTCCAGGATCAACGGCAGGTGGTATATTAGTTTCTATTATCATCGCCCACAGGTAATCTTCAGTATTCGTCCCTGTGAGGTTAATGGTGTTGTTTATTTCATCTGCGAAAATGTATGCTGGATCAGCAACACAAAATTCGCCTATGCAGCTAGTCGGCGAGCCGTTAATACCGCACACTTGGCCATTCGCATCTATTAAGTTGTTGACGGTGCATCGATGCGTCACGATGAATGCGCCCGCGTCGTTATCAGGAATAGTCACCGGGCTAAGAATACCAGTTTGTCCGCTCGAGTAGCTTTCGTTAGCCAGGATCATAAATTGGAGGCCCCGGAGTTCTTCTGACGCCCAATTAGACACGAAGGCATCAATGGTAACTTCGACACCGCCACTTGGTATGATTATTTCATTTCCTATGATGGTAAATGGCCCGGTAGAACTGACCGGTTGCCACTCTATCAACGCAGCCGGTGCGCCAGGACATGTACATCGACCAGTGGTAACGAAATCGCATCCAGCGGATGTAGCCGGACAGTTGGTGTTGTCTGCGCACGCTATGTCAGTGAAATCAGTGTTTACGCAGATACCCGCAACGCAACTATCGACGGTGCAGTCATTGTTATCTTCGCAGTCAATGAGCGAATGTAAGACCTGACCAGACAGTGAGTTGCAGGAATCTGTCGTGCAGAGATTACCATCGTCAATGGCTGTGAGCGTCCTGTCTGTAGGGTTACAGCAGAACATAGTGTCGTCGAAATTAATGGTGTTTATACAATCACCAGTATTGATGTCGCACGAATCATCAGTGCAAGCGTTCTTATCATCGCATTGGGCTGGGTGGCACAGTGGACAGTCTGTCGTGCAAGGCGTTGCTTCGTCATATGGGAGTCGCATAAAGCCAAGGACAGTATGAAGGATGTCTGAGGCATTTACCAACAGGTTGGGAGTGCAGCCGTCACTATCAACTTGAGTTAGGTTGGAGAGCGAATTATCGCCCTGGAAAAATTTGACGGTTTGAAGGATATCTTCAGCGCTGTTTATGTCGTTTCCACTCGCGTCTCCCCATATTTTTGTGAGCGCGACGTTAAATGTTGACAATGCCGGAGAAGCCACCGTGCCACAATCCACTGCTACGTCGTAAAACGTGCCCGGGGCGATGCCGGCGCCAGTGATGTAAACCGCGCTGCCCCATTGGGGAGGCGTTAAGAAAGCTGCATCCGCAACATCGTCTACAAGAAACGATAATACGCCATCGGGTATGCCATCTCTATTTATATCAAACGGTGAAGGTGGCCCTGCATATCGCATGACTCCCACGTTACACTTGGCACGAATGGCTATGGCTTGGGGAACCTGCGAGTCTGGCGGCTGTAATGTGAGCAGCATGAACCGTGATGTAGTTTCTACCACGATAGGCGCTTCGCATTGACAGGAGTCAGTCGTTTCGTCGCAGGTGATCGTACATGGCTCGCCGCAAGGGCAACCCGCACTGCCACAGCCTAGTAGAGGATCACAAACTTCCAAGCCCGTACAAAATAGGCCGTCATCTACGCAAACAGAGTCATCAGGAATGTTGTCGCACGCGTCATTGGCTTCGTTGCATTGATCGATGGTACAAGGTACGCCGTCATCGCAATTGGGCACGGTACCGGCTTGCACGATGCAATCGAGATTGGCGTCGCATATTTCTACACCATCGCAAAACTGGTTATTGTTACATAGCGAATCATCCTGGGTGTTGACGCATTGATCGTTAGTCTCGTCACAGGTATCAATGGTGCAATTTACAGAGTCATTGCAATCTGGAACCGAGCCCGCGCTAACGATACAACCTAATATACCATCGCATACTTCTGCGCCATCACAAAATTGTAGATTGTCGCAGAGGTTATCGTTTAATGCGTTAGTGCAAGAGCTAGCTGCTTCATTGCAGGAATCGTCGGTGCAGGCAATGTTATCATTGCAAGTAGGTGAGCCATTACCGCATGTGCCCTGATTGCATGATTCGTTGACTGTGCAAAATAATGTGTCATCACATGTAGTACCATTGGCTGTATGGTTCGGGCTGCATGTCCCCGCGCCATTGCAACTGTCTGCGGAAGTGCATTGGTCATTAGTAGGATCGCCACACATTGCGCCGAAGGGCAGATCATTAGATGAGCAAGAACCAAAAGCATCACAAGAGTCGGGATTGCTACATGCGGTAGTACCGGAGCTGCCACATGCCGTGCCAGCAACCGCTATTCGGTCAATACAGGTTCCGTTCGCATCGCATGTATCCTGTAGATCACATTGGCCTGCTGAAGGGTTCCCGCACATGGTGCCATTGGGAAGCGGCTGTTGCGCTACTATGCCCGTCTGCACATCGCATGTACCGCTTGTACAATCATTTCCGTCATCTAGTGGCGTCAGCTGCCCCGACGTGGGATTACAGCAGTCTGTGATGCTATTGAAGTTTGGCGTATTGTCGCAACGATTAGACCCATTGCATACATCATTTGTACAGGCGTTACCATCATCGCAGTCGGCATTGTTTTGGCAGGCGATTGAAATCCTCGCTGCTGTTAACGCGACAGGATTGATCTGATTGCCATCAAAATCCAGCATGAAGCTAATCTGCGGATTATTTTTGAACGCAATCGTATAAGTCCCGGCCGCGGTAGCTGGAACTTCGATAAGCAAGGTGCCGCCATAGCGAGCCGTGCCATCATCCGGCACTCCCGTTATTGCGCCAGGTCCAGTCGTGCAAAAATATTCGTAATCAGGCAGGATCGTCGCAACACCACACAGAGGATCAAAGCCCGCGACCACCAGCCCGGAATTATCTACGCAAAACTCACCAGCAGGACAAGAAACGATATCGCAACGCGGGCCGTTAGGGTCGACCAACTGACCAACGGTGCAACGCTTGAGGATAACATACGCGCCAGCCGTGGCATCCGGGGTGGCAAAAGCAGTTAGTGGATCGCCTGTACCGCTACTGAATGATGATGAGTCAAAGGCCGCCTGGTAAGTACCCAGCAATGGCGCACCATCTAAATTCGGATCCCACCCCGAAATCATGATCGCTAACTCGACGAGTTGCCCGCCGCCTTGCAAAATGATTTCATCACCCGCAATCGTGTGCGCACCGTCAGCACCGATTGGCACGAAGGCGATTTCCTGGGCGCGAGATTGTGATGATATAGCAATAAAAACTGTTGTTATCATTATTGCCTTGTGTAGGTGCGACATAGTAGATCCTTTCAATTCAGATATTATGTCCATCAAATTGTACAAGATACAAAGATACGACAGCGTTCTACACCGTTAAAACACAAAAATGAACGCAGCTTCTGGTATCTCGATACGCCATACGGCGAAACACATAAACTGTCAGACTCTCTCTGAGACGGCCTTAATTTGATGTTTGGTGGCCCATCTCTCGCTAAAGTCCGATTTTATATGTAAGGAAAATCGAATGCAAGGAAATTCCAAAATAAGAATGCCCCTGTAAGGAAAATTTATGCTAGCAGCGCGTATTTTTTCAGGAGTATCGAATGCGCCTGCAAGTCGAAAATTATGTTGCAAAATGAAGAAAAAGCGACCTGGGGATAGCAAGACAGTCATTTGTGCATATGGCTTGTTCAAGGCTGGCGGTTTTGAGAATGACTCAGGTAAGCAAATTTGAACAAGGTCTTAATTTTGGCACTTATCTCAGAATTACGGTTTCGATGGGTTCGTAGGCTTTGCTGATGTATGGTCGTGAACTATCCGCCACTGTTTGTTGATCCTACGAAAGATGAGCGTGAAAGCGCCCCCAATGGGTTCTTCTCGTGTTAATCGCCATGAACCTAGAACCAAAAAATCGTCTGGTCCTAACGACGCCATTTCCAAATCGCTGAATGCGAGATGTCCCATCGCCTGGCGGTCGGCATAACGCTTATGGTAATTCTCCAGGGTTTGTTGCCAGCCACGAGTGACGTTGCCCGAGCTACTAAACGACAGGTGCTCAGATTTCCAATAGCCTTGCATAAATGCACTTATGTCGCCCCGATTCCAATCCTTGACTTGTTTTTCCAGAACGAAATTTATGTTGGTGATGTCTTGCTGAATGTTGGACGATTTCATGATTTTTGGTTGGCTAACGCAACCCTGCATCGTGACCATCCATAAGCATAAAACGGCATCGCCGGAAGTAGCCATTCTGAATCTAAAAAGCCGGAGCCAACTATAGGGTCTTAGTGACAACGCATGTGGGTTCTGGGTATTTTGCACTGGTTCATATTATCTCATGTGTCGCGGTTGTCAAAAAGATGGAGCTTTAATCATACAAAATACATATAGCGGTGTATCGCCTTTACGGGCACGGCAACGGACACCCGGATATTTCTGACAGGTCAGCAAACGAGAACAGTTGAAAAGACTTGATGGTCATTAAAATGTCGTTGGCTGTTATGATGGCTGGTAGTGAAGTTGAACAAATGGACGAGCCAGCCTGGTCGATGGCCGGCAGTATGGAGTTTATGGCATCTCCGTTAGGCAGATGAAATGTTCCCTGGAACGCACTAACGACCAGGCCCACGTCTGCCACGTTCACAACAGAATTCATATCAACATCGCCGAATATCTGCATCTCAACTGAATTCGCGCCAGAGATAAAGTCTGCACTTTCAATTACGAAAGAATACGAGACGGGTATTATTTCTTTAGTTATAAAGTTAATCGAACTAGGAATGATGTTATATCCCGTAATATGAAGACGGGCGCTTACGCAGCTTTCGCCAATAGGACAATCAGCGGACGCATCACATGCAAGTAGAGATTGGTCGCATCTTCTAATGGGGCGACATGTTTCCCCCTGGGCGCAATCGGAGTCTACAAGGCAAGAAGGTCCGTCATTATTACATGCTTTCCCGGTCCAGTCGTTAGGTGCGAGTCGGGCCGCATCCCGCGGGTCGTCTACCAAGGCCGCAACCGTGCCATCTAGTGTATGGTTATTGTCAAAGTCTACGGTTATGGGCGTTCCGACATATTTTCCCAAGCAAGGCCAGGTAGGGGATGTTACAAAAATAGCCACGGGAATAATCGAGCTACGCGGCTGCGGGTCAACACTAATAAATCGCGCGCCAGATGAAGTTAGCATCGGCACTTCACTATCAATCGGTGAACATCCTTCGAAAGGGACACAAGCAAACATGCTGGCACATAATGTATCGTCGGGTGTACCGTTGCAAGAATCTTGCGCCTCGTCGCAAAAATCATTGGTCGTACATGCTATGCCATCGCTGTTGCAGTTTGGCGGTGTACCTAACTGGCAGCTAAAGTTCGCATCGCATGTTTCGAGTCCATTGCAAAAAAGTCCATCGTCGCAATCTTCATCTGATAAACATCCAAAACATTGCTGGAGCGAATTGTCGCAACTTTGTCCAGGACACGGGTCGCCAGTTGTTTGGCAAAAACCGTTGACGCAGGTTTCCACGCCAGAGCAAAAAAAGTCATCCTTGCATTGATTATCAATCGTACACCCGACGCTGCCCTTAGCCATGATTGATTGTTTGCTGCTTACAGCATCGACAATACGACCGTTGAGATATACTTCAAACCCATATCGCACGAAGCCAGATGGTAATACATTTGGCGATAACGGAATCTCCATTACGACGGTCATGTCATCGGGCAAGGTTACTAGCGCCATCCCCAGGGATTGTCCCCAGCCTCCCGGACCATCACTTGTCGCTGTGCCACGAACGTGAATGAAATCAGCATCTATAAAATCATTCGTCGAAGCTACGAATTCGATACCATCACCATATCCCGTGGTAGCCACATTGTCGGCATTTATGAAGAGCTGGATATTCCAGCCGTCAGCTGCGAAACTTGGCTCGGTTAGGAACACCGTGAATACAATTGAGGTGTTGTCATATACGCCAGTAATGCGGTCTATCGCGGCGATGGTTTGAGGTACGGGTATCGCCACACAACTCAAGACCAGTGTGCCAATTAATGACAGCTTGCAAACACCTGATACAGCTTTTCGCCATGTGCGCGAAATTGTATCTGACCAGAGCCTGCGCGCACCATTCATGGCACGAGATAAATACGATGTATTAGAACACGCAATAATAATTTTCGTTCGTCCCGTTATGTAAACAGGCTTGCGAAGACCATGACCTGAGCGTACCCCTACGCACAAGGCTGCACGAATCTCGTCCATGAGAATGCGCCGGTATTCTTCCCCTCCACAAGCGACCAGCATATTAGTGCAGTTTGAAGTTCGGTCAATGCGTGTGTTTTTGGTGCGATCGCAAGACCGTAAACCCGGTTTTTACCGAGACTTATGTAAGAAAAAAATATATCGTCCTGAGACCGGACAATGATGAAAAACGAATATCCCAGCGGGCTTACACCAAAGCTTTAATTCCTGGAAGCGCGTGTGTAGTGTGAGTATCGAAGTTGTGACAAGAACGCGGCACTTCGCATCGCCGTAAAGCGTTGCGAAGTGCCGCAGGATCATAAAATTGGTAGTCGCTATTGCTTAATCAAGGTTGAACTGCAAGAGCCTTGCGTATCCGGTTGCAATAGATCAAATGTAGACGTTCCATCGCTTTGGATGGTAATGGTTACATCGTGTCCAATATTACCGAACGCGGTGACGTTGCTACCAGTAGCGATTGCGTCATTGCAGTCCAAGCTAATGTCTTCGTTTTCAGGGAATCCTTGCAGCACGAGCGAGTCGTTGACCATCGCTAGTGTTACCATCACCGCGCTCTCTGTGCAGGTTCCTTCGAGCGAGTAAGTGCCTAACGCCGCCACCCAAGGGTCAACTGTCCCTTCGCATACATCGCCGACGCCATTGCCATCTGCGTCAGCCTGGTCGGCGTTGGCGTCATCGGGGCAGTTGTCGCAAACATCTCCAACTTCATCGCCATCCGCATCTGCCTGATCGGCATTTTCATCGTCAACGCAATTGTCGCAAATATCCCCCAGGCCATCTTCATCCGAATCCGTTTGGTCAGGACTAGCCATGTCCGGGCAATTGTCGCAATCATTAGGCCAGCCGTCACTGTCTCGGTCTTCGTCGGAGTTAAGGAACGATTGATGTTGACCTCCGCCGTCACCGTCAAGACGTCCTTCCGCCTCATCGTTAAAGGTGCATTCAAACCCGCCATTTTTACAGGCTACGCCAGGTTGGAAGCATGTAGACTGAGCCATGGTCATGCCGTCCATTTGTCCATCGCAGTTACTGTCGAATGACATGCCAGCAGGGATACTAACGATACCATTGTCGCTGGATTTGTAACCACCAGGCCCATCAATAAGTGCCCAACCGTTGTCAGTGCCAGTTAGTTCGAGAGGGTCGCAGAATTGATCAGCTTCGCCGCAGTCGACGAATTGGCCGGCACGAGTGAGGCTATTAATAAAAGTGAACTTAGGTGTGACAGAGATCATTGTGTCGAAGGTGCCGCAATCTGCTTCGTCGAGCGTGATGGTCATGGTTCCCGTTTGCTGAGGAAGATTCGACAGGCATACCTGAACATCAAACTCCAGGGTTTGGCCATCATCGAAGGTGACTGTGATCGGTTCCACGCTCACAAGTGAGAGTGCTACGATCTCGACATCGACTGTGACGGAATCGCCAACATCGGTCGGGCATTTATCCTCTAACCGGCGAATGATCGTATCCGCAGGCCCCAGATTATCCGAGTCAAGAGCTGAACCCATGAGATTTACAGTTCCAGCAAAAGCATCTGAGCCTGTACCAAAGAAACCCGCCGGTATTGGTGTGTTTGCAAATGAGTAGTCGGTTGTGCTACCTTCTGGTGTGGTCCAAAAATCGTCCGAAGGCATGCCTGACCCAGAGTTCCCGCCGCCAGAGTTCCCGCCGCCAGTATTTCCACCGCCACGAAAGATGGGGTCTACGCCCGGGCAAGTACCACCCATATTGAGCATGGTAAGAGTTATCAAGACTAACCACATAGAACTAATCGTCGCAATCCGTCGCTTCATCGCAAATCTCCTTCGATTGTGGATCGGGCTATGGCCTGACCTGCTGCCATTAAGTCCTGGGCTGTTACCAGCCGTTGTTGTTAGAACCAATATTCCAGGTTCTTATTTTACTTCGTGAGCCTGACCGCGACGTCAAACATCACAAAAATTCCGGCCTACACTTGTACCGATTGTCCCTCATAGACATCGGATATGGGAGATAGTACGCGCCAATCGTAACGATGCAACTAGGACGAAGCGGCAATAATCTCCTATCAGGGAAGCTGTTAAAGTATGGATAGAATCCGAATATCAACATTAGGGTGTAGATTAACTTTGAGTCAGTAGGCGAGTCAGCGACCTGCTGAGAATACATTATGTGTTATCTCTGGCATGAGCCAAATATTGTTAAGCTAGCCATTTTTCACTCATGCCCCCAACATCTGTTACTCTATCTACCTTTGGATAGTCGAATTATGTGGTTGTTTGCGACATGCGATTATTGCTGTACAATAATTTGCAATGAACATCAATTCGCGTATTGAGCGTCGGGCTTCGGAGTCGGTGGGGGACCGGGTTCGGCGACGGCGGCTAGAGTTAGGCATGACTCAGACACAATTATCTAGCTTAGCTAATGTCAATCAGGGGTATTTGTCGTCCATAGAAAAAGGCAAGGCTAACCCTCGAAAGCGTACGTTGGATGCCTTGGCTGTGGCACTGGATATACCTCAAGGCGTGCTTATTGGTGGCGGGCAAGATCACGATGCACCGCAGCCCTTGGAAACCCGGGAGCTGCCGTTGTTCGGATCAATCCCCGCTGGCCCGCCTGCTCAGTCTCAACAGCAGCTTGAAATGTTCCCCGTACTTCGTCATCAATGGTCGCCGGATTACTACTGTTTGCGGCTATCGTTCGATAGCATGGAGCCAACGCTCAAACCTGGTGATGTTGTGTTGGTTCATTACCGGGCTGACGTCGATCCGCTGCATGTGCAGGGCCGTATTTGTGCCTGTCTTGTAGATGGTGAGCCAACGCTGAAACGCGTCTGGGTCGAGCAGCGCGGGGGGCAAAACTTAGTCATCCTCCGTGGTGACAATCCGCGCGTGGAGCCAATGTTGATCGACGAGACGCACGACTTCGCCATTCAGGGTGTCGTGACTCATCTGGTGGATAGGGTTTGCTAGTCTGATTTTGTCGTCTAACAAGTCATCCACGTCTTACATCGCTGCGCTGTAGCTATGTTGGCTGGGGACGGTTTGTGATATGTGGTTGTGGTGCGTCGTCGATGGTTGAGGCAGGTCAACCTTTCGCTAGCAAGCGAAAGAACGACCGTGCCCTACAACTTCGATGAGGGGGGACGGTTTAATCAAAGCCCCATCCCTTGCTGGTAGGCAAAGGATGGGGCCGTAGATTGTTTGTTAAATTTGCGGCGTGATTACTAAAAGAATTAGTGTGCGCCAACTGGACATTTGCCTGCGCCGGTTGGGTTGTCGCCACCGTATACCTGATGAGACGGTCGGCCTGAGAGGATTTCTTCCGTGCCCCAGTTCGTCACGCTCTTGAATGTGTCTGAGGCGATGAAGGAATCAAACGCGGGCTTGCTGCTCCAATCCGACACGATGAGGTAATGTTGCTTGTCATTGATGTCGCAGAACATGTTCGTTTTCGAGTGTCCTTCCATACCGTCCATAGCTTTGACGACTTTGTTGAAAGCGTTCTCGAAAGTTTCTTCCTTGCCAGGCAATACGTTGTAATTCATTCCGATTGTGACCATCTCAGATTCCTTTTTAGTGGTGTATCGTAGCTTGAAAACTAATCAATTACGGTTCAATCACGGCGGGCACAAAGCCCTAGCCGTGCCTTAATATCGGAAGCTACTGGCAGGGGGCTGAAGTTGCGAGGAGGCCAAATTTATGTAGCTGGGATACTCGGTCCAATCATCGAATTAGGCTGCCCCATTTTCCGTAGCCAACGGAAGTGAGAGGCGACTCCGGACAGGAAGCTGCCGTGGTCGTTATATTGCACACCGTGCCGGGCACACGCTTTTTTCACTAGCCTGGCTAGCCGTGGGTAGTGGTTATGGCAGATGCGTGGGAACAGATGATGTTCCACTTGGTAGTTAAGCCCACCAAGATACCACGTTAAAATCCTGCTTTTTCGTGAGAAGTTCACGGTGGTCACTACTTGATGTACCGCCCATTCATTATCCATTCGTCCAGTGGTGTTGTCCGGTGCTGGAAACTGGGCAGGTTCTACGGCGTGGGCCAACTGGAACACGACGCTCAACATCACGCCCACAAAGCAGGATACGAGGGCGTAGGTAATCAGTGTTAGTCCGACGGAGTGAAACATCATCGGTACGACGAAGGCTAGAGACAAAAAGAAGGCCTTCCCGATCACGAAGATGGCTAAAGCGCGACCTTTAGGACGCTTGAACGGATGCGGCCCAACTCGGCCTGTAATCACGTCGCGAAAGTCGTCCACAAGTTGCCATTTGATGGTGAGCATGGCGTAAAGCGCCCACATATAAAAGTGTTGTAATCGGTGGAAAGGCAGACGTTTTTGCTGCGGTGAAAAACGTCCCAGGATGCCGACGTCGATGTCATCATCATGCTCAGCTATGTTGGGGTATGTGTGATGCAGCGTATTGTGTTTGTGGTCCCAGATGTATGAACTCCCACCACCAAAGAAGTCCAGCGAGGAAGCCATGAGTCTGTTGACCCATCTATGTCGTGAATAGGCACGGTGTCCGCCGTCGTGTTGTATGTTGAATCCGACGGCTGCGATGGATAGCCCTAGCGACATAGCCAGCGGGATGGTTTGCCACCAGGCATTGGATACGAACACGAGCAGGAAGTATGATACCGCCACCCAACTCATTATGACTAGCGTTTTGAAGTACGTTTGTGGGCAGTCGTGTGGTTTCAGACCGTTCATTTTGAAGTATCGTGATACGCGGGCTTTGACATCGCGGTAAAACGGGTCATCGCTTTTGAACTTAATAGGCGGAGCGGGATTCGCCGGGCAATTGTCCGTAGCAGACGGCGATGGTTTAAGGGCGACGTTTTGCATGGGGCGGATTCTATGCGAAGGCGGGGAATTGGCCAATAGTAGGGTGGGATTGGCTGTTTGTAGGCCTACTGGCCCATCAGTGAACAGTGGCGCGTAAGTTGAAAGTTGTACGAAGGCAGGTTTGTCTCAGGTTTTTGTTGAATCGTTGTTTGCCCAAAGTTAGAATCTGGCATTGGGTCTTGGTTCTGAGTCAAGCGAATAGCGTCTTTGAGTATCCTTGAGGGGGAATCAAGTAGTGGACGTGCCAGCGCGGAAAGTGAGTATGACGATATCTGAAGATGCGACCATCACGCGACGCATCGAAGGCTATGATTTCGCTCGCGCCTTGGCTGTTTTTGGCATGGTCATCGTCAATTTCAAAACCGTGATGGGGGCGGCGAAGTCTGGGCCACATTGGCTATTGGTCGTGACTGGATTATGCGATGGGCGGGCGGCTGCGTTGTTTGTGGTTTTAGCGGGCGTGGGCATATCTTTAATGTCGCAAAGCGCACGGGTAGCGAAAGATGCCGGTCGCTTAGCGGTTCATCGCCGTGATTTGTACAAGCGGTCGTTGTTACTTTTTATTGTCGGAACGCTATATCTGCCTATTTGGCCTGCGGACATACTGCATTTTTATGGCATATATATAGCGATTGGTGCGTGCCTGTTGACGGTATCGAATCGCACTTTGTGGATTCTGGCTGTCGCGTTTGTGATGACGTTTGATGTACTTGTGATGCTGCTGGATTATGAAAAAGGTTGGAATTGGGAGACGCTCGATTATCGGGGATATTGGACGATTGGGGGCATGGTTCGGAATTTATTTTTCAACGGCTTCCATCCCGTGTTCCCCTGGACAGCGTTTTTACTTATTGGCATGGTCATAGGTCGGCTGGATATGCGTAGTCCGCAGGTGCGTCGTCGGGTGTTATATTGGGGGATGACAGCCGTGATTATTTCAGAAGGTTTGTCCTGGTTATTGATACGCACTTTGTCAGTAGGCGCGAGCGCATCTGAGCAGGTGGAGTTAGCTGTGGTTTTAGGGACATCGCCCATGCCGCCGTTACCGTTTTACATGGCCGCCGGCGCAGGAACCGCAGTCGTGGTGGTCGTCGCGTGTATAGCCCTGACGGAGCGGTTTCCGAATTCGCCTTGGTTGCAGCCTTTCGTAACGACCGGGCGATTGGCGCTGACCTTATACGTGGCTCATGTTGTTTTGGGCATGGGCGTTTTGGAGTCGTTGGGCAGGCTTGAAAACCAATCAGTGGTATTCGCGGTCAGCAGTGCATCGGTTTTTTGCGTGTTAGCGTTTTCTTTCTCATATTTATGGAGTAGGCGATTCAAACAAGGACCGTTAGAATGGCTGATGAGGCGTATGGCGGCGAGGTAGCACACCTGTTCTGGGTTTTTATCTGGAGTTTACCAATGGCCCTATATCTTCGCCCCGTAGCAAGTTGGATTCAATGCTGTGATTTGCGTATTGGATAGGCTACCTACCTGCGTGTATGATGATGTCTGATAGAACCCTTATCAAGGGGTTCGTGTGTTGTGGGCTTGGTGAAGAAAATTGTGATAGACGCTGTTCTTTTTGATCTTGGTGATACGCTCCTTCATTTTCACGCAGATAGCCCGACGGAGGTCGTGTCTGTAGCGGGAACGCATGCGTATGAATCGATGCGGGCTAGCGGTATTTCTGTTCCGCCACTTGCGAAGTATCTCAAAATTCTCCAGCGCACTTTCGTCATAGCCTATATTCGCTCGCGCATTTTTCGTCGAGAAGTGCAGATGGTTGATACGGTAGCGCGTGCCCATCGCAAGTTAGGCATTCACCTCGACGCTGAGCAGACGCACGATGTTGTGTACGGTACGCTGCCAACGGTGGAAAAACTTTTCCATAAAGATGAGCAAGCTAACAGCGTCGTAGCGGATTTGCACGAAGCAGGGTACAAGCTCGGCATTGTTTCCAATACCTGGCTACCCACTAGCGCGGTAGATGATTGTCTACGGGATATGGGCTTATTAGACTATTTTCCGACGCGCATTTACTCGTCCAAGGTCAGGGTGATGAAGCCCAGTCGGCGCATTTACGAGTTGGCTTTGGACCATATCGGGACGAGTGCCAGTCGGACGTTGTTTATTGGCGACCGTGTAGATAACGACGTCAAAGGGCCTGCTTCTCTGGGCATGAAAACGGTTTTGGTGTTGCATCATCGGCCAGAGCCTCGGCTCAAAGTGCGGGATAGTCATGTGATTAAGGGGCTGGATGAGCTTCCGCCTTTGCTACGCAGTATGAGATTGTGATGAATCTCGACCTTTCACCAGAAAAGTTGCTCGCGGCTTATTCCGTGGGCATTTTCCCGATGGCTGACGATGATGGTTCGATGCACTGGCTCGCGCCGGACCCACGCGCGATTGTTGAGCTGGAGGCGTTGGTCGTATCGCGGTCGTTACGGGCTGTGGTGCGACGTGGTGAATTTGAGGTTCGCTTTGACGGAGATTTCGCAGGCGTGATGCGATGCTGCGCGGATAGAAGTGAGGGGACGTGGATATCCAGCGATATTCTAATCGCGTATCAACGTTTGCACGCCCTGGGATTCGCCCATAGTGTCGAGGCTTGGCAGGAAGGCTGTCTGGTCGGCGGGCTGTATGGCGTGGTTATAGGTGGCGCATTTTGTGGCGAGTCCATGTTTCACAAAGTTACGAACGCGTCCAAAGTCGCGCTGGTTCACTTGGTGCAGCGATTGCAGGAGCGAAATTTTGTGCTTTTGGATATTCAGTTTATGACGGAACATCTTCGATCGCTGGGAGCCAGTGAGATTCCGCGAGACGAATATCTGGATCGATTAGCCCAGGCGATTGAGTTGCCCTGCACGTTTGCAGGCCATGATTCGTCTCATGGGTAGCAAGCATTGCCGTCGATAAGGGGAAATGTAACGAATATAGACAACAAAATAACCAATCGGCTCCTAAATCTTTAAGGGCACGTTCCGTGGTCGCAACTACAACACCTACAACTTTACCTGATTCCACTAGCTGTGTGAATCATATGTATGTACACAACATGCGTGCGCTTTGGCGATGCGATCCGGAGTTGGCTATACGAATCGACGCGGTGGCTGATGATGCGCGCATAGCCGTTGAGTCTACCCGTTCGGGCGAGTTTACAGCCCGCATGACAACGTCGGATGGCAAATCGATCTATTTGCACAGTCGATACGACCCAAAAGCCGAAGCCCGCAGCCTGATCGAAGGCGTTGAGATTGACGAAAAATATTGTTTCGTCGTGCGTGGCTTCGGGTTGGGGTATCATATCAAAGCTTTGTACGAGCGACTTCGCGGCGATTTCATCATCGTCTGTTGCGAGCCGTCGATCCCATTATTAGCCGCTGCTTTTTCCCATGTAGACATCGAAGAAATGATTTCTTCGGGCAGGCTATTGTTTTTAACGGACGGCGACAAAGTTCGTGTTCATCAGGTGCTTCAGCCTCACCATACGTTGATGATGATTGGCGCACAGTTCGTTGACCACGCGGCTTCGATGAAAATTGCGCCAGACGTTCAAAGCGCGATTACGAATTCCATTTCGGAATTTGTGACGTTTACTCACATGAGCCTCACCACGCTCTTGGCTAATTCACGCATCACTTGTCGTAACATTGCGATGAACCTGGTGACGTATGTTTCCACGCCGCCCATCGACGTGTTAAAGGACCGCTTCGTGGGTGATCCTTGTATTATTGTTTCAGCCGGGCCTTCGCTGTCGCGTAATATCGATCAGATCAAGGCGTTAAAAGGCAAAGCCGTGATTATCGCGGTGCAGACTTCGTTGAAGCCATTGATGCAGCGGGGCATCGTGCCTGATTTTGTGACCAGTCTTGACTTTCATGCGATGTCGAAAAAGTTTTATGAAAACGTGGGCGATCTTTCTGACGTGCATCTCGTCGCAGAGCCTAAAGCTTCTGAAGAAGTCATCGATCTTTATCCCGGGCCGATTTCGTTGTTGCATAATGGATGGGCTGAGTTGCTGATTGGTGAGCAGTTAGCCGCCCGCGATGGTCTTAGCGCTGGGGCGACGGTTGCGCATTTAGCCTTTTATTTAGCCAACTATTTAGGGTGCGATCCCATCATTTTCGTCGGGCAGGATTTAGCTTTTACGGGGCATGTATTTTATGTGCCGGGCGTCGAAATTCATCAAGCCTGGCGAAGCGAAATCAATCGGTTTAACTCGATCGAAATGAAGGAGTGGGACCGCATCGCGAGAAATGGGCCTATCCTTCGCAAAGTGAATGGCCTTGAAAATGCTACGCTTTATACCGACGAGTTATTGCTTACCTATCTGGAGCAATTTGAAAAAGACATAGCCGGCGTTTCAAGTAAGGTGCTAAATGCCACAGAGGGTGGGGCTGCGATTCGTGGTGCGGAGCCTATTTCGCTGGTGGAAGCTTCGCAGCGTTTTTGCGAAGTGCCGATTGATCCGCAGCGTTTTGCCTATCGAGAATCCTTAAATTGGCACGAAACAAGATGGTTGGAGCCGACGCGGGCTGAGCTAACTGCACGGCTGAGTGAATTGAAAGATGTCCGATCAACCTGCGAGCAGCTATTGGTATTGCTAAAGCAATTGCAAGGATTGTTGAATCAGCCTGACGAGTTTAATCGCAAGCTTGTTCGCATTGATGAGTTGCGGACTAAAGTGTCGCGCGCGAGTCGAGGTTATATGATCGTCAACGCCGCGACGCAGACGGCTGAGTTGCAGCGATACTCGGCTGATCGACGCATTGGTGCGGTTGAGCATGATGATGAAAAGGACCGGGCTAAGCAGCAGCTTGTTCGAGACATTCGGTTTATGAAGGAAGTCGCAGAAGGTGCAAAGGATATGCTTGAAGTGCTAAACCTGGCTCGTGTTCGTATTGAGGAAGCGCAACAACGATCATGAAAGTAGTGGCTGTGCTAACCGCCGATTTGGACGAAACGCCGCTGGGCACGCGCAGCCGATTGTGCGATGAGATTGATGGCGTACCTGTTTTATTGCGCACGATTGATCGCATATCGCAGGCGAAGCGCATTGCAGAGATTCACATTCTTTGTCCGACGGACCAACATGCCCGGTGCGCATCACTCCTCGCTGATTTGCCAGTCAAGTTGCACGCGGCTCGAATTACTTCTACTCCCTGGAAGGCGCTCGTTCGGGCAGCCCGGAAATGGTCGCTCGACGGTTGGCGTGGCGGGCTAGGCGGTACGACAAGTTTTGATGAGTTTTTAGATGCGTCGCTCTTGGCACAGGTATTGCAAAACGTCACTGCGGATTATTGTCTATGCGTGTCGCCTTCGGCTGCGGTGTTCGATCCGGTGTTAGCTGACCGTATGATTGAGCATCAGGACCGCGTCGAAGCCGAAGAAGAAATTACCATGACATTCACGCAGGCGCCTCCGGGTTTAGCTGGCGTGTTGTTACATCGGGATGCCGTGCAGGAATTGGCCGAAAAGAGTATTCCTATAGGTTGGGTGTTTGGTTATCAGCCCGACGTTCCTCGTAAAGATCAGATATTTTTGCCAGGCTGTTGCGAAATTCCTGTCGAGCTTCGTTACAGTGCAGGCCGGTTGCTAGCGGACACAAGTCGGGGAGTTGCTACGGTCGAAGATTTTCTGCGAGCGGGTGAAGAGGTGGTAGGCGAAGCGAACGTGGGGCGATGGTTGACGAAGCGAGCCAATGGAACTGTGCAGCCTTTGCCGCGAGAAGTTGAGATTGAGTTGACGACTGAGGACAGTTATCCCGACGCGATGCTTCGACCGCGTGGCTCGCGCGTGCCCTCGCGTGGGCCTATCACGGTTG
This sequence comes from Planctomycetota bacterium, assembly GCA_024280855.1. Taxonomy (GTDB): domain Bacteria; phylum Planctomycetota; class Phycisphaerae; order UBA1845; family UBA1845; genus JAJRPG01. Next base: position 34,213 of record JAJRPG010000060.1, on the reverse strand, counting down.
AGATGGTTCATGGCATCGCGGCTGAGCTTAGCGCGTATGATGATAGTTTGATGGTACTCGGCGGTTTTGGGGAACCACTGTTGCACCCTCAGTTTCCAGCTATTTTAGCTGCGATTCGTGAAGGGCAGCGGCGTGAGTCACCGATTTTTGGCCTCGCCGTGAGAACTCATGCTTCTGTCATGACTGACGCGCATATCGATGCCATGATCGATCATCGGGTTGATATATTGAACATCGTGTTGGATGCGTGGACGCCAGGCCTATATGGGCAATTGATGTCGCCGAATGATCCGTCCGCTGCGAGCTTGGAACACGTCCGTCGAAACATGGACCGTGTAACAGAAAGATGTCAACAGCGTGGCAGTGCGGTTCCTTTGATGGTCCCAGAGATAACCAAAGCCAAGCAGAACGCGCAAGAATTGGACGTGTTTTTCGATGGTTGGAATCGCAAGTTGGGTACGGTGGCGATTAGCGGGGCGAGCCATTATGCCAAACAGTTCCCCGACCACAGCGTCATGAACATGGCTCCGTCTCCTCGTGCCTCGTGTTCGCGCTTGCGTAGCCGGTGCGTAGTGCTAGCCAATGGTGATGTAGTATTATGCGATCAGGATTTTTGCGGCAGTTCAGCTATAGGTTCATTAACTGAAAACTCTCTCGCCCAGGTTTGGTTATCAAAGAAATTCCAGCAGGTACGAAACGCCCACAACTGCGGCGATTTTTCGGAACACGATATGTGCGCAAATTGCAACGAGTGGCATCGCCCATAGGCATCGTTGATTCAAAAAATCGAGCCGCGGACTTCCGCCCGCGCGGATACCAAGTGTAAATAACATTCATAAAGTGAGTAAATAACAAGAGAAAAAAGAGATGGCGGCACAAACGCGGTCGGGGTAGGGTAATTCGCCTGCACCGCCACCTTCTTAAAGCTTATACCATAAGTAGGGCTTGGGTATCAGGTATCATCCTTAATAATGTAATATCTGAAACCACAACGTCCGATTGCGAGACAGGTTGATTCTCCTATCAATCGGCACAATTGAAGCCGTTGAATTGGCGGAAATGAAGTATCCAACGCCGATATCCGCGATACGTCTCGTGAAAATCCGGTTAGCTTTTAACGCCAAACATGCTATGATCCGCCTCAGCCGAGGTCGTAGGCCTATTCGGCGGTATTCATTGACGTTCAGGTCCCATGCAGCGGGTGTTGCGGGCAACGGGTCAGGCTGGAAACAGAGCAGCCCACTTGTACCATTCGGGTGCCGTGGATCGCCTGATCGTCAATGACTATCGCCTGAATTAGCTAGCTATCCCGCCGGGCGGGCATGGTTGGGTTCAATCGTTTATCCGGGGTTAAGTGCAAGCATGGCGTATCGCGTCCTGGCTAGAGCCTATCGAAGCAGCACGTTCGACGAAGTCGTCGGGCAAGGGGCTATTGCAACCACACTCAAAAACGCCATCGAATCCGGTCGTGTTCATCACGGATATCTATTCACGGGGACGCGCGGGGTCGGAAAAACATCGATGGCTAGGATTCTAGCCAAGGCGATGAATTGTCTCGCCAGTGATACCGCGACCATCTCTCCATGCTGCGAATGTGATTCTTGCCGGTCGGTTTCCGAGGGCGAAGATGTTGACGTCGTTGAGATTGACGCCGCGAGCAATACCGGTGTGGATAACATCCGTGAGCTGCGGAACAATGCGGCTTTTCGTCCTACGCGGTCAAGATTCAAAATATATATCATCGACGAAGTGCATATGCTCAGTACGGGGGCGTTTAACGCGCTGCTCAAAACGCTGGAAGAGCCGCCGGAGCATGTAAAGTTTGTATTAGCTACGACCGACCCCGAAAAAGTTCCTGCGACCATTAAGAGCCGATGTCAGCAGTTTGACTTCAAAGCTATTGATGCGAACTCGATTTCCGAACATCTTCGTGAAATTCTCAATATCGAAAAAGTGGAAGCAGAGGACAGTGTACTTCGCCGCATCTCACGCCTGGCTAATGGTTCAATGCGAGATGCGTTGTCATTGCTGGATAAGGTGCTGTCGTTTGAGTCGAAAAATCTGACGTCGGCTGTGGTGGATGAAATTATTCCACCGCCGCACGACGAACTAGCCGCTAATGTCATGGCTTGCATCGCTTCGGGCGACGCAGCGGGCGCTTTGCAGGCGTTTGACGTGGCGTTGCAGGGTGGTCGAACGGTCGATAGATTTTGTGACAATCTTATCAATCATGCCAGGACGCTGATGATGCTGCGGGTATGCGGCGCTCAGACCGAATTGGTCGACGTCGCGTCGCAGCTTCGCGAAGAATTATCCAAGCAGGCTAGTGCTTTTGATGCGCCTACTTTTGTCTATATGGTTTCGATGCTGGAAGAATTGCGGCGCAATGTCCGTTATAGCGGTGCGTCTCGCGCCCTGGCAGACGCGGCTATTGTTCGGCTGGCGATGTGTCATCAATTCTCTGAAATCAAAGACCTCGTCGCACGCATTGAAACCGACGGCGAAGATGCGGCGATGCCAAAAAAAAAAGTAACGCCTAAGCTTGAGACGCCTGCGAAACAAGTGCCAACGCCTCGCCCCGCAGCATCTACGGCTACGCAGTCCGGGTCGTCAATTACGAAAAGTAAGCCCGTCGCAGAAGTATTGCCTCCGACGGTTTCGAAGCCTAGGCCTGCGGTGAAAGCATCGTCTGACGAGCCTGCGATAAAAATGCCGGTTCAAATATCAGCGGCTCAGTGGGCAAAGGCAGCCAAAGACCCGTTGGTGGTGCGGGTCACAGCCGAGGTTGACGGTACGCTGTTTGACGTGCGTCCGATGGGCGATCAAGATCAGGTTCATACCGCTACGAAAACCGATTCAGAGAAATAATTATGTTCGGTCAGCCGGTGGATTATTTAGGAGCAAAAGATGTTCGGTGGAATTTCTGATATAGCAGGGATGATGAAAGCTGCGAAGCAGTTGCAAGGCAACATGTCGCAGCTGCAAGAGGAGTTAGCCAGCCGGCGATACGAAGCTGATGCCGGTGGTGGGGCGGTGCGAGCAACGGTAGATGGTAAAGGCACGTTGGTAGATATTAGAATTGAACCAACTGCTGCTCAGGATGTCGAGCTGCTTGAAGACCTCATCAAAGCCGCGGTTGGCGCAGCTGTCGCCAAGGCTCAAGAAGCGACTAAGGGCGAGATGGCTGCTCTGACTGGCGGGATGAACATCCCCGGCTTAAGCGACATGCTGGGCGGCGGGCCAAAATAATTTTTCACTTTTGATGTGAGCCGAATCTGTGAAGATGGAATCAATAGAATCGTTAGGTCGCCTCAAGGCGCATTTCCAAAAGCTTCCCGGCATTGGTCCGCGCAGTGCAGAGCGTTTAGCCTTTCACATTCTCCGAGAGAAACGCGATTTAGCTGACGGGTTAGCCCGCGCGCTTTTAGACGTCAAAGATAAAATTCTTCATTGTAAAACTTGTTTTAATCTTACCGAAACGGACCCTTGTTCAATCTGCGCCGATACGGCTCGTGACGAGGGCGAGTTGTGGGTGGTTGAGCAACCCAAAGACGTTTTGTTGTTGGAGGCGACCGGTCTGATTCATGGAAAGTATCATGTGTTGATGGGACACATCGCGCCGTTGGAAGGTGTAGACCCGGAGGACTTGACGATCAATGCGTTAGTCGATCGCGTGCGTCAGGGCGGAATCAAGGAAATTATTTTGTCCCTGAACCCCACGATCGACGGCGACGGCACAGCCCTGCATATTCAAAGCTTGCTCGGTGATTACGATGTTCATGTATCCAGGCCCGCGCGAGGCTTAGCTGTGGGTTCTCAGTTGGAGTACGCCAATCTAGGCATGTTAGAATCCGCGATTCGTGGCCGAACTAAGATGTAATGCGTCGAAAACTGCCATATGGCAGACGATTTATCACCAGGCGAAAAATGCATATCAAACCCAGGTGTCGTCCGATAGCTGTTTTTACCGCTCCCCTCCCAGGCTTTTATTTGAAGACTATAATGTAGTGATAGATTCGACGCCGAAGAGTATACCTGTGGCACGACGTGTGCTACGGTGTTGAAAGGCAGGACTTGGGCTTAGTTAGGATTGATCGATGTCGCACATGTTTTCGCAATCTTTAGGGCAGCATCTTCGGATGGAGCAAAGGCTAACGCCGCAGCTCATCCAGTCGATGTCCATTTTGCAAAAGCATATCGCGGACCTCGAATCGTATATCAACGAATCGTTAGAATCAAATGCTGCGCTTGAGATTAAAGAGCCTGAGCCAAACCCGGACGAATCCACTGAGGGTATACAGGGAGATCATCTTGCCGATCACGATGGAGATCGTTTTGCGGAGTTAGCCAACATCACCCGCAACTATGGCTTAGATGACGATAGCCGTTCGCTCTCCGGTATTCGCCGCGTCGCAGATTCTGATCGCGATCCCAAAATGGCAGCGTTAGCTAACACGCCTGGTCGGGGTGAAAATTTACAAGAACATTTGCACGCCCAGTGGTCCGTACTCGAATGGGATGAGGCGCTCCTGCGAGCGGGCAAAGCCATCATCGATCATATTGATTCAGATGGTTATTTGCACATGACTTTGGAAGCGGTTTCCCAGGACATGCAACGCCGCGAGTCTGACGAGGTCATGGAAGCCGCGCTCAAAGAAGTGCAGAAGCTTGAGCCGTGTGGCGTGGGTGCGCGTGATTTACAAGAGTGTTTGCTTATTCAGCTGGATGCGTTGCCTGGTGATAATCAGATCGAGCGAACGCTGATAGAAAAACATTTATCTGATGTAGCTAACAATCGGCTTCCTGCGATCGTCAAGGCGACAAGCTATTCCCTCGGTGAGATAACCGCTGCTATCACTGCTATGGGTTCAATGCTGCATATGCACCCCGGTAATCTGGTGGGTGATCGCACAGAGCCTCCCATTCGCCCGGATGTTATTGTTGAATACGCACAAACTGGCGGTGGGCTAACCGTTCGTTTGCCGAGAAGTACCGTGCCTGAATTGTGCATCCGCGATGACGTGGCTGAAATGGCTAAGACAAAAAACAATGGTAAGGAGACGCGAGACTTTGCCCGGCAGCAGGTTGAGTCCGCTCATGCGATTATCGACGCCGTGGCCTTTCGGCGAGGCCGTATTCTTGAGGTGACGGGCGCGATTGTAGAAAAACAGCGTGATTTTTTCGACATGGGGCCATCCGGCTTAAAAGTGCTTCGTATGAGTGATTTAGCTGAGGAACTTGAATGCGACCCGTCTACCATCAGTCGAACCGTAGCCCAGAAATATGTTCAAACGCCGCGTGGCATTTTCCCGCTTCGATATTTCTTTACCGGCGGCACCGAAACAGAAAGCGGTGAAAGCGTTGGCTGGGACCGCGTGAAGATGCGCGTGAAAGAAATTGTCGAAGCGGAAAATCGTAAAGAGCCGCTCAAAGATGATAAGATCGCAGCTATGTTGAAGAGCGAGGGCGTAGAAATTTCCCGTCGTACAGTCGCAAAGTATCGCCAACAATTAAGCATCCCCTCAGCCCGTCAGCGACGCCAATTTTAATCGTCATAATGAGCCGCGGGTTTCAACCCGCGCGGTTCCGTGTAAGCGGTTTGAATCGATGGTATCGCTCTGGTAGGGCACGGTCGTTCTTTCACTTACTAGCGAAAGGTTGACTGCCTAAACCATCGATCACCTATCATCGCCATTTTCACTATAAAGATACGCCGTTCAACGAGCGGACAAAACACCGCAAAATGCACCAAGCTCGCATTGCAGTTGTCATGGTAAAGGCAGGTCTATGACCATGCCCTGCAAGAGGTCTTCGACTAGCACTTTCCACCATAGTCAATCATCGATATTGCGGGTACATTTCTGCAGGGCAAGTGCGTGATGGTTTTATTGTTTAGGGATTATCGTAAATCCTTGGGTGGTTTCATTGATGATGAAGAATTTACAAAAGTCACTTTTACCTGTTGCCGTACTTCTCTTGTTTGTTTGTAGCTGTAATAAACAGGATGAGAATCCATCGACATCGACTAAGCAGCTTGTTGTTTATTATAGCATCGACGAAAGTTTTGCACGCGACGTACTTGACGAGTTTGAAAATCGTAGCGGCATTAAACTGCTGCGCATTGGTGATACGGAAGCGGGTAAGACCACCGGGCTTGTCAATAAGATCATGCGTGAAGCGCGGTCTTCAAAACCTCGGGCGGATGTTTTTTGGTCGAGCGAAATTTTTCAAACCATTCGATTGGCTAGGTCAGGCTTTCTCGCGTCGTATGAATCTCCAGCGGCGAAGGATATTCCTACGCGATATAAAGACCCGCAGCAACGATGGACAGCTATGGCGCTTCGAGGTCGCGTATTAGCCTATGATCCAAAACGCACCGAAGTATCGGCCTTACCACGGTCATGGCAAGAGCTAGCTGAGCCTCGGTACGCAGCTAATTTAGCCATGGCCAATCCGTTGTTCGGGACCACCAGAGGCCATGTCGCTGCCATGTTTTCACTATGGGGAGCAGGGCAAGCCCAGGATTATTTGCAACGGCTAAGCGACGGGGGCGTGACCGTGGTTGATGGTAACAGCTCAGCGGTGCGTGCGTTAATCGCTGGTCAAGTGGGTTTTGCGATGACCGACACCGATGACGTGCTGATGGCACAAAGAAGCGGCGCGTCTGTCGAAATGCGTTTTCTGGATATGGGAGACGGTGGCACACTGTTCATTCCCTGCACCGTAGCATTGATTAAAGGTGCGCCTCACGAAATGCTGGCTCACCAATTGGTAGATTATCTCGTGAGTAGCGAGGTTGAACGCATGTTAGCCAAGAGCGAGTCGCGTAATACGCCTGTTCGAGCGGCGCTGAGAAAAAGCCTGGCGATGTCATTGCCCCCGGTTTCGCAGGTTAGCTACGAAGACGTGGTCGATGTGATGGACGAAGCCATGTCCTCCGTGCGAAAAATTCTTTTAAGATGAAAGCATCCGTGACAGGTAAAGCGATCATTGGTTTAGCCTGGCTGGCGTATCTTTGCGTATTGGTTTGGCCAATGATTGCGTTTCTGGGGACGCTGGCGTTAGAAGTTCGTGCCAGCGACGAGATGGCTGAGTCCTTTCCGCGATGGCTTATGTTAGTAGGTAAAAGTGCGTGGATGGCCCTGGCTACGACCCTGGCTACTCTGGCTATATCAATTCCCGCAGCCGTGATAATCGCTCGTGTTAATCGTGCGCTTGATCGCCCCGTGCTAGCTGTTGCGTTGTTTTCGATTGTACTCGCCCCACCAATGGTTTACGTCTTTGGCTGGCAGCGATTGATTCCCCATGTGGTAGGTTCACCTTGGGCGTGCGTAGCGATGTGGTCTTTGTGGGCTTGGCCTATGGCATCAGTGCTTTTGGGGTGGGGGTGGACCCACGTTTCACGAAGTACGTTTGAGGCTTCGTTGCTTCAAACCACTCGTGCCCGCGCATTTTTGCATGTAGGCTTGCCAGCGATGCGACACTACATAGCTATGGTCGCCTGTTGCTGCTTTGTTTTTTTCTTTAACGAATACAGCGTACCCCATGCGTGCGGGCTGATTGTTTATGCTACAGAATTATTAGGCTGGGCCACAAGCACGAATGGCGCAGCTGCTGTCGTTTGGCCCGCGCTGCCATCCATAGGCGTAACATTGATGGCCGTTAGCGCTGCGATTTATCTGGCTGTGCGACTGCCTGGCGAGCAAACGGACTACCATGAAACTGACGTAGTCATGGCACCTAATCCATATGTGATGATCCTAACGCTTGTTTTGATATGCGTGTCGATCGTCATACCTGTTGGCGCGTTATGTGTGAAGCTATTGAGCCAGGAGGCGATGGTGGAGGCCTGGCTGACTTATGACCATGAGTTGAAGATGTCGCTCATGGTCGCTGGTGCCGCTGGTTTGGTTTCGGTATTGATGGGGTGGGGGGTAGCTGGTGCGACTCGGTCAACCGGGATGAGTTATGCGATGCGCGGTATTTTGGGGCTATCGATTTTGTTCGGGGCTGCGCCGGGGGCGTTGGTGGGGGAAACTTTCATCGCAGCCTACAACTCAGGTCCGTTCGGCTGGGTATACGACCATTGGCCTATCGTCATGCTGGGAAACGTTGCAAGATTTGGCTGGATAGCGATGCTGGGTGGCTATCTAATTGCCCGTTTCGTTGATCGCGATTTACAGGCCCAGGCGGGTACGGATGGCGCGGATGAATCTGGCGTATTGGCTCATTTAATAGTCATGATGTATTGGCCTATCTGGTTAGCGCTGGGCGCAGTGGTCGCGGCGTTGTCGATGTCAGAGTTGCCAACCTCAGCCTTGCTTCGTGTGCCAGGTTTCACACCGATAGCTCATTTGCTGGTAGAAAAGTTTCATCGCTTTGAAGATGGCATGTTGGTGTCGCTGAGCGTTTGGCTAATACTGGCATCGTTGAGTGCAGCTGCGATCATCGCTTTGGCTAAAATGTCTACGCGTGGACATCGGTGATGTCTCAGCCATGAGACTGATATCGTATTTGTCTCATTACGGCACTAATTGCAGAGGATTATTTGATCGCCCAAATGCGTGTGAGAATGTTGGACTGAGCAATCTCGTGCTGGTAACGCTTTTGGTGATGCAGATGGCCAGGATTTGTGTCGAACGATCTTTCCGTCTAAACTGCGCCTAAATATGGTCTTGTATGGGCCGAGGGAGAGGGTTCAAATTGCCACGTAAGAAATTAAAAATTAAAGCATCGATTGATTATTTGTCCATTATTGACGGCAAGGGCAAGGTCGACGAGGCCTTAGACCCCAAGCTTGATCCCAAGCTGCTGCTACATATTTACCGCCTCATGATGACCGCCCGTCGGTTAGACGAGCGGTGTATTAACATGCAGCGTCAGGGTCGCATCGGCACTTATGGGCCGTGTCGGGGTCAGGAGGCTACTCATTGTGCGGCTACAGTAGTGATGGAGCCTGAAGACTGGGTGGTTCACGCTTTTCGTGAGCCTGGCTCTTTTTATCATCGAGGCTGGCCTTTGGAGACAGTGCTGAAATTCTGGGGCGGCTATGAAGAGGGTTGTCAACCGCCGGAGGGCGTGAACGATACGCCGATAGCGGTGCCGATTGCCTCGCAGGTTCCCCACGCGATGGGGCTTGCCTGGGCTATGCATTGTAAAGGTGATAACCACGCCGTGCTTTGTTATTGCGGAGACGGTGGCACTAGCGAAGGCGATTTCCACGAAGCGCTGAATTTCGCCGGTGTGTATAAGCTTCCACTGATCGTATTGATCCAGAATAACCAATGGGCAATTTCGATTCCACGCGAAAAGCAGACGGCTTCTGAGACCATTGCTCAAAAGGCTATTGCTTACGGTGTGGAAGGTATTCAGGTAGATGGCAACGACCCTTTGTCGGTCTATGTAGCTACAAAAGAAGCGGTAGACCGGGCTAAGTCTGGCGGCGGTACCACGTTGATTGAGGCGGTGACTTATCGTCTGGGCGTTCATACCACAGCTGATGATCCTAAGAAATATCGTTCGGATGCTGAAGTTGCGAAGTGGGAAAAGTTGGATCCGATTCCTCGTTTTCAAAAGTATCTCAAAGAGCGGAAGATTCTTGACAAGGCTTCTATCGAGAAAATTGAGAAAGAGATTTTAGCTGAGGTCGCCGGAGCGGTGGAGCGATATGAGGCTTGTCGCGATGTCGATCCGATGGATTGTTTTGATTACTTGCTAGCTGAGATGCCGCAGGAATTGGTTGAGCAACGGGCAGAGTTCGCGGCTTGTATAGAGCGCGAAGGCGTTGGATTGGGGCACTAGATTATGTCAAGTATACCAGCTACGAAGCGATCCAGCGGTAACTCCAAAAGTACGCCACCCAACGGTAAATTCGATGCCGGTGCGGGTGGTCAAGATAGCGGGACGGGTTCCATGACGATGATGACGATGTTGTCCGCGATCAATCGCGCGATGGATGACGCCTTAAGAACGGATGATTCTGTCGTGCTATTAGGTCAGGACATCGGCGTAGACGAAGGCGTGTTTCGTGCCACGGCTGATCTGTTGGATCGTTACGGCGATAAGCGTGTGATCGATACTCCGCTCGCGGAGGGGGCGATTATTGGCGGCGCAGTTGGTATGGCGCTTTATGGGTTAAAACCTGTGGCTGAGATGCAGTTTTCGGGTTTTGCCTATCAGGCTTTTCACCAGGTAGAGCAACACATGTCTCGCTTTCGCAACCGCACACGCGGGCGATATGGTATGCCGATGGTGATTCGTATGCCTTACGGCGGCGGCATTCGTGCGGTTGAGCATCATAGTGAAAGTCGAGAAGCTTATTATGCCCATACGCCGGGCTTGCTTACAGTTATTCCTTCGACGCCGCGAAATGCGCGGGCGTTGTTATTAGAGTCGATTCGCCATCCGGACCCGGTCATCTTTTATGAGCCTAAGCAATTATACCGAGCTTTTAAGGAGGAGGTTCCGGACGAGCTGGAGTATATGCCGCTGGGCAAGGCCCATGTGGCTCGAGAAGGTAGTGATCTGACGATTATTTCGTATGGTGCGATGATGCGGCCTTGCTTGGAGGCGGCTGAGGATATTTCTGAGGCGGATGGGGCTTCTATTGAAGTGGTCGATCTGTTGACGGTGTCGCCTCTTGATACTGAAACCATTATTAATTCGGTCCAGAAAACTGGCCGTGCGGTGGTGGTGCATGAGGGGCCTCGCAATTGCGGCATCGGCTCTGAAGTCGTAGCCCGTATTGTGGAGCGGTCTTTGGACTATCTGGAGGCACCGATTCGCCGAATCACCGGATTTGACGTACAGTTCCCCTACTTCGCGCGTGAGCGGGCCTTTTTGCCAAATACTGATCGTATTACTCATGCTGTTCGTGAAGTGTTGGCGTTCGAGTAGCCCCGCAGGTTATCGTAGGCGGGTAGTTTGCCTGCGGTGGATTTTGGGGCAGACGGACTAACTATTTCTAAATTTACTTTGCTAACCCCCTTGGAGTTAATTTGATGTCTAAGGAATTCGCTCTTCCTGATCTCGGTGAAGGTATTGCGGAGGCGCAGATCATTCGCGTTCTTGTAAGCGCGGGTGAGACGATCGTCGAAGATCAGTATCTTATGGAGGTTGAAACCGACAAGGCTGCGGTTGAAATACCCTCCCCTTATTCTGGCAAGGTGCAGCAGGTACATGTGAAAGATGGGCAGACGGTAAACGTCGGCGACGTGGTTGTCACCTTTGAAGATGGTGGGGCTGCTGCGCCTGCTGCTTCGGGTAAAGCTGCCAAGGCAGCTAAGCCATCAGCATCAACGCCTGCGCCTGCTCCCGTTACTTCACACACGGCTGCGTCTTCAACGTCGGCGTCTAATGGTGCGCCGCGAAGGACAACGGCAGCGGCTGCGCCTGCGGTAAGAAAATTGGCAAGGGAAAAGGGTATTGATCTGGACAGCATCACCGGCAGTGGTGCGGGTGGACGGATCACTAAATCTGATGTGGAAAGCGCGGTTGCTGGCGGCGGTGCATCGGATGCAGCTTCGGCTTCGGGCGCGATGTCGCGTGCGGCTGTGGCGCCGGTTGGCATTCCTGCGGGCGAGTCGGGTAGTGACAACTGGGGCAAGACATGTCGCGTACCGGTAAGTCAAATTCGTAAAACCATCGCGAAGCAAATGTCACGTTCTGCGTTTACGGCTGTGCATGTGACGCACTGTGACGATGTGGATATTACCGATCTTGAGTTGATGCGTCGTGAGCTAAATGAGGCTACGGGGAATGATCCCAAGCTGACGCTGATGGCCTTTGTGATTCGGGCGGTTTGTTTGGGTTTGAAGAAACATCCGATTTTTAATGCTTCGTTAGATGAAGACCTGGGCACGGTGATTTACAAGGAATATGTGAACATCGGAATCGCTGTCGATACGGAGCGAGGCCTGGTGGTTCCGGTGATGCGTAATGCAGATCAACTTACGCTACGTGGCATTGCGCAGGAGCTGCGGTTGTTAGCGGATCGCATTCGTGACAATAAATTTGCGATTGAAGATTTACGCGGCGGTACGTTTACGATTACCAATGTTGGTGCGTTGGGTGGTACGGTGAGTACGCCGATTATTAACTATCCCGAAGTGGCTATCTTAGGTCTTGGTCGTTCACGCAAAGTGCCTGTGATTCAAGACGGCGAGTTATCTGAGGCGTTGCAATTGCCGTTTAATCTATCGTTCGATCATCGGGTGACTGACGGTGCGAACGCCGCAAGATTTGCCGGCGATATTATTAGCTACCTGAATACACCGGCTAGGTTTATGCTGGACTGATTGATGTTTGGTGCGTTGTAAAAGTAGTCGATGGCACAAGCCAATAAGTAGGTAAGGAAACCCGACATGGTTGTAGGTGAGTTCACGCAGGAGACGGATCTTCTAGTTATTGGCGGCGGCCCTGGTGGTTATCATGCGGCTTTTCGGGCTGCGCAACACGGCATTTCGACGACCATTGTAGAACGCATGCCCGTACTAGGCGGCGTGTGTCTGCAACGTGGCTGCATTCCCTCCAAGACTTATTTGTCAATGGTCGAACTTATTCACTCAGCTGCTAGCTCGAAAGAGAAGGGCATTGATTTTGGCAAGCCCAAGATCGATGTGAATGCCATTCGTGCCTATAAAGACAGCGTGATTGATAAGCTTTCAGCAGGTTTGGCTAGTCAGTGTAAAAAGTTTGGTGTGGAGCGGGTGCAGGGCACGGCGATTTTTGAGGATGGCAAACATGTCGTTATTAAAGATGGCGATATTGCCCGCATCAAGTTTCGTCGAGCGATTATTGCGACAGGGTCACGCGCGATTCGTCTGCGTGATATTCAAATAGATTCGCCGAATGTACTCACGGCGCGAACGGCGCTGGCGATGAAAGATATTCCCAAGACCCTAGCTGTTATTGGTGGCGGGTATATAGGTCTGGAATTAGGTCAGGTTTACGCGGGCTTAGGTTCTAAGGTGACTGTCATTGAGATGACACCGACGTTGTTGCCCGGTGCGGATCGAGATTTGTGTCGTCCCTTGTTCAAACGCCTCGAATCTGATTTTACCGAGATTTGTTTGGAGACCCGGGTCGTTAGCATGAAAGAGACTAAAGGCTCTATCACGCTGGGGATTGAGGGTAAGAACGTCCCGAAATCCAAAAAGTTCGACAAGGTATTGGTCGCTGTTGGCCGGGTGCCAAATTCGCGGGACTTGGGCCTGGACAAAGTTGGCGTTGAGGTCGATGAACGCGGTTTTATTCAGGTTGACGCAGGCTTTGCGACGACCGCACCGAAGATATTTGCCATCGGCGATGTCATTGGCAATCCCATGTTAGCCCATAAAGCTTTGCACGAGGGGATGGTCCTTGCTGATAGATTAGCTGGAAAAGATGTTGTATTTGAACCGCGAGCGATTCCAGCCGTTGTATTTACTGATCCTGAAATTGCCTGGGCAGGGGTGACAGAAGAAGAGGCTAAGACGCAGGGGCTTAACTACGCGATCAAGAAAATGCCTTGGGCAGCTTCGGGTAGGGCGGTCGCGCTGGGGCGAACCGACGGGTTGACTAAGTTGATCTATGATAAGACGACTGGGCGACTATTGGGCGTGGGGATTAGCGGGATTCATGCTGGCGAAATGATTGCCGAGTCGGTGCTGGCTCTGGAGATGGGCGCTGTGGGGCACGATATTGCATCTACCGTTCATCCGCATCCTACGCTTTCTGAGATGATGAGCGACGTAGCCCATATGATTGACGTGTAAGAGTACGGTTTTTTGCTGACGTGCTTTGGGGAGCGCGATCGGCTGGTTGGTCAACGGGGGATTGGTGATATGCTCAAGGCTATCGCTCACGAATTGGATTCGCATCTATCGATGGCTAAGGATAGTCGCGTTGTGGTCGGTGTGTCAGGCGGGCCTGATTCGATCGCACTATTGCATCTGCTTTATTCACTCAATAAAAAATCCGACTGGCAACTCAAGATTCACATTGCTCATCTAAATCATCAACTACGCCCCGAAGAAGCTGAGGCTGATGCCGCTTTTGTGCAGGGGGTAGCCGATGATTATAGCCTGCCATGTACAATCGATCAGCGAGATGTGGCTTCGTTATCCAAGCAAGCATCTGGTGGCGAGGAAGAAGTTGGTCGTCATGAGCGATATGCTTTTTTTGAAAGAGTGTGTTTGAAGACCGGGGCTAAGCTGGTGGCGGTTGGTCATCATGCGGACGACAACGCGGAAACCATTTTGCATCGCATTTTACGCGGCACGGGGTTACGCGGATTGGCTGGCATTCCAGCTATGCGAGCGCTTCATTTTGGTAGTGAGATAAATTTGGTTCGCCCGCTCCTTCGATTTACACGAAAGTCTATCTGCGAATATCTTGATGACGTGGGCGTAGCCTATCGTGAGGATAAGAGCAACGAATCCAATGAGCCGATGCGCAATCGCATGAGGAATGTTATATTGCCTCAAGTTGAAGATTTGGTGAATCCACAAGTTCGAGACGCGCTGACCAGGCTTGGTGAGCAGGCGCAATGGTTAGAAGAGTATCTCAGCGAAACGGTGCAACGCACTTTTGAAACATTGGTGATCGCGCGGACCGATCAGGAATTGATTCTCAACGGTGAAGCCGTGGGGCGTAAAAGTCGTATCGTACAGACCGAGTTGGTACGGTTAGCCTACCGTTCGTTTGGGTTGGGTGAACAAAACTTATCCTTTGCGAACCTTGTCGCAGCCGTTGATTTAATTGGCGATTCGAGCAGCGGCAAGCATGTGCAATTGCCGGGCGGCATGGAGATTGAGAAGCGGTATAAGCAGTTGGTATTTTCATTCCCGTCGGACGAGCCTCGTGAAGCGATTTCGCCGGAAATATCTGTGCATGTACCGGGTAAAACGACGCTACCTATTCGACGACTGGTGATTGATTGCACGATCGAGGACGTTGGGGCGGCTGATATTGCGCACCTGCGTGAACAGGCTAGTCCGATGGAGGAATATGTCGATTTCGATGCTGTTCGATTGCCGCTGGTGGTTAGGCCAAGGCGGTCAGGGGAGCGGTTTTTCCCATTGGGTGCGCCAGGAACGAAAAAGCTGTCTGATTTTTTGACTGATGCCAAAGTTGAGCCTCTCGCAAGAGAGCGGGTAGCTGTGCTTTGCGACCACCTAGGCCCTATTTGGATTATTGGTCATCGCATAGACGAACGTGTCAAGATAACGTCACTCACGCGCCGCGTGTTGCATCTTCAGGCCTGTCCTATTGAGTCGATTTAGTCATAGCTAAAGTGCCAACCCATCGTGAAGGATTAGCCAATCGTCATGGAGCGATTTGGAGAGGGAGTTGGCTGGTTTTTCTCGTGGCTTTATCGTTGCGGGTTGGGTGGGGCGTTTGGCGGTTGATGCAAGCTGCGGGGGACGCATCGTTAGAGTTTCCCGACGAGCAGCAGTATTGGCTAATGGCGACTTCGCTGGCAAAGGGCGGAGGCCTGTGCGATGAGTTTGGCTTTCGGGCAACACGCATGCCGCTTTACCCAGGCGTCCTTTCCGTTTTTACCCAAATCCCATCCGGAATTATCGTGGCGAAGATTGGTCATTGGCTGATTGGCGCGGGGGCTGCGGTACTTGTTGCGGTGCTAGGGCGGAGGTTATTTTCGCCTGCGGTGGGTGTCGTCGCAGGGTTGCTGGTCGCGTGTGACCCGTTCCTGGTATTTTTCTCTTCACTTCTGCTTACCGAAACGCTGTTCATATTTGTCTTGCTTGCGCTGTATCTAATCGTGAATCCCTTGGTCAGCGGTAAGCAGGACGATCGCCGTTGGTCAGTTTGGTTGACTGTCGGGTTGATGTCAGCTTTGAGTATTTATGTGCGTGAGTCGAGTCTTGGCTTGGTCGTGTTGATGTGGTTATGGTTAGTGGTTTGTGCCAAAGATCGATGGCGGGCGATGCGTGGTGTGACGCTGGCGATGCTTGTGGTGGTGGTTTCGTTGTTGCCTTGGGCGGCGCGAAATAGTCGCGTAGCGGGTGAGTGGTGTTGGCTAACGCATCGCGGCGGGATTTCGCTTTATGACGGCGTTGGTCCACAGGCGGATGGCAGCGGTGACTTAGCTGATGTTTCGATGATGTCAGAAGTGAGCGGGCTGGACGAAGCTGCGTGGAATCGCTGGTTTATGAAGGCTTCGTTTGAGGCGATGCGAGATGATCCGGTGCGTATCGTGAAATTGGCCGGAGTGAAATTATCAAGGCTGTGGAACCCGCTTCCCAACGTCAAAACTTATCAATCATCGGCTGTGCGGGCGATTTCAGCGGTTTGGACGATACCGATTTACGGATTAGCCCTTGTCGGGGCTTGGAGGTTGTTGAGAATACGAGAGAATGGTGGTTGGCGGGTGGTGGCTTGGTTGCTGTTGCCGGGCGTTTATATCACCTTGGTGCATTGCTTGTTTGTGGGTAGCGTGCGATATCGTTTGCCCGCGATGCCTTTGCTTGAGTTGTTAGCTGCGTGGGCAGTTGTCCGGCTGTGGGAGTGGCGGTCGGTTAGTCGATTGAAATCATCATGAGCAAAAAAACGACATCGCCGCGCAGTTCCAGCGAAAGCCCTCGCGCTCGACGAGGGCTGCCGAGGTGGGCGTATGTGGTGATGTTTGCCGTGGGCATTTTTGTCGGCATCGGCTTTGTGTTGTCGTTGGTATTAAACGAAGCGCAGATGCGATTCGCCGCGCAGTCATTTTTGCAACGACACATTAACGCCCATGTGACGATCGAAAAGGCTTCCTTCTCGTGGTTCGATGATTTGCGATTGATTAACGTTCAAATTCACGCGGCATCGTCTGAGGATCAATCGCCATCGGATGAAACCGATCAAGTTCAGCCGCCGATTTTTGCTTGTCGTGAACTTATTGTTACGCCAGATTTCATGTCCATGCTCAAGGGCGATTTACGCATTAAGTCGGTGTTAGCTGTGGAGCCTACCTGTACGATTGTTCGTGATGCGAAAACGGGTAAGACAAATCTTGGCGCACTTGTCTGGAGTGGCGATACAGAAAAAAGCGGCGACTGGCTGGCACCGCCTTCACTGGAATTGCGAAAAGCTCGTGTGGTGGTGATGCAGCAGCGCGATGGGCAAGATACTTTGGTCGAGCAAATAGATTTGGAAGTTCGCGGAAAACTTTCCGTGAAGGATAACCAGTTTTATGACGTCGTATGGCGGCGGCTAGGCGATGCGCCAGTCAGCGGCCATTCGCAGATTGATTTGATTTCTGGACGCGCGCGAAATATCGACGGCGGCTTGCCCTGGATGTCAGTTGAGACGGTGATGATAGCCGTCAACGCCAAGTATGACACCGTGGGCGTGTGGTCGGACCTGTTAGGATTAAGCGGTACGGTTCGAGTTAAAGATTATGACTTTGGCCAAGGTTCGGAGGAAGATCGTCCGCGGTCAGCTACGATTGAGTTAGATGGTGCGCGACTTTCTGTGCCAATAAACGCAGAAGAGGAAAAGATAGCGTCGGACCAGCGCTATTTGCGGTTTGATAAAGTTAAGGGTTTTGTTGAGCTATCCGCCGATAAGGTTCACGCGGAGTTTGATGGCACGTTTCATGGAAGTCCTTGTCATGCGGCGTTTACCTTGCGTAGCGGCGGCAAGAAGTTGAACTCTTTGGACGATGTGGACCTTGAGGTTCAGTTGCGTGTCTCGAACCTGACACTTCCCACAGCGGTGCCCGAGTTGAACTTGTATGAAGCCCGCTTTGTGGAGCGTTGGCCCAAGTTAGCCAAGTTTTATAGAGATTTTGATCCGCATGGTTTACTTGATATCGAAATTGACGCTAGCAAAAGTGCGGGTAAGGATCAGCCTTTGCGTGTTAAGAGGATGATTGTCAAAGCGGTAAATGCTGACGCAAGTTGGCGAGGCTTTCCTTTTCGCGTATCGCAGATAGTTGGTGATATAAACATCACGCCAGACGGCATTTCGATTAACGCCTTACGGGGTTATCACGATCAAGGGGTGGTGACAGTGGATGGCACGCTGTCTCGCATGGGCAAGGGGGCGGCTGCGGATATTCATGTATCGGGCGACAAGATCGAAATTGATGAAGCACTATGTCAGGCATTAGCCCTTAAAAATAAACCAGTATGTAGAGATTTTTCACCTAAGGGTGAGATTCAAGTACGCACGCATTTGGTTCGGCCTGAGGGTACTGCGGAGCATCCGCGTAAGTGGGTGATAAAAAGCGAAATTATTTTCGAGTCTCTCGCGGCTGAGTATGTGAAGTTTCCTGTGCC
Organism: Planctomycetota bacterium; assembly: GCA_024280855.1. Taxonomy (GTDB): domain Bacteria; phylum Planctomycetota; class Phycisphaerae; order UBA1845; family UBA1845; genus JAJRPG01. The sequence goes on along the minus strand of JAJRPG010000060.1, from coordinate 15,947 downwards.
TGTCGAAGGTCTTTCGGGGAAAATCGTTTCCGAGCCAGGCCATGTAACGCTGGTCGGGTTGCAAGGATTAGCCGGTCAAGGGCGTGTTGATGTAGCGGGTGATTTGTATTGGTCGGACAAAAAACTGAGTCGAATGGATGTTACGGTCAATGGCTATGATATTCATATTGAGGATGCCGTGCTTTCGGCACTTCCGGAAAGAGTTCGGCATAAGGTCGCGGCGTTTAACCCTAAGGGTTTCGTGCAGGTTGTGACGCGATTAACCAAGGAGGCGACCGATCCTAAAGTCAGTCATCATTCGTCAATCACCTTGCAAGCTGTTGATATTCTTCACGATCGTTTCCCCGTTCCTATTGTAAATGTTGAGGGTCGATTAGAAGTGACAGATACCGGCGTTACGCTCAACAATATACGCGGTAGCTATGGAAAAGCGTCCGTGGCTGTTTCGGGGTCGATTGATGAATTTACGACCCAGCCATCGCCTCAAGTGACAGTACAGTGTGCCGGGCTGACACTAGACGAAAAATTATACGAACATCTGCCAGAGAGAATACGCCCTTGGCTGAGTGATTGGCAGGTGGAAGGGCCGATCGATTTGCAGGTTACTATCGACGATAATTATGCTTTGGGCGCAGCAGAAACACGCATTGTCGCAAACTTAGAGAACGTGGTTGTGAGGCATCCGCAGCTACCGCTTCCGCTGGAGGAAGTACAGGCTGTGATTACGCTTGATCGTAGTGGTGTTCATGGGTTCGGCATATTAGCTAAGTATGCAGGGGCGCGAGTGCAGGCAAGTATCGATGCCCGGCAGCAAGATGATGAGACAAGTGCGACGGTGTCTATGACGGTCCGCGGTTTACCTTTGGACGAGGCTACGCGAAGTATTTTTTCTGACTCGGTAAAAAAGGTCTGGGATAAGCTTGGTCTAGCAGGCCAAGTCGATCTTCTTATCGATCGACTTCATTATGCCCGTGTACCAACCAGTGAGCAGGGGGTTTGGTCGGTGCAAGGTCGTGTGGCGTTACATGATCTATCCAGTAAAAAAATTCTCGAAATTCAAGGGGCCCAGGGAAACTTTACGATTGGTGGCATGCTCATAGATGAGCAAGGCGCTACGACGTTAACTGGGCAGGTGAAGCTTAACTCGGTGCGTCTTCTTGGCCGTTCGCTTGAAAACGCGGCTTGTCCGTGGTCGTTTGTGCGTGTGGGCAGTGGTGAAGGGCAAGTTACGATCGACAGTTTTCAAGCGGAGATTTACGGCGGGTCCGCGACTGGTCAGGCGCGTTTGATGTTCGGCAAACAGCCAACGAATTATCATGTGTCCACGGTCATGCATGGTGTCGGCATCGATTCATTGATTCAAAATAATGGTCGTAAGGATGACGCATCCAAGAAGATGGATATTGGCGGCGTGGTAGATGCGCGGGTGCATCTGACCGGTGTCGTTGGGGATACGCGATCAAGACGTGGAGCCGGTCGCGTGGAACTTCGTGAAGGGCACATGTACCGTCTGCCGTTGATCTTAGCTATTCTTCACGTTGTTAATCTTACGTCGCCACAAGAAAATGCTTTTCAGGATGCGGAAGTTGATTTTTTCGTATTAGGAAATCGTCTCGAGATGAGCAGCATCGTCTTGCGTGGCACAGCCCTCGCGCTCATGGGGACGGGGACGGTGACGCTGCCTGATTTTGGGTTGAACTTAAATCTCATCAATATCAGCCCGCACCAATGGGCCAGGATTCCCGGATTGACAGATTTTCTTGAAGGCGCGTCGCGTGAATTGGTCGAGCTTCATATCACCGGTCCTGCGTCTCAGCCCTCTGTGACGCCTAGGCCATTGCGAGGCATCAGTGAAGAGCTGAAGCGCCTGTTTCAAAAACGCAAACCCAGACCTATCAGGGCTGTGTCTTCATAATCTGGGCAAGACGACACGCACTTTCTGTCGATACTTCCAACACGAGATAATGTTTATTAGATGAGATCAGGGGATTTTTCGTGACCGATTGTAGCCAATTAGATGAAGTACCTGTTGCAGATGTTCAGGTGGACCAGGCGTCAGCTTCGCCGCCATTCGTGCGTGCGGGTTTCGCGGGATTGCTCATGGGCTTAGCCAATCTCATTCCTGGCGTGTCTGGCGGAACGATGGTGGTCATCATGGGCTTGTACGACGAGTTCATATCCAGCATCGCGGACATAGTCAGGCTGCGTTTTTCCCGTCGAAACATCACCTTCCTAGTCGTGCTTGGCGGGGTGGCGATGGTGACGATTGTGGTATTGGCCGGGACGCTGAGTCGGGCGGTTACGGCTTATCCTTCCATGATGTTTTCATTGTTTATTGGGCTAACATTAGGCGGCGCGCCGGTTTTATGGCGTATGCTATCTGGTCATCGAGGCTTAGCTTTGTTTGGCGGCGCGGTTGGGTTGTTGTTGATGGCTGGTATTGCAATGACAGCCAGCGAACCTGTCGATAAAGCAGCGATTAAAGAAGCGGTAGCTGCGGGGACATTTGTCATAGAGCCAGCGTATGGACGTGATCTAGCTGCCGGTGCCTTGGGCATGTCAGCTATGGTGCTGCCTGGTATCTCCGGTGCGTATATGCTGCTCATTCTCGGTCGCTACGAAACGATTCTCGCGTCTATCTCTGCGGCGAAATCTTATGCCATTTCCGGCGGGGCAGATGGCGACCCGATGACTTTTCTTGGCGTGATTTTGCCAACGGCGATTGGGTCGGTTTTGAGCCTGGTTTTTCTCAGCAATTTTTTGAAGTGGATGTTGGTTCGCCATCGGACGTGGATGATTGGCTTATTGCTTGGCATGCTCGTGGGTTCGGTGTTTTGCATTTGGCCATTCGATGCAGCAAGTACAGGAAGCGATTATGCCCTGGGAGGTCTTTTGGCGGTTGCGGGTTTTGTCGGCACAGTTGGTTTGTCACGGATTTCGGCGTAATGTAGAGCAAGACACGAGTATATCCCCCGGGTGTCCCATTGTTTGCCTACTGGCAAAGGGTGGGGGACGGACAATTTTTGTAGGGCATCATATATTTTAGAGTAGGAAAGGATCCTGCTCATTTTTTTCATCCTCATCAACTTTCCACTGGTCAGCTTCATTCGCCTCATCTATTTCGCGTTCCATATGCTTGAACATTTTTTCCTGAAGCGGCGCAAAGCGTCGGTGCATAGCCTGGGTCGCTTCGTGTGATTGCGTGAGCGACATGAGCAGCACCAGTTGCAGCTTGGTTAGACATTCCGGTTCCTTGATTGTCGAAAATGGGTCGCATTGAAGGTCTGGCGAGCCGTCCGCATGTTGGTGATAGAATTCACAATCTTTGCAATTGAGCATGGCCTCTAAGTTCTCCATTTAGCCAAAACAACCGAGTGCCCCGACATCGCATGGAAGGTGGGCATCTTCCATGCATAGTATATCCCATTCCGGTGAGTCTCGCGGATCAAAAAGTTTTTTTCCTGATTATTTTAATAATTTTATACTTGCGGAGGCGGTCTAAATGTGAGAAATTACCACTATATTAAATTGTCCCCTAACCGACCCGTCCCCCCATGGGTCGGTTTCCCCCAAGGCCCGGTCTACCCCGCCGGGCCTCCTTTTTATACTTTCATTATTACAGCTTAACCGGACAGGGTTCGTATGTTGTATTGAATAATTGAGCGCGCACGCATCGCAAATTATGCGTAGCGACGTGTAGTCGAAAACATTAAAACTATTCGTTGGGTGCTTTATAGTGCGCCATGTTTAGGGATGATGTCTTCATTGCGTAGGTAAGGATTTCCAGTGAGGCGGGAGAGTTCGTGTTGACTACGGTTAAGCAAATCTCTTGGCACATAGCCTTGATCCACCATTCCGATAAGGCTCAGATTACTGATGCAGCATAATGCCACCACTATGATTGTGTAGGCGAAGGCTCGTGGCTTGCGCTGTGCGAGTGTTAAAAGTGTAGCTAATCCGAAGGAAAACGCTGCAAAGCAAGCGGTGTATCGTCGGGGATAGCCAGGGCAGTAGGAGAGGGAATATATCGTCGTGTGAGCCAGGAATCCTATCAGCAAAGCGGATCCTAAGGGCGAAATTCGCCACTGCCTGAGACTTACGAACAGGCCAGCAAGGCAGATGGCGGCCAGCGGGTAGAGCGTGAAAAGTCCTGAAGGTGAGCCAATCAATTCGCTGTAGTAATCAAACTTCGTTAGTGACGGGCCATACTTCTTCACGCCACCAATTAGCACACCTTCGATGGTTAAATTAGTGATGATCTGCGGAAACATGCACAGGCAGGCTACCGCGATGGATGCCAGCGTTAATAGAAGATCAGGAATTAATTGCTCATCTTTAGTGCGTTTCTGTCTCCAAAAATTTGGAATCAGCACGACGCTGGGAATGAGTATCCAAACGAAGTTATAGTAGCGCATGGCTATCATCATGCCTACACCCAATCCGAGCAGACAGGCTCGCAGTAAAGTCCAACCTCTTCGATGAATCGTGTCCGTTGCCCACACACAAAGGCTGACAAACGCGAAGCTGGAGGCGTGCGACATGGTGGGTTCTATGCTTACGAAATAGATAGTACTCGTTCCTGCATAGACGAGAGCAGTAGTGATAGCTGATATTTTATCTGTGAAGTATCGCCGGAGCAGGTCGTACACAATCATCAGGCCGACTAAGCCGACGATGACGTGCGCCAAGGGGACTATGGCTGCGTAGTAATTAGAGTATCCATCACGAGGCAGGTTCGCGGCAGTCACAGTGTTGTGTAAAGCGGTGAAGATGTCAGCGATGACCAGAAAAGGAAAAGCAACGATGGACCACCCGCAGGGCATAATGTTTTTCAAATGGCCGTTATCAGTAACTAGCGAGACGTATTCGCTGCTCGCGTTGAATCCCTTCATGGCGAGCATATTATTTTTGAATTGCAAATCGCCATCGAAATACCAGGAATGCGCGTGGGTATAATATAAGTAACCATCGGAAGTCGTGAACGTGTGGCCATAGCGCATGGTAGTGTAGGAGTAAAGTAATATCGTAGATGAAGCTACTGCGAGTAAAATCAGGTGTGGCGTGGATAGTTTTATTCTTGCGATATTCAGCTTGCGTGTTGGCGACAGCGTGAGTGATGGCGTGTTAATTGTGTTCAATGTTTCGACATCCTTAATGCGGATTCATTGCCTCAGGTCATGTGCGCAATTGCGGATGGCCAAACAGGTGGCGCTAAAATGCAGTCGCACTGACGTGCATATTATCGGCGGCGAGTTAGCCTTACTGAAGTATGCAGGGCGGTGCGTGTGAATGGAAAAGGGCTATTTAGGGGTTGTTGGTTGCGGTGATGACGCTTTATCAATAGCGTTAAGCAACTCATGCTCACTTCTTCGGTCACGTCGAAGCGTTCGCCACAAGGTATTTTGCTCTTGCGTTGTCGCGGCGTCTCTGTCGATGGGGGTTTCGTTGGGGGTATCCTGGCCTGAGTAATCTCTTTGCATCATGCGATGAGCCTCGGTGACTCGCTGCTGCAATAATACTTTGCAGTAGATGGCTGATCGGTCAGCATCACTGGCAACCCGCACTTCTGCATGGCGGCGTGTGCCTCGGTTACGCCTGGACGATGATTGCATGTTGGCCTCGTCCCGGGCGCGAAGGCTTCCGATTGTGGCATCTGTCTGATACACGACGTAGCCTTGTTTTCGCAATTGGTTTTCCGCGATGGTCAATAGGCTAGCTTGTGCCTGAGAGGAAATCTGTCGAACGCTGTAGTTAGATAGATCAACCGTAGCGGTCGAACATCCCATTAGGAGCCAAGGCATTATGGCCATGGCGAATTTCGTCAGGGGGAAAATGTAGCTTGCTTGCGTGCGTCGTGATGCGCGAGATATATCACAATCTGATTCGCAGCGTGACCAATTGTCGATGTTGTGTGACATGGCCTGGGTTAATCCTTAATTATCGGTTTTCGTAATGGGCGGTGAATCGCTGGCTAACTGTACGGATGCGAGGGCCGTGGCAACGCTATCGGAAAATTCAAAAACTTTGTCCAAACCTGTAACCAAAAAGATGCCCCAGGCATTCGTGCTGATTTCGCACAAGACCATTTTTTGTTTAGCGATTAACAGTTGCTTACGCAATTTTAATAGCTTGGCTATGTTAGATGAGTTGATGTAATTGACCGTGGCAAAGTTTAACACGGCTGACAAGCAATCGTTGTTATCCGCACGATCCAGCAGCGCGTTAAGGTCGTCTGTGAATGCAGGATCGTCCTGCAATTCAATGACCAAAATTGTTTCAGACCATTTTTCAATGGACACGCTTTTATCTCCGCAACGGTTCAATCTACCATGCGCAGCCTACGCTTCGCGGGTGTTCGTGTCAATGTTGAGCAGTAAGTGCAAGCCGCATCGGCAAGCGATTTTTAGGCGAGAGATCAATAGCTTAGCGATTCCTAATCAGCATGTTTCGGTCGATGCCGAGCAGGTCGATTGTGTCATTTGTATCAGCCAACCAGCGCTGAGCATCGGTGTAATAGCCAGCTGTGGGCTTGAGGCCCGGCACCTGAGATGACCAATACGCATTGAAAGCATGCATACACATTTCTCGAAGGTATTTACTGTACACACTGGCTAGGGCGATGGGGAGGTGCTGGTCCTCGCCTTTAGTAGAAAATTCGATGTCCACCGTTTCGGATGCGTGCGATAAATGGTACGCGCTACGCTGAGGCGATTCTTCCACGATGGAAAGTGCGTGCGTAGGCCAAGAAGTGTTGAGCGTCTCTCGGTATCGCTGCCGGCCTCCCAGGCGATCAACGCAAATTTTAACATGCTCATTACGTCCTTTACGCATGATTTTTGCAATAAGCCTCAGGACAAGACCTAATAGTGCTGAAGCTTTATTTTGGGTTCGACTAACGACTTGATTAAACGCGCCTTCCAGCAGCGGAGCGCTGTAAACGCCCAGCAGTTGTATGCCTTGTTGGTTACAGTCACGCTTGATCGCATTGGTACGCGTCGCAATATCTCCCACGCCTTCGCTGATGGGGATGTTAAAAGTTGCGTTTGCATACCAGGGATATGCGGCAAGCTCAGCTACGGTGTCTGGCGACACGGCGTTAAGATACTCACGAAAAGTCGTGGGCTGTTTGCTGAGCGTAGATAGCATGACCAAAGCCGTGCGTTCGAGCGGAGCGATGCCCAGTGATTTTGAGTAGAGCTTTTTGCTGTCAGCGATGACGAGTTTTTGCGTTTTCTTTTTAGTGGCTGGGGAGCAGGACTCCGCGAGAAGTTCCCACATGGATTCGTTGATTTTATCGTCGGGAATTCTAAACACCGTGGCAGTCACAACGAGAGGCCCTAACGTTGGTCCGTAACCTGCTTCGTCAATGCCTGCGATGATAGCCAAGATAATCCGATCGTGAAAAAAAGAAGTCTCTCATCTGTATCACTTTTCGAGTAGATGAAGCATAACAAAAATATTTGTTCCCATACGACCGTTCTGTCATTCCCTCGCAGGAGGGATCCAGTTTTCGTGAGCCTATGGCTGTACGCTGGATTCTCGCCTGCGCAGGAATGGCGGCGTACCAGATTACTTCCCGCCCAGGCACATAGGACGCAGGGCACGAAGCAGTTTGCGCTCAATCTTGGCTTCTTTATCTTTCAGGTCGCAGTTGAACAGGTCGTGTTGGCGGCCTGCCTTGCCTCCGATTCTTTCGATTAAGTGTGAGATGCGGCGTAAGCATTCCTTGGTCTTAGGCCCTCGCGCACCAATGCCCGAATTAACAATGACGACGTCGCTTTCTACCAGGCCATGATAGGTGGGCTGGAGCTGGATGCGTGTGGCTAACTCGTCGCCGAGAGGGGAATAAAGAAAACGTCGCATTTGAGAATCGCTCATATCGACCCGCTCTTCGGAGGGGTCCAGCTCATTGACCGAATCACCGTCAAACAGGCCAAAAATTTCCGAGGCGAACATAGCTGTATCGTCGAGTACTCGCTGAAGTTCGATGGCTGCCCTTTTTGGATCGCGAAAAACATCTTCAATTATCGAAGGAACGGGCATGACGAAGATGCGATGGTCGTATGGATAGGCGCACCGTAGTGCCGGGTCTGCGTCTGCTTCGATAAGGACGGTTCCGTAGCGATCAGTTTTGTGAATAGCCGCGAGGGTATCTGCCAGGACTTCGATAATGCGTTCTGGGTCGAAGTCTAACCAGCTAGCTGTGGCCACGCCGTATTTGGAATCAGGTTTTTTTAGTTCAACGCTGGGCGCTTTTTTGCTGCCTGTGTGATCGACCAGTCGAATGTAGTGTGGGTTTTGTTTGTACAGGCGGGCGATCATCATGCGCGATAAGGCACTTTTGCCGCTATGTCTTGGTCCACTGAGGAAAGTTACACGAAGGCCCATCAACTGTTTCCTGTGCAAGTAAAAAACGATAACCAGCGTAATCTATCTTACTCTTTTTTGAACCGGCGACTATCGCCTATATAGAGGAATATGAAAAAAACGTGACAAATAGCGGGTCTACCGGCCAGGCCGGGTTAAGTCGTGCTTTCTTTGGAGTATCTATTTTTTAGCTATAAAAGCGCCACCAGCTTGCCTTTGCGATTTTCTGAGTGACAAAATAAGTTCCACTTCCCCCGTCATGCGGCCTACCTTGCCAGCTATGTCGACGGGGGCGATGCCAGCATCGGCTAGGCGGTATACTTCTTCGTGCATGTGGGGGGGCGTAGCTTTGTTGGCCGATTTTTTTAGGGCGGGTTTTGATACCGGCTTGGTGGCGTATGTCGGAGTGTTGTCAGTGACGGTCACGTCCAGTGAGGATGACTTGCGCGAAGCGTTGGTAAGTCGAGAGAGTTGTTCAATGCGTGCATCGGCGTCGCGGATAACCGCTTCAAGCTTGGCGTACTTCGTATCAATGCGGCCATGAATCTGCCGGGCTAATTCGTCCAACTCGACCATGATAGCTTCGAGGTCTTTTTTGGCATGAACCTCTTGAGTCATTCTTGCATATCGCTGCCGAGCGGGAGAGGCTGGCTCGCGCGTGGCACGAATTCGCTTAGCCGTTGAACGCATGACAACGGACAGGCCAATAATTCCCACGCCGAGCATGGCTAATTGAATCGCGCTAAAGCCTTGGGCTGCTGAAGGGGTTTGGGCAATGGTGATAAATAAATATGGCAAAGCAACGACCTCCCTGTCGTATAGCTGTCACAAATTAGCGAGCCGCTCGTAACTCTATTTCGTTGGCGACGATGATGGCCAAGCCATCCGGGCAGCAGCCATCACATCGCCTATGGGCACGTTGTACGCCATAGCTGCGGCGCGACAATCTTCATACTCCGGTGACGCCTGTGCTGTGTCATCAAACGTCGCAATTTTCATACCAATCAGACCAAAGGGCGTCGTCACTTTTTCAAGCCTTCGCGACAGCTTGGTGCGTCGAGCCTCCATGCGGCGGACGCCCAGCGTCTTGGTCTCGCTGAAAATAATTCGTTCCAACGAAGATACCTGGCCTGCTTCACAAAGGACCGTCAGGATTAAGCCTGGCCGGGACTTCTTCATCTGTATCGGCATCGCGTAGGCGTCCAGTGCACCCGCTTCGAGCAATCGTTCCATGCAATACCCCACGATTTCAGGTGTGGTGTCGTCCAGGTTGGTTTCCAATACTGAAATAAGGTCGGTCTCGGTTCCGGGAATGGCCGCTTGATTAGTCTCGTCGCCTAGCATCACCCGAAGGACGTTTGGCCGGGTTTGGCCATCGCGCGTGCCAGCGCCAAAGCCGATTGTTTGAATGCTCATCGGAGGCAACGGCCCGAACCCCTCAGCCAATGTCGTAAGGACAGCAGCGGCCGTGGGCGTGGTGAGTTCCCCGGTTTCATTGGTGGCTGCGATGGGTATGCCTTTGAGAAGCTCAGCCGTAGCCGGTGCGGGGACGGGCATGACACCATGTTGGCAGGTGACAGTCCCAGAGCCAACGGGGATAGCTGAACACATCACGCGGTCCACGCCCAAAAGATGCAAAGCGAACACGGCTCCGGTGACGTCAATGATGGCGTCGATGGCTCCGACTTCGTGAAAGTGTACCTTTTCAATCGTTGTGCCATGAACCGCAGCCTCAGCTGTCGCAAGTCGTTCGAAGATGCGGATAGATTTTTCTTTTACAGCCATTGGCAAGGACGATTGGTTGATGATTTCGACAACATGTTTGAGATGGCGATGAGGCTGGTCAGCTGATTCGTCAAGGTGAACATTAAAGCGTGTAGCTGCGAAGCCTTGCTTGGTGACTTTCTCGATGAAAATCTCAAAGCCCGATACAGCGAGTGAGGATAGACCATCGCGCAGCGCCGACGCATCCGCGCCAGCGTCTATGAGGGAGGCCACAATCATGTCCCCGCCTGCCCCGTTAAAACAATCAAAGTATGCTGTAGTCATAGGCTTTCCTTGGTGGGAAGATAACAGAAAAACCGAGGCCCGTCACATTAGTTAGATGACAGTGCAACATGGCGAGGGGGTGTTTCAGCATAACGAGCCGCATGCTTCAGCTTGCGCGTCATACCCGTCCCGATGTACATCGGGATTGCCTGACATTCTTTCTTACGGGATGCTTCGGAACACGAAGCGGTACACTAAGCGCAAAGATTATCTTAGTTCACTATAGCCGCGATATTGCGCGGGACATAGGATTGAACATCCATCATCGACTCCCCCAGGTCCAAAAAGAAGGACCTGGGGCACCCGGCCTGGAATTGAGTGTTTAGTCGCTGCATTTGAATACTTGGACACTAAGTGGCAGGTCAAGCGTCGATTAATAGCCATCTGGCCTCCAAGCAAACACGGCCACATGAGGCTTAGGTGTCCTGCTTAAATACATGACCCCAATAACCTATGGAATCACAGTTTCTAGGGAGCCCAGTTTTTCAACTGTCTTAACAAAACCGCCCACCATTCTAGCCATGTCAGCGTAGTTTAGGTGATCAGGTGTATCGTTCGGCCGGTGGTAGGTCTTGTCGCGAAATTCGGACGTGTCCGACATCAAGATCGCTGGATAGCCTTTCCATATGAACGGCGCATGATCACCTCTAAGTGCCATCTTGGAGTCGCTCGCGGCACCAATTGATGGAAACTGACTCTGACTCTGGAACACACTAACAACGAGATCCAGAAGGCGGCTATTTGCCAAGTTACTTCCGAATGCAATAAAGTTAGCAGTGGACGGAAGAGACGAACCGATCAAGCTAGGGAAATGTTGGCTTCCTGGTGCATTGGAATAGCATCCAACCGAATCGATGGCAATCATAGCAACAATATTGTCTTTGCGATTCTTGCATCGTTCAGCATATACTTTGCTACCCATCTGGATGCCAAACGAGAATGGCGCCTCTTCGTTAACAAAGAATACAACTCGTACAGTTCGCTCCGGTGGATTTGCTTTCAGATGTTCAGCCACCGCCATTAGGAGCGCGACGCCCGAGGCGTTGTCGTTTGCGCCGGGGGAGTCGGATACCGTATCGTAGTGTCCACCAAGGACGACTATCTGATTGGGTTCCCGCTGCCCCTTAAAAGTGACCTCAATGTTCGCTACTTGCACTCCACCATTCATGTCGACGATATCGCGTTGGGAATTGATTCCTACCTTGTCCAACCGATCGATTATCCACTGTTCCGCTTTGGAGATAGCGCTGAGGCTTTGCGCCGCATTACGGGGGCCGACCGTCGTCGCTAATTGGTCGACGTCGCGTCGCAGCTGTTCACGAAGAGCAGCCTGTTGGTCGTTTAGTGGTTCTATTGAGCTATTGTGAAGCACTCCTGGCGAGCGATGGAGACAGCCAAGCATACCAAACAATACAATCAAACCAATTCCGAATACAATTATGCGCATCTCTAACCTCCATTTACAAAAACCAGTGCCCTAGCCATAAACCAAATATGCAAGTAACAACGCCGAAATACGCTTCTTCAGGATCCTGTTTGAATAGTGGATCTGAAGCCCAGACCGTTCGCCGAACACAATGCGACTCTGTGCGACGTCAATAGCAGCCTGCAGGCCGAACTCACAAGCCGATTCGGGGCGTCGGTGGACTCCACGGTCTACTCGTTCTGCGAGAAAAGCTGCGGCCTGTTTGACACCCATCGTGGCCGTTCGTCGAAAGTCGGCAACTCCGGAATCGACCTCGTTCGTGGGCCGTACGTAAAGATAGTTTGTTATTGCGCGAGTAACACCACGGTTCGCGGCAAGAAAATCGACTATCATCGCGCAGAGTCCCCCAACACGAACGCTCAGGTCACCATCACTGTATTTCTCAAGCACATTGCTGGCGTTCTTCAACGCTGCCTTCATGTATCGCTCATGAAGGCAAACCAATAGGCTTTCCTTACTTGGTAGGCGTCCATACACAGTGCCGACGCCACAACGTGCCTGCTTAGCTAGCTCGACCATCGTTAGTTGATCGAATTCTCGCGTCTCCAGCAATTGTTCTGCCGCAACGAGAATACGTGTCAACGTTTCGCGGCTGCGGTCTTGATGTACCACATGAGCCGCTTGGAATGAGCCCTCCATTGGTGTCACTTTCGTCGTCATGATCGTCCAGTCAGAAATTCGACAAAAAAAATAATCCGAATCCGAATCCGGATTCGTATTGTTGCTGTTGCAACACTCTTGTCAAGTGCCAATATCAGTGATAAACACCAACAGTGCTACATGTCACGACATTCTGAACTTTTCTGTACGAAACATCGGCACAATCCCCATCTGAGGCCGGTTGGCCCATGTCCTTCTTTTTGGACCTGGGGGAGTCGGTGATCGAACGCCTTAACGCTGGACCAGTTGCAATTCGGATTCGTATTTAAGCCGGGCGACTCACTGCGGATGACTGGATACCCGCCTTCGCGGGTATGACGAATAGGTGGGTATGACGAAAATTCGGGTAAGGTCGATGATTAGCCCACAGTGCCATCCTCCGCACGCGCTAACGAATAATTTAATCCTCATTCCTGACGTAGCCAGCTGGCATTTCACGCTCTCTGATCTCTCTAGCAAACAGTTTCGATAGATCACCGGCGTTGTTCTTTATATGGAGCAACGATTTTTTGTGTCGTGCAAATCAAAGTTTTTACTCAGGAAGAAGTCCGCTTCCCGCGCGACATGAAAATTCAGTGCGCCTTAGATGTGCGGACCTTACCCCCAGACTTTGCTCTGAACGGGTTCGCTCGCTCTTTGACAATTAAATAGTAGCCCGGGTTGATAGCTTTTGGATGCCTCCAAACAGGACGAGCCTCTTTCAGCCCCACGCCTCTTACAGAACCGCGCCCGTCAGGAAGCGGCCTCTTGTGTGTGGGCGAATTAAGAGACCACTTCCTCACGGGCGCGGTTCTGCAACGTCGCCGACCGGATTCGTTTTCGACCACCAAATCAATCAAGCCGTGTTTGGCCGAACAATGACGCGATACGAAAAGTGGAAGGGGGATGAGTCGGAATTCAGCGCTCCGATTTGATTCGGAGCAATCGAAGTCCATTGAATGTCACGACGAGCGATGCGCCGGTATCCGCCGCGATGGCCATCCAAAGGTTGGCCATACCTGCGACCGCAAGCCCTGCGAAGAGAACCTTAACAACAAGCGACAGGACGACGTTCTGCACGATGATACCCCGCGTTCGGCGACTATGCCGGATTAGCCAGGGCAGTTTTCGTAGATCGTCCGTCATCAGTCCGATGTCGGCGGTCTCCAGCGAGGCGTCCGTGCCGCCACCACCCATGGCGATTCCAACATCTGCTATCGCTAGCGCAGGCGCGTCGTTGACACCGTCTCCCACCATGATGATGTGCTTCCCACTCGCCTTGTAACCTTCGATCGCTTGGACCTTGTCGGCGGGTAGTAGCTCGGCTTCGTATTCGGTAACGCCACACGCCTGTGCTACGGCTCTGGCAGTTCCTTCGTTATCGCCGGTCAACATGACGATTGTAGAAACTCCGCACGCGCGCAGCTCATCGACGCTCGCACGCGCTTCCTCTCGCGGCGAATCAGCCAATAGAAATACGCCCAGCGGGCCGTCATCAGAACTGAGCGCGACGACGGTGTGGTGGCAGTCCTCGTGTTCCAGCATGGCTTCGTGGATTTCCGTCGTGCAGTCGTTTTCTTCTTCGAGAAGCCGATGGTTACCGATCAGGTAAGTCTTGCCATCGATCTGCGCCTTTGCGCCCTTGCCGGATATGGCCGTGTAGTTGTCGCAGGGTTGAGGGGCGATGCCTTGGTCTCGTGCGTGCGCAACGATCGCTTGCGCGATCCAGTGTTCGCTACGTTGCTCAACGGCGGAAGCTAGTTCAAGCAAGTGTGAGACCGAAGTGCTGTTTATCGGTATGACTTTCTCCACGATCGGGCGACCACAGGTCAGGGTTCCCGTCTTGTCGAATGCGACGATGTCAGCTTTTCCAACCATTTCCAAATACTCCCCACCCTTTATCAAAACACCGTTTCGAGCTGCGGCAGCAAGCCCGCTGACGATCGTAACGGGCGTGGAAATGACCAGGGCGCACGGGCAAGCGATGACAAGCAGCACGAGCGACCGGTACAGCCAAGTCCCCCAGACGCCTCCTGATAGAAGGGGTGGAAGGATGCAAACAAGGACGGCGCCGACGATGACAGCCGGCGTGTAGTAGCGGGCAAAGCGATCGACGAAACGCTCAGATGGAGATCGCCTCCCCTGAGCTTGCTCGACCAAGCGGATCACACCTGCCAGTACCGAGTCGTCGGCTAGTTTCGTTACGTCGATGACAACAGCCCCTTCCTGATTGATCGTGCCGGCGAAGACTTCGTCGCCGATCGCCTTGTTCACCGGGGTTGACTCGCCGGTGATGGGAGCTTGGTTGGCGGACGTGTTTCCCTCGATGACTCGCCCATCGAGCGGGAACTTCTCGCCGGGCTTGACGACTACGCAATCGCCGACGACGACGTCGCTCGCATCAACTTCAACCTCAAGCCCGTTTTCCTTCTGAACACGAGCAGTAGGGGGCGCAAGCTCCATCAAAGATTGGATCGCTCTTCTGGCTCGGCCTACGCTCCAGCTCTCAAGCCAGTTGGAGAGCATAAATAGAAAGGCGACGGTCGAAGCCTCGAACCATTCGCCAAGCCCGATCGCACCCACGACAGCCACCGTCATCAACACATTCATGTCGAGCTGAAAGCGAGCGACGGCGCGAAAAGCCTTCGGAGCGATCTGCCACCATGCGGCTGCGATTGCGATTGTATAGGCGACAGCGGAAGGCCAAGTCGTGTGGTGAAAGGCGCTTGCCGGTATCCAGGAAATGGCAAGCCCGATCGCAGCGCCCGCCCCAGAAACGATGGTGAGGCCAAGCACTTTTCGCTCGCCAACGGATTGGTTGTTGGTTGAAACATTCCGATCGGATACCGTCGTCGCATTCATCCCTGTGGATCGAACGACCGAACATATTTGTTCGGAATCTACGACGGACGGATCGAACTTGACCGTCATTGTGCCGCGCATCAGATTGAAAGACAGCTCGAGAATTCCTGCCTGCCCCGCGAAGGCCCGGCGCAGATCCGCGATCTCGTCAGGACAATCCATACCCGCGACTTGAAGACCGATTGCCTGCGACTCACTGTGGTTTGGTTTCATGGCTCTAATCCAGTCGGGTAGGGCAGGCTATTGCCTGCCGTTTTCGAACACCAATTATGCGCCCGTCATGTCAGGAATTTCAACGAAATTCGATCGATGCCATCTACTCGACATCCAACATGGTTACGCCTGTGAATACTTTAGGCGATCGCAATCGGCAGGCAAGAGCCATGCCCTACCTCTACATGCAAGCCGGGTGGCCCATACCTGAAAGAGTTTTTCTTTCAAGTGTTTTCCTGACAGAATTTTCCTGCACATTTTCTGATCCGCTCACGTCGTCGCGAGAGGTTTGTCTAATACCTTGATTCGTAGCTCTCTGCTATCATGTCTG
>JAJRPG010000059.1 GCA_024280855.1 Planctomycetota bacterium | reverse complement strand
TCCGAATTCATCGCATACCCCACCACCTCAGCTACGATCGGCGCGCCACGCTTCTTAGCGTCACTCAGCCTCTCTAGAATATAGAGGCAACCGCCCTCCGAGACCACAATTCCGTTCCGCTTAACATCAAATGGCCGACATCCCTTCGTAGGATCATCATCCCAGGCCAGGGCGTTTTGTGCAGCGAAACTTGCAAAAATACCGAATGAATGTACCGCTTCCGACACACCGCCGCAAACAGCCACATCCACCTCGCCCAAGCGAAGCATCTGCAAGCCCTGAATCAATCCCGCATTCCCAGCCGCACAGGCTGCCCCAATCGTGTAATGAGGCCCAAAAAGCCCCATGTTGATCGTCACTTCCCCAGCCGGGTTATTGGCTACCGTTCGCGGATTATGATGATGCGTCCAGTATTTGGTGTCATAGTCATATTGACGAATCGCATCAATCTCGTTTTCCGTCTCGACCGTTCCGTGTTCAGTAATACCTATATATGTGCCAATTCGCCGCGTATCGAGCGATGTATGGTCTAAATCAGCCGCATTAAACGCTTCGTGGGCACAATAAATCGAAATCGACCCAGCCCTGGTTCCTCGACGCCGCTCCTTGCGCTTCTGGTATTTCTGCTCGTCGAAATTGCAAACCCCGGCTAACACCTTCCCCATATGGCGGGTCTCGATAGTCGTCACCCCGGATACCCCAGCCAGCAAATTAGCTCGGTACGTCTCCAGGCAATCGCCGTTAGGAGCCGTCAAACCGACCCCCGTGATGACTATTCGCTCATTAACCAAGTTCCGCTCCGCATCCTGGGCTATTTTGCCACACTAATCCGACCGCCCAGACGGCGGCATCTCAACATGTGAATACTATCAAATTCTGACGAAAATGAAACTTTCTCGACTCGAACTATTATTTCCCACTTTGTAACCATGCAAGAAGTCGCTCGGTCCCCTCGTTTGTCGAGACGACTGGCTCATACCCAAAATCTTTTTTCGCGGCTGAAATATCAAAATAGTGCGACTGAGACAATTGAAGCGAGACAAATCGAGTCATTGGCGGCTCACCGGACAGCCTCAAGGTGGCATATATAGCTTCTAATACCGCTCCCAAATAATAGGCCAATCGCCACGGAACACGCTTTCCTGGCCTATCGATGTTGAGTTTTTCAAGCAAATCGCCCAGCCAATCCCACAAACTCACCGGCTTACCCTGACTAATAAAATAGGCTCGGCCTGCGCAGGCATTTTTTTCAGACAGCGCATCCGCGGCCTGAATATGAGCGCGAGCGGCGTTGTCGATATATGTAATATCTACCAAATTTTTTCCGTCACCCACCTGCCTAAGCCGGCCGGCGTTGGCTCGGGCGATGACGCGCGGGATTAAATGCGGGTCGCCAGGCCCCCAAATCATGTGCGGTCGAATCGCAACGGTGGCTAAATTTGCGGAATTCGCAGCTAATACCGCGCGCTCAGCCACGGCTTTGGTATGCGGATAATGAGCGACGTATCGCTTCGGGTAAGGTTGCGACTCGTTCACACCACAAAGCGACTCGCGTCCAAAAACCACACTCGGCGAACTTGTATAAATGAGTTTGGGAACCTGCGCCGCGCGACACGCATTTATAACATTAGCTGTGCCTTCTACATTTATTTCCCAAAAGTCTCGCCGCTTCCCCCATATACCAGCCAGCGCAGCCACATGAAATACGGCATCCATCCCTATGCACGCATCACGCATCGCAGCGTTATCACGAATGTCAGCTTGCACCACCCGCGCGCCCATTTGTTCAATAGCCGGGTATTTGTTTCTCCCTAGTGCCACGACCTCGTCACCTCGATCACAAAGCAATTTAACGATGTGGCTACCCAGAAAACCACCACCACCCGTGACGAGCGTTTTCATGATAAACGCGCCTCCGCCCAAGCGGTTAGCGATTCCCGGCCAATCTTGACGTTGTGTCGCGTATCAACGGGTAATGATTTATGAAACATGAACCGCTTAATGTCGCGTGTTAGATCACAAGCCTCGCCCAACGCTCGAAGCTCTTTGCAAAAAGAATCCACGCGCGAACCCGCGGGAAACCGATCGGGCGGTGTCTCAACAACCAACACAGGCTCCTGTTGCCCAAAATTTCCTACGCCGACAAGTGCGCTCTTCACCACGTCTGGATGCTCATTAAAAACAGCCTCGCATTGATCGGCGTACAACGTCCCGACTTGTGTGACCACCCGTTGCGACTTCCTTCCACAAAACCATAGCCTGCCTGATTCGTCAAAATAACCGACATCTCCCATGCGATGCCAAAATGTCTCGCTGTCAACTATCTTCGCACGCGCCGTAGCTTTGGGCTGAGCGAAATAACATTTCGTCACCATAGGCCCGCGCACCACAAGCTCGCCGCGCGTACCTTGTGGCACCAACAAACCATCCGACCAAGTCTCAATCGCCTCGTCTGTCACACCAATAATACGAACCTCTGACTCGGGCAATGGCTTACCCACACACGTCCCAGCGCCGCGAATAGTTTGTGAGCCAGTCTCGTCAACGACCTCTAACCCTGAAATAGAAGCTACCGGGAGAGATTCCGTGGCTCCGTATGGCGTATGAATATCCGCACCATCAGTTAGCGCACCGCGCATCGTGCGAATCACCTGCGAAGATACCGGCGCACCAGCAATGAGAATGCGTCGAAGCGATGGCAGCGTAATTTGTTGTTGCGCACAATGATCCGCGACCCGACGCCAAATCGCTGGCGAGCCAAACGCATTGGTCACATGGTGATCTTCAATCGCTTCTACGATATTAGCCGGGTTCACCTGCGATGGCTTGGACGGGGCCATATCAGGAATCACACAAGTCATGCCCATGGCTGTGCTAAACAAAGCGAAAAGTGGAAACGCCGGCAAATCAACTTCGCCTGGCTCAATCCCATATTGCTTTTGAATCATACGGACCTGTGCATCAAACATGCCATGCTCGTACACCACGCCCTTAGCCGGGCCTGTACTTCCGGAAGTAAAAAGAATCGCAGCTACTTCTGAATCGAGCGTAGGTACGGGAGAAAAAGTAGGCGAAGCGCTTTCCGCTAATCGACCAAGGCTATAACCGCCCCACATCCATCGTCGCCCGACCGTTACGTTATGCTTCACACCAGCAAACGAACGTCGCTTTATCAGCCGAACCACATGGGCAAGAGGAATCCCAATAAAGCCCTGCAAATCAACTTGCCTGACACAGTCCAACAATCGCTTAACGCCCATGCCCGGATCAATCATGACCGGGACCACGCCAAGCTTAAACATCGCGAAGGCTAAGCCCACGAATTCCACGCCAGGCCTAACCATCATGAGTACGCGATGTCCACGCGCAAAACCCGCAGTCCGTAAGCCATTGGCGTATCGATTGGAGAGAGCTTCTAATTCCGCAAATGACAAGGTTTTGTAGATAGCCTTGCCGTGCGCGTCACGAGATTGCGTGACCACCACAGCCGGGTGATCGGGCATTTCTTGGGCCATCCTGGGAAGATGGTTGGCGACGTTGCACGTTTTCTGTATGTTAGCGTCACGGTGAGAGGAGAGCGTGTCTGTTGTTGCTACCACGATTTTCAAGCCTTTGATATTGGGCTGTAACACAAAACGGTCGTTGGCCGATGAGACTATACAGGTGTAACTTACTGGTGTCGATGTTGATGCAAACTGCCTTGAATAAATCATTACAAAAACAATCAAAAAGTGTTCACGCTCGAATGCCTCTGAGCGAATTAAACCACCGCAAGTCCGCGCGGACTGAAGCCCGCGGCTCGTTTTTGGTGTTATGCTGCTTCGCTGCTTTCTCATCCATTGCCTACGCTCAGATTCCTCTTGATCGATCGATACGATCAGCCATTGCTAACATGCCACATGCTAAGGCTATCGCCGGGGTTTGCGTGTTGGATGTCGCTACTGGCGAAACGGTGTTCGCACACCAGGCTGACAAAGCGATGATCCCCGCGAGTACGATGAAGGTGTTTACGTTGGCGGCTGGTATTCTAGAGTTAGGCCCAAGCTTCACCTTCGACACGATGCTGGGGACCGATGGCTCTAACGTTTACATCATCGGCAGCGGCGATCCCGGCTTTGGTGACCCGGTCCTAGCTAAGGCGCTGAACCAATCTGTCACCAGCGTTTTCGAGCGGTGGGCGGATGTTCTAATCCAACGGGGCATGACGACTATTCAAGGCGACATTGTGATCGACGCCTCGATTTTCGATCAGCAAACCATCCACCCCGCCTGGGAAAAATCCGACCTTGGCAAATGGTACGCGGCTCCGGTCAGCGGACTTAACATTAACGACAACTGCCTGGACATTACCATCAGGCCGGCGGCGTCCGGCTCACCGGCGTTAGTGAACATCATTCCCGATAACGCCCTCGCCCAAATCATCAATAAATGTCGCAGCGGCGGCAAAGGCAAAGCCATATTACATCACCCGCCGGGCACATGGGACTATCGCATTTCCGGTCGATGCAAAAAACGCTGGCCCTTTGGACCTGTCGCATTCCCTGACCCTGCGGCTTTGACGGCTGATGCTTTTCGCGCGGTGCTTCAAAAAAAGGGAATCGAATTCGCGGGGCAATTGGTTCATCAACACATGAGGCAAGACGATGGCCAACTCTCGCCCGAAGTGTTCGTACTAGACATTCA
This sequence comes from Planctomycetota bacterium, assembly GCA_024280855.1. Taxonomy (GTDB): domain Bacteria; phylum Planctomycetota; class Phycisphaerae; order UBA1845; family UBA1845; genus JAJRPG01. The sequence continues at coordinate 27,973 of JAJRPG010000059.1, read as the reverse complement.
CCAAACCAGCATGGCTGATATTCTTAGCCGCATTGGTAAAAACAGCCAAAATTTGTTTGCGGAATGTTTGCTAAAACGCCTTGGCGTCGAAAGGTCGATGCGCAACGGACTGGGCTATGCTAGCGGTTCGTGGAAGTCTGGCTCTCAAGCGGTGCAGGAAATTCTCAAACGGACTGGCGTCAACACAGCCGGACTAATCGTTTCCGACGGTTCAGGCCTTAGTCGAAAAAATCGCTGCTCCGCGCGACAGTTAGCCGATACGCTCATGCGATTACATCAGCAATCTGTGGGCGAATTGGTTTGGCAAAGCTTAGCCGTACCAGGTGAAACTGGCTCGTTGCGAAAACGAATGAAAAAGTTGAAGACAGTATTACGCGGCAAGACGGGAACAATGCGCGGCATCAGTGCGTTATCAGGCTATGTCGATACCAAGTCCGGCAGACGTCTTTCATTTGGTATGATATTTAATGGCTATAAAAGTTCGAGTACGCCATACAAAGCTATTCAGGATCGTATCTGTAAACTGTTAGCCAATAGTCGCTAAGGCATAGTTATTGATACCCTGTCATTCCCGCACACAAACCGTATCAATTACCCATCGGCTCAACGCAATCCTCGTAGGAACCTCGCCCCCATCCAGGATTGGCTAGCCCCGTGTGAATGAGCGGTGCGGGAAGTGTATCTTTCTGCCAGCCTGGCCCGCGAATTAACACGCAGCCATAAACCTGCTGCCCCTGATCTTTCGGAACCGGATAAACCTGGCCCCCACAACCCGGCCCCCACGGCGGATATGATTCTAAAAGCTCAGTCTTATGGTGCAATGAATAACCTTGATCGTCTTCAGTGCCTTCAATAATCACGCGCTGCGTCTCCGCATGACCATCTACAAACGCACGCGTAAACGTCCAATCTCGGCCATGCCATCCGCGAATGACCTTCGTTGGCCCCGGATCAAGACCTGGCTTAATGCCATCAGCCTGGCACGGCTCCCGGCGAACGCCCCACGCCCAACGACCAATATTTTCCTCATAGAAAACCGTTCGCCCTGGAGAGGGAATTCGGCTCACGGGCCTTAGATATGGCGAATTACTTTGCAAACATCCGCTGCCATCACTCGCCCGAACCATGAACACATTGGACGCATAACTCGTGCCGAAATTATCGTAAGAACTTTTACCTGGATGAGAAATCCAATCTGGACAGTGCGCACCGCGCGGTGGACCGTCATCAGCCGGGCATCGAAAAAGTGGCAGATCAAGCTTGGAATCTTCAAGCTCTTGATAACGATTTGCGCGAACGCCACTTTCGGCAAAACCAGCGGGGTACAGAATATCGTTCATAGGTCTGGTAGCAGGACCAAAGCCCGCTCGCGTTCCGTACTTGCTAGTCAGCGCGGCGTTGTCGCCACTAATTGGCCCGGGCACAAAACCCGTTCGACCGCTACCGCTTTTACCGCCCCACTCATACGCCCCAACATAAGTCGGGTTAGCCTGGTCTTGCGAGTACTGCATCGGGTGAACGGGTATGCCCCATCCGCTAGGGTCGTCAGCTTCATACACCCGCCCGCTTGACGCAATCGCCTTGAGATTGGTCAGGCACACTAACTGCTTAGCCTGCCGCCGAGCGTTTTCTAATGAGGGCAATAAAATGGAGATAAGCAGCGCGATGATAGCTATGACGACGAGCAATTCGATCAGCGTGAATGCTTTCGTAGCCGGTCTCACTTTCATGGCTGACGCCCCTCTTCTTGGCTGTCGATAGAAACCTTCCCCATAAGCGTACACTAACACCGAGAGAAAATTATTCCAAACAGTTTTCGGGAATTGAGTCTAAAATGATGACACGAGGCAACTGGCAGGCTATACGTCTTCAGGAAGTTCGTCGGGGGCAATTGGCTCGCTAATGCAATAAGTGCCATCTAGCCATTTACCGAGGTCCACCTGCTTACATCTTTCGCAGCAAAAAGGTCTAAATGGGGCGTCTTCCCGCTTGGCTACGGTGAGTATTTTTTCGCAGGTTGGGCAATCAAAAGTTGGCATAAAAACATTCCACGAAAATTTACGCAGTCACTACCTTGCTAATCTTTCTTAGACTTTTTCGGTGAGGCGCTAGCCTTGGTATCACTCGTTGAAGTCTTGGCCTTGGTGTCCTTTTTGCCGGAATCCTTTGTAGTCGAATCACTTTTCTTGCTATCGCTACTAGCTTCCTTATCAGCTTTCTCAGATTTTTTATAACTCTCGCTGCGATAATCCGTTTCGTAGAAGCCTGAACCCTTAAAAATGATACCGCCACCCGTGCTAATTCGACGCACGACCGCTACGCCGCAATCGCATTGGGCATCGTCGCGTTTACGCAATTTGCGGAGCGCGGATTGAGTGATGGACTGAAAAACTTCTGTAATCGTGCCACATTTTGTACATTCATATTCGTAGGTTGGCATAGAAATCAATCCTCGTCACAATCTTAGTGAATCGTTAATCACCGAAGCTTTACGATGATGGCTCGTCCACAGCTTTGGAGACAATCACGCGTGCGGGCCGTAAGGTGCGATCGTGCAACTTGAAGCCTTTCGTAATCTCTTCTATCACCATGCCCGGCTCGTGCTTATCCGAAGGCTGTTGCAGCATCGCCTCATGGACATGCGGATCAAATGGCTGATTCACAGCCTCAATCGGCGATAGCCCAGCTTCGGTCATCGCCTTCATAAAATTTTCGTGTACCAACTTGATACCATCAACTACTGACGCGACGTTGTCACTCTTGGACGCAGCTTCGATAGCCCGTTGAAAATCATCCACTACGCCTAGCATCGACTTCATCAAATCGGCATTGGCAAATCGAATAGCATCCTGACGTTGTTGCACGCCGCGACGCTGTACGTTCTGCGCTTCAGCTTTACCTCGCAACAAAGCGTCTTCTAATGAGGCAATTTTATTCTGTAATGCCTCGATGCGTGCTTCCGGCGATAGATCAGATTCTTCGCTAACGCCGCCGTCATCAGTGAGAGTCTCGGCTGAATCAATAATTTCTGCATCCCCAGTTGCACTAGCTTTGGCCGTATCATCGTCGATGATGATATCTTCCGGCGCATTAGCGTCGTTGCTCGAATCATTGGATGGGTGACGGTTTTTTTTCATCATATCTTCGATTATACTTTATCAGCCTTGATGCGATTATTTTTCATCGCCGCTAATGTATTCCATCACTTTATCAAAAAAGCCTTTCGACTCCGGCAATACGGATACATCTTCCGTTTCGGCGAAGTCGCGTAGCAATTGCTGCTGCTTTTTGTTTAACTTTTTGGGAATCTCAATAAACACCTGCACCAGCTCGTCACCCTTTCGGCCGCTGCGCAAATCTGGCAAACCTATGCCTCTCAACCGAAACATTTGGCCATGCTGCGTCCCTGCTGGGATTTTTAGATCAGCTTTCCCCGTCAACGTAGGCACTTCCACGTTGACGCCTAAAGTGGCCTGGGTGAAGCTTAAAGGCATGGCACAAACCAAATCGTTTTGATGCCGCTGCAAAAACGGATGCGCTTTCACGCTAACGTAGCAATGTAAATCGCCGCGTGCCGCGCCATCTGAAGAAGGTTCCCCCTCGCCGCGCACCCGCACGGCTTGTCCGTCATGAATACCCGCAGGTATCTGGACATTCACTAGCCGGCGTTTCGTCGCTCGGCCTGAACCGCGACAATCACTACAAGGCGTCGTAATCAAAGTGCCTTGACCGTGGCACGCAGGACAGGCCGTAATCACACGACCAAACAATGACCCCATCCCGCCGGTTTGCTCAACTTTCCCATATCCGCCACAGGTCGTGCAAGTGGTCCGGTCAGAACCACGAGCCGCGCCTGTTCCGCTACAGCCTTCGCAAAGATCGTTTCTATTAAATTCAATAGACCGCTCAACGCCCTCAGCCACTTCTGCCAGCGTCAATTCGACCTGGGTTTGCAGGTCAGTGCCTCGGCTTCGTCTTCTGCCGCCGCCAAAGCCACCGAAAATATCGGAGAACATCGAGAAGATGTCATCCGTTTGCATATGGTTAAAATCGTGAAGACCCGCCCCGCCCAAACCAGCATGGCCAAACTGGTCATATTGCTGACGCTTTGCGGGGTCGGATAAAACCTCATACGCTTCCGCAGCTTCTTTGAATTTTGCTTCGGATTCGGGGTTACCGTCGTTGCGGTCGGGATGATGTTTATGCGCACTACGCCGATAGGCTTTCTTGACAGCCTCGGCAGACGCATCGCGGGAGATGCCTAGCACTTCGTAAAAATCGCGTTTACCGCCTGTTGCAGGCATGGCCTCGCCTTGTTCAAGAGCAAGAATTATATTTATGAATCCGTCGTGACACGCACGACTTCACCATCACTCACACTAAACTGGAAAGCAAAAGGCGGACACACCGGTCCGCCTCTTGCCTCATATCCAGTCGATATTATCTCTATCGGACAGCGTGTTCGATATCCTGATCGTCATCCTTCACATCAGTAAGAAGGACTTCCGTCGTCAGCATCAAACCAGCGACGCTAGCTGCACTTTCCAACGCGACACGTGACACCTTCGCAGGATCGATAATGCCAGCCTTAATCATATCCACGAATTCGCCCTTACGAGCATCGAAGCCATAGGCTCCCTTCTTTTCGAGGATTTGCTCGACAATCACTTCACCTTCTAGGCCGCTGTTAGCCACGATCTGTGTGGTCGGAGCGCGAAGCGCTTTAGCGATAATCTCAACGCCGATTTTCTCGTCGCCGCGAGCCTTGTCACGCACTTTATTTACCGAGTCGATAGCCCGCAAAAATGCGACGCCACCGCCAGGCACAATGCCTTCTTCCGCAGCTGCTTTGGTTGCGTGAAATGCATCATCAACCAAATCTTTGCGTTCTTTAACTTCGATTTCAGTAGCACCACCCACACGAATGACAGCTACACCGCCCGTGAGCTTCGCCAATCGTTCTTGCAACTTTTCACTATCGTAATCGCTGGTGCTTTTCTCAATTTGGCTACGAATTTGTTCGCAGCGAGCGGTAATTTCAGACTTCTTGCCAGCGCCCTGAATCACCGTGGTGGTGTCCTTGGTGATGACAATCTTCTTAGCTGTGCCCATGTCCGAAACTGTCACGCTTTCGAGCTTGATACCAAGGTCTTCACTGATAACCTTACCACCCGTAACAGCTGCGAGGTCTTGAAGCATAGCTGTGCGTCGATCACCAAAGCCCGGGGCCTTGATCGCGCAGCATTTAAGCACGCCACGCATCTTGTTCACAACCAGACCAGCGAGTGCATCGCCTTCGACATCTTCTGCGATAACCAACAAAGACTTACCAGCTGTGGATACCGCTTCGAGTACCGGCACAAAATCACGCAGGTTAGAAATTTTCTTTTCGTAGATCAAAATCAACGGATTGCTTAAAACACATTCCAATGACCCTGGATCAGACATGAAGTAAGGAGACAAATACCCCTTATCAAACTGCATGCCTTCAACGACTTCTTTTTCAGTCACAAGGGCATCGCCCTCTTCGACTTCAACCACGCCGTCTTTACCGACAGCGTCCATCGCACTAGCCAGGAGCTTACCAATGGCTTCGTCGCCATTGGCTGAGATCGTAGCCACCTTAGCCAGGTCATCATTCGAGCGAACCTTTACGGATAACTCTTTGATCGACTCAACAGCTGCGATGACAGCCTTCTCGATACCGCGCTTAACAGCCATGGGATTCGCACCGGCGGCTACGGTCTTATAGCCTTCACGGAAAATAGCTTCCGCAAGAACAGTCGCAGCCGTCGTGCCATCACCCACCATATCAGAAGTTTTGGTCGCTACCTGATTGATGAGCTTGGCGCCCATATTTTCAAATGGTGAGGGAAGTTCAACTTCCTTACTCACGCTCACGCCGTCTTTGGTCGCTCTAGGAGCGCCAAACGACTTTTGTAACATAACATTTCGGCCTGTCGGTCCCATCGTGACCTTGACCGCTCGGGCGAGTTTGCCCAACCCTTCCAGGATTTCGCGCTTGGCGTCCTGGGAAAACATCATTTGCTTGGCCATCGACCAATCTCCTATCTTAATCGCGCCGCCAAAAAGCGTTACGCGACATTATTCAATTCAGTCCACGATCGCCAGGATGTCGTTTTCACGAATCACGACGTACTGATCGGCACCATCCAAATCAACTTCGGTGCCCGCATACTTGCCATAAAACACTTCATCGCCAAGCGAAACAGACATCTCGCCGCGATTGCCGCTATCGAGAAGCCGGCCTGGACCAGTCGCGACAACTTTACCACGCTGTGGTTTCTCACGGGCTGCATCAGGTAAAATGATGCCGCCAGATGTCACCTCGTCCGCCTTGCAAGGCTCGACCAATACCCGATCGTCCATAGGCTGAAATTTAATCTTCGTTTTCTTTGCTGTTGCTGTTGCCATATCTAAATAGTCTCCGTCTCGGAAAGTATTAACTCGTTGCTCTATATTATTAAGCCGTCAAAACACGCGGGCGATGCAACTCGCACCAACCTCGCTATACGGCGACTACATCATTCCACCCATGCCGCCCATTTCGTCCATACCAGGCATGCCGGCATCACCGCCACCTTCGCTAGGCTTTTCAGTGATACATACATCGGTACTCAACAAAATTCGAGCGACGCTACTGCCGTTTTCTAGCGCACAACGCACGACCTTAGTTGGGTCAATCACACCGGCTTTCATCAAGTCGGTGTACTCAAGTGTGTCAGCGTTGAAGCCAAAAGCACCCGTTTGCGATGTCACCTTATGCAAAACCACGCCAGGATTTATGCCAGCATTGGTCGCAATCTGACGCAAAGGAGCCGTGATCGCTTCTCGAACAATCGCTGCCCCGGTTTTTTGATCGCCTTTAAGCTTGAGGCCATCCAGCACCTCAGCCGCTCGAACCAAAGCGACACCACCGCCAACGACGATGCCCTCTTCAATAGCAGCGCGTGTGGCATGAAGCGCATCCTCAACGCGGGCTTTCTTTTCTTTGAGTTCTGACTCGGTCGCAGCGCCCACGTTAATCTGAGCGACGCCACCAGCTAGCTTAGCTTTACGCTCTTGCAGCTTCTCGGTGTCATAGTCAGATGTAGAAAGCGAAATTTCTGAATCAATCTGCGAAATGCGAGATTTAATATCTGCTGTTGAGCCAGCACCCTCGATTACGATCGTGTTGTTGGCATCAATGCGAACCTTCTTAGCTTGGCCAAGATCGGTAATCGAAATTTTCTCAAGGTCAAGACCGAGGTCTTCCATGATTGCGGTGCCACCTGTGAGGGCAGCAATGTCAGCTAGCATCGCCTTGCGACGGTCGCCATAACCAGGGGCTTTGACCGCACAAACTTGCAGCACGCCCTTGAGTTTATTGACCACCAACGTAGCTAACGCTTCGCCTTCCACATCCTCTGAAATAATAAGCAGTGGACGCTTGGTCTTGGCGATTTTTTCCAACAACGGCACAAGCTTTGGCACGCTGCTGATTTTCTTTTCGTGGATGAGAATAAACGCCTTGTCGAGACGACATTCAATGGCGTCCTGATCGGTTACAAAATGAGGCGACAAAAAGCCGCGATCAAACTGCATCCCTTCGACAACATCAACGGTCGTCTCGGAAGTCTTACCCTCTTCAACCGTAATCACGCCATCCTTGCCAACCCTGTCGAAGCACTCGGCTAAAAGCTTGCCGATGACCTCGTCATTGTTAGCTGAAATCTTGGCTACGTTGATAATGTCGTCCTTCTTGTTCGCACGAACAGGACGCGACATGTCAGCCAGCTTTTCGACAACCTTGCGAACGGCGGCTTCAATCCCGCGGCCAATCGCAAAACCATCAGCCCCAGCCGCGATGTTTTTCAAGCCTAACTTGAAAATCGCTTCTGCAAGAACCGTAGCTGTGGTCGTACCGTCACCGGCGACCTCAGACGTTCTGCTCGCAGCTTCTTTGACTAATTGAGCGCCCAAGTTCTCATACTTGTCGCTCAGATCGACTTCCTCAGCTACCGTGACGCCATCCTTAGTGACGTTCGGGCTTCCCCAGCCCTTATCGATAACCGCATTACGGCCTCTTGGACCTAGTGTTGATTTGACTGCGGCGGCGAGTTTTTCAACGCCTTCCCGCAGCGCCTCACGCGCCTCCTGATCGTAGGCCAACTGCTTTACAGCCATGTTGCCATTCTCCTCAAACCTACTGGACTACTATAAAAAAATCGTTCCACAACGATTTACGTTCGAACCCTAGCACCGATCCCGCCAGCGCGCAGACCGATCTAAGAGAGAATTATGCACATTTCGGACCAAAACACGCCAAGCAAGAAAGTGGCCATAACTTATTGCGGGGAAAAGACTTACGTCTCATCCGCCAGTGGGCCTGTGAACAACTTTTCCTGCCACGTTGGCAGCCGGTCGGTGGTGGCGAGGTTTAACATGCCAATATGACAGCGAGACGATGACAGCGAAACGACGACGTCATTCCCCGCGCAGGCGGGAATCCAGAACGATGTCTCATCCGGGCCAGGATAGATTCCCCCCTGCGCGGGAATGACTGACCTTGCCTCCTCTCAGATGTGCCACGAACTCTTGTAGGCGTTGCTAGAGCGTCATCCCTTCCGTAAACTCGCTTCATGGAAACAACTACGAAAACAAAAATCAATCAGTTAGCCGACCACGATGGCCAATCCGTCACCCTTAGCGGCTGGGTCTACAACACGCGGGTATCAGGCAAAATCGCCTTCGTCATCCTCCGAGACGGAACCGGCATGTGCCAATGCGTGTTCGAGAAAAGCGACGAATTATTAGCCGTATTTGAAGAGGTCAAAAAGCTCTCCCAGGAATCGTCCGTCGAGATCACCGGCATTATCAGCAAAGAAGAGCGCTCGGTCGGTGGCTATGAGATGAAGGCTACCGGAATTAACGTGGTGCATGGATCAAGTGATTACCCTATCACGCCCAAGCCTCATGGCATCGAATTTCTGATGAAACATCGGCACCTATGGTTCCGCTCCAAACGGCAGTGGCACATCATGCGGATTCGCTCCACGGTCATCGATCAGATACGACGCTTTTTCACTGACGATAATTTCGTCCTCGTCGATACACCCATCTTCGCCCCGGCTGCGGGTGAAGGATCGCAAACACTATTCAAAGTTGATTATTTTGGTGACGAAGTTTATCTCGCGCAGACTGGCCAACTCTACCTCGAAGCGGCGTGCATGGCTCACGGAAAAGTCTTCTGCTTTGGGCCAACCTTCCGTGCGGAAAAAAGTAAGACCCGCAGGCACCTGACCGAATTTTGGATGGTCGAGCCGGAGATCGCTTTCGCCAACTTGAACGATGTGATGGACCTGGCTGAGAATTTCATTTGCTCGATCGCGGAGCGTGTGTTGAAAGATCACCGTGAGGAGCTAATCGAACTTGGCCGAGATATTTCAGACCTTGAAGCCATTAAACGCCCGTTTGTCCGCCTGACTTACGACCAAGCTGTGGACATGCTTCATAGTGACAAGGCTAAGACACTTCTCGAAAACGACCTGAAAGAAAAAACCGCACGAATCGAGGAATTAGGCAAGAACATTGTGGAGTTTGAAGAGATAACTAAGGGCGGCGGTAAGCAGTGGAAAAAAGACAAAGCCGCTGCGGATGCCATCGCTGCCCGTGAAGAGCGTAGTGACTTGGAGGAGCAGGTTAAAAACATTCCTCATCATATGGAATTAGCCGCGAACTTTGAGTGGGGAAGTGACTTGGGCGGCTCCGACGAGACCATAATCTCTCGACTACATGACCGCCCAGTTTTGGTGACGCATTACCCGCGCGGCGTGAAAGCATTTTACATGCGACAAGACCGCGAGAACGAAAAAGTCGTCGAGTGTTTCGACATGTTAGCCCCGCAAGGTTTCGGAGAAATCATCGGTGGCTCTGCGAGAGAAGAAGACTACGACCGCCTCGTCGAGCGCATGAAACAAGAGCATCTGCCGCAGGAAGATTACGAATGGTATCTGGACCTGCGTCGCTACGGCTCCGTCCCCCACGGCGGCTTTGGCCTGGGTGTTGAGAGAACCCTAGCCTGGATATGCGGGATTAAACACATTAGAGAAGCGATTCCGTATCCGAGAATGATGGGGAAGTTTTATCCGTAGGGAAAATTTATTGTTATTTACTTGACAAAAGGCATTTGTTAGGGTATTGTTTGGCTATGGGAGACACTCATTCAATTCGGATTCCAGTACACGGGTTCGTTGAGTTTGATGATTGGGAACGGGACATTATCAATCACCCCGTCTTTCAGCGTCTGCGGAGAATAAGACAACTCGCCTTCTCAGACCATCTTTACCCAGGGTCTACTCACAGTCGTTTTGAACATTCTCTTGGGGTGATGCATATTGCAACAAGACTTTTTGACACCATTGAAAATAAATGCGCCCACATTCTTGAAGACAGGCTGAACTACAACCAGCGTGAAAGCAACGCACGGAGGCTTGTGCGTCTTGCGGCATTGTTACACGATGTTGGGCATGCGCCTTTTTCTCATACTGGTGAATCGTTAATGCCCCATAAAGATGGCCCTGAATCTAAGAAATTTGTACACGAAGATTATACTGCACAGCTTATCCAGCATGAGATGAAAGATGTTATTGACGATCATTCGGAAAACAAGAACAGTTATAATCTCACAGGAAAAGACGTAGCCGATTTCGTGTTAGGCAAATCCACACTCGACGGGGGCCGTCTTTTTTGGCGGGAATTAGTGGTTGGACAGCTGGATGCCGATCGCATGGATTATTTACTTCGAGACGCTTATCATTGCGGCGTAACCTATGGCCATTACGACTTGGACAGAATCATCGATACGATTACAGTAGTCGAAGACAGAAGAGACGATTTCCCCGAAGGCTTGCGAATTGGCATTGAAGATGGCGGTCGCCATGCCGCCGAAGGCCTTATTTTGGCAAGGTATTTTATGTTTCGCCAAGTGTATTTTCACCCTGTTCGCAAAGCCTACGATAACCATGCGTACAAAGCACTGCAACTATTTTTGAACGCTGGCAAAGGCAACGGTCTATTACCCAACCCATCGTCGAAACAATCAAGAAAAAAATACCTCAAACTCGATGATTGGAAAGTGATGGACTTCATAAACAGTGAAAAAGCTGGGCGTCATAGCGACGCAATCCTCAGGCACAGGCATGATAGATGTGTTGTTAAAACACGAGAAGTTGCAAACGCCATCGAAATCGCCCAACACGAAAAAAATCTTAAACGGCTTCTCGAAAGTGATATAGAGGCAACCTCGATAGATGCTGATAAGGAATGGTATAAAGTGAACAAAAGTGAAATTCGTATTGCGAATAATGACAGCACTCTTTCTGCTCCTTCCCAATCAAAACCATTATCCGAGGTTTCGAATGTGGTACAGAAAATTGAGGGAAGCAAGCAACTACTCATCTTGGTTCCAATTGACCAAGTCAAAAACGCTAATGATATTCTTCAGAAAGGAGAGTAAGAAAGCATGGACGCTTTAATACGAAGAGCATGCGTACTTGCCACAATTGCAAAGCGCCGCAAAACTTGCAAGACTTCTCTTGGTAAGACGGCTCTTATGAAGCTTGTTTACATCGCACAAGAAGTCTATGGCTTAGACCTTGGCTATCGCTTCAATTTATACACTTATGGGCCATACGATTCCGACGTCATGGGAGATATTGACTACGCGGAGGCTATTGACTTCCTCGATGTTCATTACAACGCCGAGTCTGGTTATCGAATCATTCCGGGAACCGATTTCACTCCCGAATCTTGCGGCAGCCTACCCAAGGAAGACGAGCAAAAGATTGAAGCTTTGTTTGACGATTTTGGCACCTTCAATGCTCGTGAGCTTGAATTACGCGCAACGATCATCTATGTCCTCAAAGATGCCCCCTCCCTTGAAGATAAAGACACAATAAAGCGCGTTCAAAAACTTAAGCCCAAATATGATAGCGACGAAATTGAAGAGGCTCTATCTGGTCTCAAAAGCACAAGCAGAATTCCGTGACTGGTGAGCCTCTGACTCAACTTGGTGAGGAAGATTAGGTGGAGCCAAACTCAATACTTACTACGCATCTGACCAGACGGCGTATTCGTTGCCGTTGGGGTCGGTGAAGTGGAAGCGTCTGCCGCCGGGGAAGTCGAAGATGGGTTTGATGATTGATCCGCCTGCACCCTCGATTTTTTCTTGGGTTTGCTCTAGCTTGTTACTGTAAAAAACGATGAGAGCGCTGCCGTTTTCGCCGGAAGAAGACAAGTCGGATTTAACGAATCCGCCTGCGATACCCGCATCGGAAAAGCTTGCATAGTCCGGGCCATAGTCTACGAACGACCAGTTAAACACCGCCGTGAAAAAGTCCTTAGCGGCCTGCATGTTCTTCGCGGGGAACTCGATGTAGTTTATTTTTTCGTGGTTGGTCATGGACATATCCTTTTTAATAAGATCGAAATCTCAATCGAGATCCCCCTGCAAGTTCGCGTTATTCGCTAGTTAGAATCAAACAGACTTATCCGTAGAATACAACGACAATTCAATTCCAACCCCCAGATTCCCAGCTAACTTGAGAAGTAACGGGGGCAGAAAATCAGACTGACCGGCGATTGTCTTTCCATCTATTCGCAAGTCGAGTGGAAAATCAAGTAAAACCTGTTCCACTTTTGGATATGCGACGAGTTGATCCAATGCGGTAGAATTTGCATTCAGAAACAACTCTGCATCGCCTATCTGCCCAAGTAAATCATCCCACTCTTTTTCGCTGACGGTTATTTTAAGACCAGAATATTCATGGCAATCAGTATTGCCCGTGCTCGTTGGAAATCTTCGCTCACCACGGCGACAGATTGAATAAGCCCGAAGCGATGAGTTATTTATATACTGATCGACGTCAAACTCTTCGCCGTAGGCTCTAAGAACACACATATTGATTTTTGATCCGATCTTTTTCGCCAAACCGTAGCGACTATCAGCATAGTAGGGCAGGCTGTTGCCTGCCATAAGCAGTATTACCGTGCCTCGCTCATGTCACCGTATCACTCCTGCGGCGGATGGCACAGACAAGTCAACCTTTCGCCTGTATGCAAAAGAACGACCATGCCCTACCACGTTCTATTTTACGTCTATTGACTACCCCAAGCAGGCAATCCCGATGTGCGTCGGGATGCCCTACCTGATGCGGCAACAAGACTGTACAGGTTGTGCCATGATTACGGCACTTATGCTTTAGCTAGGGCTTGGTCCAGGTCGGCTAGAAGGTCTTCGATGTTTTCTACGCCTACTGATAATCTTACCAAGCCATCAGTTACGCCTCGGGCTTCTCTTATTTCCTTGGGGATTGATGCGTGGGTCATGATGGCTGGGTGACAGACTAATGACTCTACGCCGCCTAGGGACTCAGCTAGTGAGAATACTTTTATGCTTTCGCAGAATTTCACGGCTGCGGCGCGGGAGGCCGCGTCGTCACCTTTGAAGAGAATGGACACCATGCCTCCACCTGCTGACATCTGCTTTTTGGCGAGGGCATAATCGGGGTGACTTTCCAGATGCGGATAGACAATGCTTTCCAGTTTGCTGTGGCCGGCTAAATGCTTGCACACAGCTAAGGCGTTTTCGCTGTGACGCTCGACTCGGATTTGCAATGTTTTAATGCCACGATGCTGCATGAAGCAATCGAACGGGGCGGGAATGCCGCCGAGAGCATTTTGCAGGAACATGGTCTTTTCGGCGAGGGCGTCGTCTTTGACGATGACGGCTCCGCCGACCACATCTGAATGGCCTCCGATATATTTGGTGGTGCTGTGGACGACGTAATCAGCCCCTATGGTCAATGGCCTTTGCAACACGGGCGTGGCGAAGGTGTTGTCTACGGCTAATTTCGCGCCGACGCTATGAGCAATTTCGGCGATAGCAGCTATGTCCAGACAGCGGAGTAGTGGATTCGTGGGGGATTCCAGCCAAACGATTTTGGTCTTGTCGTCGATGAGGTTGGCGAAGGATGATGCGGAGACGTCGTCTGTGAAAATTGGCACAATGCCGAATCCCTCGAAGACCTGCTTGAGCATCCGAAAGGTTCCGCCGTACACGTCGGCGTAGGCTAGGACTTTGTCACCGGGGGAAAGAGAGGCGAAAACGGCGGCGGTGGCTGCGGAACCGGAGGCGAAGCAGCCACACCAGGTGCCACCTTCCAGGGCAGCGAGGCATCTTTCGAGTCCATTTCTGGTGGGATTGCCGGAACGGGAGTATTCGTAGCCTTTATGCTTGCCCGGCGACTGCTGGGTGAATGTGCTGGATAGATGGATGGGTGGAACCGTGGCTCCGGACTCAGCGTCTGGTTCTTGGCCTATATGTATCGCTTTGGTTGCAAAACCCCATTCGTTGTTGTTGGACATAGTATCTCCCTTTCCTTAATGATATTCGGTCGGAAGCGTAAAGGTAGAATCACCGGGCGGCAAGCCCTTAATAAGGCTAGCCTCTTCTGGAAGTGCTGAAGCGATTCGTGATTGAATGTCCGTGCCACCCTGCGAGAGTACCCAAAGAATGGGGCATCCGCGTCTGCTCAAAAATGTCGAATATGTCAGTCGTCCGGTAATGGTAGCTATTTTGACTTATGAACCCCTAATTTAGTGGCTAAGCTAACTATGGTTCATTTCTTACTTGAGGTTTTGGTCTGACAGTTTCAACGTGGGATAGCCGGGTGTAATATCGGCGGAATCAGTTTCAGTCATATCTTGCTATTGCTCTGCGCGACGCCGATGAACGGGTTGTTGAGAGTAATGCAAGCCTGAGTCCTCCCTCATTATTTTGGAATTGGGCCTGCGTTAGTGGCTTGGCGATGTTCGAAAATTTGGCGCGAATCTATGGCAAAATCTTTGGCATATGGTACAAGCCATCTATTGAGGGTCGTGGGTTGAAAACACCGCAAAAAAACCTTATTTTTTTCAGGGCGATTGGGGTTGTTTTCAAGCGTGGAGTTTTATAGACTACTTAACGTTTTGCGTATTGGGTGAGTTGGCAAATGAGCCTACGAGAAAACCTAGCTTCTGAAACAATTGCTTCCTTAGGGCAACGTGCCCCTATTGATATTGATCCTCGCGCTACCGTTGGCGAGGCTATCTCCCTCCTACAAGATCATAGTATTGGCTGTGTGGTGGTTACAGAGGACCATCGCCCGGTTGGTATTTTCACGGAACGAGACGTGTTGCGTCGAGTGTTGTCCAACGATGTATCGCTTGGCACGCCGGTTGCAGATGTGATGACATCGCCTGCGACGGTGGCGTCCCACGACGAGAAAATTGGCGGCGTTATCCAAACGATGGTGAATGGCGGTTTTCGACATATACCGGTGGTTGATGAATCCGGCATTTTGAAAACAGTCGTTTCGGTCAAAAGAATTGTTGAATATGTTGTGGAACATTTTCCGGCTGCGGTGTTCAACCTGCCGCCGGAACCGGGCCGCCTTTCGGCGTCTCGTGAAGGGGCATAGTTGTTATTGCTCAATTAGCGGCCTATGAGTCGCGCGAGCGGGGAGTGTCGTAAAGATATGGTCGTTAAGACCCAAACAGAAAATTCCGGTCAGAGACAGGTTGAAGTTGTCGGACTTGAGTCCACAGTCGTTCGCTTTTGCGGTGACTCTGGCGACGGCATGCAACTGGCGGGTACTCAGTTAACGAATACCTCAGCGATTTTTGGCAACGACGTGAGTACGCTGCCAGACTTTCCGGCTGAGATTCGAGCGCCCATTGGCACGCTGGCGGGTGTCAGTGGTTTTCAATTGGCGTTCGGCAGTAAAAAGCTGCGCACGCCCGGCGACCAAGTTGACGTACTTATCGCGATGAACCCGGCTGCGTTGAAGGCTAATATCGCAGACCTCGACGGTGACGGCGCACTCATCGTCAACGAAGATGCGTTCACCAAAGGCAACCTGTCCAAAGCTGGCTATGAGAATAACCCGCTGGAAACAGGTGAACTCGATAAGTACCGCGTGTTTCGCATTCCGGTTGACAAGCTCAATACAGAAGCGTGCAAAGATACGGAGTTAACCGGACGAGCCGTTGGTCGTTGCAAAAACTTTTTCGCTCTAGGCGTGGTATATTGGCTATATGGTCGTCCGATGGAGCCAACACTGGATTGGATTAATTCCAAATTCGGTTCCAAGCCCGCAGTGGCGGAGGCTAACACCAAAACGCTTAAAGCGGGTTACTACTACGGCGAGACGACCGAAATTTTCACGGTTAAATACACCATCGCGCCAGCGAAAATTGAGGCGGGACGCTATCGCAAGCTAACTGGCAACGAAGCGATGGCTCTGGGTTTAATCGCTGCAGCGAAGATTGCAAAGAAACCACTATTTTATGGCACTTATCCTATAACGCCTGCCAGCGACATTCTGCACGAACTAGCCCGTCATAAAAATTATGATGTCAGCACGTTTCAGGCGGAAGACGAAATCGCGGCGATGGCTTCGGTTGTAGGTGCGGCCTTTGCGGGAGTATTCGCGGCTACGGGAACCAGCGGTCCGGGCATTGCCCTAAAAGCTGAGGCTATTGGTTTGGGCATTATGGCTGAGCTTCCGATGGTAATTGTCAATGTGCAGCGCGGTGGACCGAGTACTGGTCTGCCTACCAAGACCGAGCAAGCAGACTTAGCCCAGGCGCTTTGGGGACGTAATGGTGAATCGCCGATGTGCGTACTCGCCCCACAAAGTCCGGGTGACTGCTTTAATATAGCGATTGAAGCTTTTCGTATTGCAGTGGAATTCATGACACCTGTCATGGTGCTAAGCGACGGTTATCTAGCCAATGGGGCTGAGCCTTGGAAAATTCCTGATGTGGCGTCGCTGCCAACGATTACCGTTACGCATCCGGCGGCTAATAGTGATTTTCAGCCTTATCGTAGAGATGAGAAACTCACTCGTCCTTGGGCGATACCTGGGACGGCTGGTTTGCAGCATCGAATTGGCGGGCTTGAGAAAGAAGACATCACCGGCGACGTATGTTACGACCCGAACAATCATGAGCACATGATTAAGACTCGTCGTAAGAAGATTGACAACATCGCCGATTTCATCGCGCCGCTAGAAGTGTTTGGTGAAGACTCTGGCGACCTACTGCTATTGGGTTGGGGCGGCACGTTTGGCTCTATTACTGCGGCGGTAGAGAAGGCCCAGTCTGAGGGGCTGTCGGTTTCTAGTGCCCACCTAAGACATTTGGACCCCATGCCGAAAAATACCGGTGAGGTGCTAAGTCGGTTTAAGAAAGTGCTTATTCCAGAATTGAACATGGGGCAATTGCTTCCCATTATTCGTGGCCGATATCTTGTTGACGCTGTTGGCTTTAATAAGGTGCAAGGCAAACCGTTTATGATAAATGAGATTATGAGCAAGATTAAAGAGATGTTGGGGAAGTAATCCTCGTTAGGAAAGTTTAGTTTTATGTGCGCTGATTCTGCCACCGTTCAATTGACGGCCAAAGATTTTGGAAGCGACCAGGACGTTCGCTGGTGTCCGGGGTGTGGTGACTATGCGATTTTGTCGCAGGTCAAAAAAGTTCTTTCGACACTGGGCGTCTCTCGTGAAAACACCGTGTTCGTTTCCGGTATTGGTTGCTCAAGCCGATTCCCTTATTACATGAACACCTACGGTTTTCACTCCATCCACGGTCGAGCGCCGGCTGTGGCGACGGGCGTGAAGGTAGCGAACCCAGAGCTGGATGTTTGGGTGGTGACTGGTGATGGCGACGCGCTGAGCATTGGCGGGAACCATTTCCTTCATGCCATTCGTCGTAACCTCGATATTAATATCCTGCTATTCAATAACCGCATCTATGGCTTGACTAAGGGACAGTATTCTCCGACGTCGCCGTTCGGTAAAAGGACGAAATCCTCGCCGGTTGGTTCGGTGGATTATCCGCTGTATCCATTGTCGGTAGCTATTGGGGCATAAGCTACGTTTGCGGCACGGACTATCGACGTGAACGTGAAGCACTTGGCTTATGTGCTAGAGCGAGCCGCGAAGCATAAGGGTGTTTCGTTTGTGGAGATTTATCAGAACTGCAACATCTTTAACGATGGGGCTTTCCAATATGCCACGGGTAAAGAAACCAAAAACGATACCACGCTTTATCTCGAAGACAATAAGCCACTCGTATTCGGTGGAGAGAAGAAAAAAGGTATTCGCCTCAACGGCATGAACCCTGAAATTGTCGAGTTGGGTGACGGTGTCACGGAAGATGATTTGTTGTTCCACGACGAGCAGTTAGCCGAGCCTAGCTTGGCGTATTTGTTGTCGCGTATGCACCATCCTGAATTCCCAGAGCCGATGGGCGTATTTCGGTGTATTGAAAGACCCAGCTACGAAGGTATGGTGACAGATCAAATCAATGAAGCGAAAAAGAGTAATCCTGACGCTTCGTTGGAAAACCTGTTCGCTGGCGGCGATACATGGGAAGTTAAGTAAACAAAATCCGCCGTATACTTATTGCGTTTTTTGCTTTGCAGCCGGTCGGGATAGACTAGCGTTTTACGGCTGATTGATAATTTATCACCAGCGTAAGGCGCGCATGTCAAAGGTATCATGCTATGCAATGTCCGTTTTGCGCTTGCGAAAATATGGATGGCGTTGACGCTTGCGTTCGCTGCAAAGTCGATTTATCAGATTTTACGGGTTCCGTTGAGGAATCTGACATTGAGCGGGCACTTCTCAACCGCCCGCTTGAGACTATAGCCACTAAAGATTACATTGAGGCTCCGCTAGAATGGTCCGTCGGTGATACTGTTCGCCAGTGGAATGAGGGCGGCCATCATTGCGCGGTGGTCGTCGATCATGGCAAGCTAGTGGGCATCTTCACTGAGCGTGACGTCTTGCGAAAGCTGGCTGGGCAATGGGAGAAGTGCCGCCAGGACGACATTAGCCAGCATATGACAGCTAACCCACTGACACTTGACCACGACGATCCTATCGCCCTCGCGCTCAACCAGATGATGATCGGAGGCTATAGACACATTCCTATCATGCGGGCGAAAAAGCTATGTGGTATAGTGTCTGTGCGAGACATTCTATCCTACTACCTTTCTAGCCGTATCAGCAGCATCCCCGAAACAATTTAGCGAGTTAGGCTCTCTCCTTTCCCCTTGGCTAGCCTACCTGATATCCGCTTGTGCCGTCGCTATTTCAGTATCCGATCCTTTTTTTGACTAGAGATAATAGCTTACTTGAGTAGCGAGTCACCGTGTCCGATAACCCGTAGGATGGTTGAATTCGCAATTCGACAACTCGACGAGACTATTGATAGCGTAGACCAAGGCTGGCTGAAAACGCAAGGCTACAGTGCGTTGATCAATCTGATTACGCTATTTACAGTACTTCTAGTTTTTACACTAGTACTCCAACATCGTGTGTATTGGGCTAGCACGCTTCATCTGTATGGTAAAAGATACAAGCTAGTCTGTATTTTATTCGTCGCGTTAATAGGCGTTATTATATATATCATATACAAGGGCGGTCGGTCGAATAATCGAATGCTAAGCTTAGCCTTCGTGGTCAGTCTAATCATGTCGGAGCTTGGCGCTCAACATGTCCAACACAACAATCCGTTCTATTCGCCATTTAATACCCCGCACCCGTACTTAGGTTTTTCGGGCAAAGTCAAGCTGCAATCACATCATGTGCGTTTGGCATTTCACATGGGCGGTGATGATGCACCGGACTCGATTACGTTAAACGAATTGGGGTATCGTGGCCCGCTCCCCACTATAGAGAAAAATAAAGATGAATACCGCATTATCATGCTGGGAGGCTCCACGGTTTTTTTGGGTTCACCATTGGAAAAATCATTGCCGGGCCAATTAGAATCGATCTTTAACGAGGCGGGATTACGGTCCGTGCGGGTGTATAATTGGGGCTTGGTTTCCGGGGTATCCGGCCAGGAATTGTCGACTATTGCCCATCGAGCTATCGATTTCGATCCAGATTTAATTATTGTCTACAATGGGGCAAACGATTCAAACACGCCCATGGACTACGACCCGCGTCCGGGATTCCCTTATAACTATTATGTATCGGCCATAGAGCAACGATTTTCAATGCACCAAATTGAACCAAAACAATTCATGATTGCTCTATTACGTCATAGCAGTGCCATGCGTATTTTGCTGGGAGAGATACTTTCACCACGAGGCAAATTGTTAGCACAATTACGTCAGCAATGTGGTTACGATACAGACCCTTGGCGAGATAAAATTGCTCAGAACTATGGGGACAATCTTTCGCGCATGGCTACGGTCTGTAGGGGCAGCGGCGCAAAGCTGGCTGTTTTTTTACAGCCTCTTTTCGTCTATAAAAAACATGAGGTTAACGTAGAAAAGAAAATCCTACCTGGTACCCCACTATTAAACCACATACGATATACCTATCCCCGTCTAGGTGTGGCGGCTAGTGAATCGTTGGGTGGTCGGGAAGAAGAAGGCGTATATTTCTCTGACATCAGCCAAGTACTCAATGACGTTAAAAAAGAACTATATTGGGATTTTGTGCATGTCAACAATATCGGCAACGAGCTGATTGCTCGCGAAATAGCTGACCGAATGCTGCCCGTAATACGCGACGACATCTATCGCAAGAAAAATGACGCTTCAGTGGCACAACTAGCTAAGTCGCCCGGACGACCACAACCGTAATGTCGTCTGACTGCTCCGCCAGGCCTGCAAAACGGCGGACATCCCAAAGAATTTCTTTAGCCATAGCTACTGCCTCTAGTGATCGATGATTCCATATGGAGGCTTTCAATCGCTCCGGGCCATATTCTTCACTGGCGAAATTCATAGCTTCGAATACGCCGTCGGAATATAACACTAACAAATCATCTTTCTTTATAGACTGCGTAGCAGAATTGAATGAGGCTGACTCGTCGATGCCTATGACTGTGCCCCCTTCGTCTAACTCAATAAAGTTATCGCCGCGAAGCAGCAACGCGGGTGGATGACCGGCGCAGCTATAGGTAAAACATCTTCCGTCAGGTTCAAAATAGCCACAGACCAGCGTGGCAAACTCGCGTGAGAGTGTCTCGCTGCACAGATGACGATTCACGATGGAAAGCGTCGTCTCCAAATCCGTTCCACTCTGGGCCTGTACGCGCAGGGCGGATCGAATTGAAGCCATGATCAACGCGGCTGGGATGCCCTTACCCACAACGTCGGCGACGCAAATGCCAATGCGTCCTTCGGGCAAATCGATGAAGTCATAGAAGTCGCCACCGAGATGAAGCGACGGTTCATACACGCAGCCAAATTGTAGATGCGGGTGATTGTGAGGAATGCGCGGTAGCATACGTCGCTGTATTTCAGCCGCGTTTGCTATTTGCCGTTCTACACGTCTGGCTTGTAAATGTTCATCAAGTAGCTGGCTGTTCGCAATCGCGGCCCCTGCTTGTGAACCGATGGAACGTAGCAAGCTTTTTTGCGTCTCGGAAAAAACGTGTTTGACGCCCGTATAAACTCGTAGCACGCCATAGCTTTTTCCACGATAGGCTACGGGAACACACAGCCCACTAACAATGCCCTCTCTTAACGTATTTTGTGGATAGCGACTACGGGGGTCGTTGGGGGCATCTTCGATGTAAACAGTTTCCCCGGCAAAAGCAGCCACATCAATCTCGTTTTCTCCGAGTCGAACAGGCCCTTTGGCTAAATACTCGGCAGAAAGATGGCAGACTGCCTTAATCACCAGCTCACCTGTTTCCTCATTGAGCAGACGAATGCCACATGCTTTGACGGGCATCACCTCGACCACGCGGCGAACGGTTCGATCTAATACCTCTTGCAGGTCCAGCGTGCCGGATAGCAGGTTAGTCAGGTCATGCACAACTCGCAGGTCGGCTAATTGATGCTCGATTCGCCCAGCTTGGCTATAGAGCGTTGCAATAGCGCTGGCTAGGACATCCGCAAACTTCCGACTCGCCTCTGGCGTCCCACCACTATATGGCGCGATGGTCAACGTCGATTGAAGCAGCGCATTTGCGTCCAGGTTGTAGATGCTTGCAATCTCTCGAACATCATGATCCGACGGACGAGACGGCGATCGCGTGCCAACCATGATGAGGCCTAGCGTCTGCGATTCGTAACAAATCGTTGAGGCATGAAGGCTCATGCCGTGATGACACGAAACCACATCTTCGGAACAGGTCTGCAAAGCGCGACGTTTTAAGGCGAGAAGAAATTCTTCCTGCCCCTGATCAGAAGTGCCTATCAACTGGGAATAAGGACTGCCCCACTTGGGTTTCGTAATCGGCTCCGCTTCAACGGTGCAAATGCAGACTGTCACCTGACCTAACGCGGCGAAGCTGTCTTGTAACCGCTGCAACGTATTCACGTCAACGTATTGACTGAGCGGCGCTAAGCCCGCAGTCGTTGCGCTGTCGGATTGAGATAGCCCTTCACGTTCCACGCATCAATCTTTCATTTAGGAATGAAGTTGGTCTTCTTATCAATCTTGGCTACGGTTTCAGCGATGAGCTTCGCGCAGTTTTCCAAATCGGTCAGGCTCACCACTTCAACCTGCGTGTGCATATATCGGTTAGGAATACTAATCAGCGCCGTAGCGACCCCGGAACGTGTCAACTGGATGACATTGGCATCCGTCCCCGTCCCTCTGGGCGCAGCTTCTAGTTGATACGGAATTTTTTTCTTCTCAGCTGTCTTGATAAAAAGCTCTTCCAACGGTGGATTGATATTAGCCCCCCGAGAAATGGTCGGACCTCCGCCGATTTTCACATTGCCATTGACGCGCTTGTCGATGTCAGGGTAATCCGTCGCGTGTGTCACATCTACCGCGATGCCTACCAGAGGGTCAACGCCATAGCACGCTGTTTTTGCCCCGCGTAACCCCACTTCTTCCTGAACCGTGCTAACCGCACTCAAACAACATTTTATTTTACTGGCAGCGCAAAGTCGAAGGGCTTCCATGACGACAAAGGTGCCGCTTTTATTATCAAACGCTGGCGAAGTAACCAAATCGTTGGCCAGAGGAATCATCTCTAATCGAAACGTGACGGCGTCTCCAATACGCACCACGGCATTGGTTTCCTTGCGGGATTTGGTTCCAATGTCGATCCACATTTCGCGTAATTCTATTTTTGCGCCGCGCTCTTCAGGCTTGAGCAGATGGATAGGCTTTCTACCAATGATGCCCTCGACCGGGCCATGCTGCGTGTGAATGACTACGCGGGAACCAGGAACCACCGACGGGTCGATACCGCCGATAGCCACGAAAAAGATAAATCCGTTATCATCAATGTGATTGACCATAAGACCGATCTGGTCGCAATGGCCTGCTAACATAACGCGTGGTGAGCCTTTCGGATTTAGCGTCACGATGACATTGCCATGCACATCGGTGTCGATCTTGTCTGCGAGGGGTTTCATCCTCTTGCGCACAACACGCTGAATGGCCTGTTCAAAGCCTGACGGAGATGGCGTTTCCTGTAGCAATTTTAGAAACTGATAGGATTCTTTGCGCACTTATTGATCTCCACGTTTACTAATTTTGGGCACTAACCGGGGTGGCAAGAAGGTCAACTCCTGCGACGCCAGCGACTTTACACACTATAGCCTATACACGGTTCAGTGTAGATGTAGTTCGTACCGTACTCAACCTCTATAAGCCTATCGTCATGCTTTCACATTTTGGCCAAGCCGGATGGGGCGCTTATATTTATTTCGACATGGAAGCTGCGATGAGTGACAGCCATAATCAGCCGTTCGTCAGACATCCGCCTGAGGGAAGCTGGTCTAACGCCTAAACAAGTCACAGCCTGGCCTCCTGCGAGTTAATGCTGGCATATGAATTGCATTGCCTAAATACGGGGCCGTGTAGCTCAATGGCTCGCGTAAAAATGCAAAAAACGCGGGTTTTTCACGCTTGACTGTTAAGAAGAGGCTCATTAAGGTCCGATGAGTGTGAAGAGGGCCAGCTTGTCGAGACTGGCAACTAATTTTGGGGCATTGTGACGACTATGTCGCCATTCAAAACATTTCAAAGGCTGCCATCGAAAACCACGGGTTCGTGCCTGTACTGCCTCAAGCGTCTATTTTGGGCGTCGATGCTGATAATGCACGCGGCTCCGATCCATGCCGTCACGCTACAAGCCATGAATGCTTCCCAAGGCTCATTTTTCGCAGAGTCTTTATGGAGCCTATTGGGGCTTGGTTTATCTGCTATCCTTTTCGTATTGAAAGTCGCAGATGTGTCCTGGCTTCGCCGGAATCCGGGGATGCGATCTGCGTTAGCTTCGACCCTGGTCGTCGCGCTCATACACGTCGGCGTGATTGAACATTCATCCACTGCGGACAAATTTTCACCTATCGCGCCAATCGGCGTAACTATCGTAGCAACCATATTGGCCGATGCACCGCGTACTTTCCGACGGTCAGTTCGCGCGTCTTGGCTACGGATTACCCAGCATTGTGGCGAGAAGTTCAGCCTGCTTACGCTTCGCACATGGCGGGGCTGGATCAATGATTGCTTCCGACAATGTCTAAGCTGGTTTCGTGCCAGCATGCCTGCCCGAGCGCCCCCTTGCGCCATGTCTGTCTGATCGACCTGTATATTTATCTATTAGTTGTGTCTCTCCGTCGTGGCACGTTCCGTATTGGAGCGGCTTATGACGGGCTAGCATTAAGTTAGCACGAGACCGATCATTAGCGTTCCCAACAACGTAAGGCCCGCTGCACGATGGCTCCCATGGCTATCGTCTGTGAACGCGACAGGTGTCGCTTGGCTTTGCTGTAGGAAATGCCCCATTAACTTTTGAGACTACCAGCCTAGCCCCGTCGTGGGCGCGGGTTGTTTGATTGGAGATTATATATGTTTCGCCGAAATTTGAATGTATTGAATATTTCTTGTGTCGTCACTTTTCTAGTCGTCGGATTTTCCGCAGGCGTATCGTCAGCGACCGTTGTCCCTTTTACGGAAGGATTTTCCGCTGACTCAGCAAATTGGACCGACAATGCTTCTGCCCCGGCAAATTGGAACGCGGCAGGGAGCTTTGATGGTAGCGCCTTCGTAAGTAGCAGCTTCAACTTTTCCGGTTCAGCGGCAAACGACCCTGCGATTTTGTTTCGCGGACAGCAGGCCGCTAATCCGGTTGATAGTGCCAGCGGCGGCGCTTTTGTGGGAGATTGGATTAGCGATGGCGTGACCGAAGTAAGCTTTTTGATTCGCCACAACGCGGGCGTACCGCTAGGATTTTTCTCGCGTTTCACACCGGCGTCTCCTCCTGTTGGCGCTATCGGACTTAGCTTTATCCCGGTCCCTTCTGATACATGGGTTCCTATCACTCTGGCTGTGGACGCGAGCAATACAGCAATCGTCTATGAAGCCGGTAATTTTTCCAGCGTTTTTGACGGTATCGGTAATGTGCAAGTCGGGGTCAGCGCACCAGCAGGCTTGGCCGGCATTGACCAGGTTATCACGTTTGATCTGGACAACATTTCTATTGTACCCGAACCAGCCACGCTTTTATTGCTGACGGGTGGCGCGATGATGTTGGTCCGACGGCGCATAAGAAAGGCGGCGTAATATGAAATCACCAAGCGTAAAGCTGCTGATATTCATCATGCTGCTGCCGAGCATAGCTGGCGCTGTGGAGTTTGTTTTCGACAAACCCAGCGACGACATCTGGCAGTATCCATTTAATTTTAATAAGGGAAACGCGGACACCGGAAAAGTATTCGGCTCTCCTGGCAACGTCACGTTTAACGGTTTCAATGATCGGGACGGTGTCATTATCGCGGCGTGGGACACTGATACCCTAATCCCAATGGGCCAAGCGCCGAGCAGCTATAACATTGCTGCCATCACTGTGACGCTTACGCATCAGGATTGCCCGCCGGGCGACTGCGGATTATTCGTGACGCCTGCTACTTGGCCTATCGATCTGACCATTGACGAATGGTTTACATTCGACGTCAACAACAACGGATTAATCGATAATGGTGAGCAGCCAGATTTAGACCCTGGCCGACCTTTTGAATTGTATGGCGTGGGCTTCGAGAACTTCATGTTTGATAGTTGGAACGAAGATGACAATTTCGTGACATCTACCTGTCAAACAGGCGTGGACGTATGTAATTTTGTACCGCGTGATCCCTACCCCATGATGTATCGCTTGGGGACGGGCGAGGTTATGCACGTCGAAGATAACATTCATGGTGCGTGGAATCCGTCGTTTGCGAATGATGTTTGCGGCGACCCGGACGCCAGTTGCCCATTTACGCCGACGCCCTGGGCCATTGGTCATCCTATCAATTATAACCCCGATGGCACTCAGACGGACCCGTTTGAGGTTGTTTTCGATGTCAATCTCAACCTATCTGGCGGGCTTGTCAGGCAGTATTTCCAGGAGCAACTCGCTGGTGGTCGGGTGATCATATCGGTTTCATCCTTATTCTTAATTGGCGTACAAGAACTTGGAAGCCCGACGTTTTGGCTAAAAGAAGCGACGGAACCCTTCGGAGGTTTTCCGCCAATTCCTGGCGCGGTTGCCCCGAAACTAACTATCGTTTTCCAAACGCCGGCGACTGGCGACTACGATGGCAATAACGTTATCAACTCGGAAGATTATGCCTCGTTGGCTGCTTGTTTAGCCGGGCCAATGGTTGGTCCGCCAATCAATGCGACGAAATGTTTAGACGTATTTGATTTTAATCGTGACGACGACGTCGATATGAATGACGCCGCCGTTTTTGTAAATCGTTTCCAAGGTGACGGATAATTCGGCTGACATGCGACAACATGGTCGCAGGCTGGGAGGTCAACTCAGATGAACAAGAAACGTTATCACCATAGCGGTTTTACGCTTATCGAATTGTTGGTAGTCATTGCTATCATTTCTCTGCTGGTGTCCATTCTGCTTCCTGTGCTAGGGCAAGCACGTGAACAGGCTAAGCAGCTAGTATGCCGCAATAACTTGCGTATAATCTGGACCGGCGTGATTCATTATTCGCTAAATAATCGTGACCGAGCACCATTTTTAGAAGACATCAACATCAACGATCCAAACGCTGACCCGTTCGATCCTGACGTCAAGACGACGGTAGGCACAGCGTTGAGCGAATTCGTTCCGCAGGGGAGCTGGATATGCCCTTCAGCGATCACGGGGTTTCCTGTGGATGTTCCAGATGGTGAGTGGACAATGACTTATTGGTTCCGAACGGCAGGCCCGGTCGGCGAGGGGGTTGCGTTTAACAAAAAGCCCAGCAGCTTTACCAATCCGATGTCGGCGTTAGTGAGTAATTATATCAATTTCGATGGTCGCCCCTTATCGACCCTCAGTGGCCGACGCCACACGCCGAGCAATCGACGAGCGCCGAACCGTGACAACATTGGCCCATGGACGTTTTCATTTCCTATTATAGCTGATTCAATTTTAGGCGATGAAGCTTCCGGCAGGCCACGATATCCTCACTTCGGCAATGTAGAACGACGGACAGACCTCAAAGCTGCCCGCTCGATTTTTGAATCTAATTCCGGAACAGGCAAACTGCCCGCGCGGATGGAACTTCATGCCAACGGAGATAAAAATATCAAGATCATGCTAACGAGAAGCCCATACCGTCATCAGGACGGATTTTAATGTGTCAACCTGATAACGATACGCGCGACTATTTCGCTGCGACATTTGAGATCGAAACTTTCGATTCGGAGAAACTAATATGGAAAATGCAGTCACAGAGCCTAGCCTCATTCACTATATCCCGATCGTTACGACGGTCCTCTCAGCTATTTTTTGCGGCGTATTGCTAAACCGCTATCGTATTAAGGGTACGGGCACACACCTTCTCTGGTGGGCGGCGGGTATATTCTGCTACGGAGTTGGCACGGCCCTCGAATCCAGCATTACCTTGTGGGGTAATTCGGTTGCGCTTAACAAAGCGTGGTATATC
>JAJRPG010000058.1 GCA_024280855.1 Planctomycetota bacterium | reverse complement strand
TCCCATAAACAACATAGCTGAGTTCTCCTGCGTAAAAGAATTCTGTTTTTGGCGGTCCCACGAGGATACGCCGTCCAATGAATTCTGCAGGAGAACTCTCTTTCATGGAATCATGTCCTTCTTTTTGGACATGGGGGAGTCAATGATACGCACCGGATTGATGATGGGGCGATCGCCTAAAGGTGGTAGGGCATGGCTATTGCCTGCCGATGGCGATTGCCTAAAGTGTTTACATCCATAACAATGTTAGGCGCCGAGTAGATGGCATCAATCGTCGTTCGTTGAAATGTATAATATGGCGGTACGAGATTGGTTATCGAAGACGGCAGGCAATAGCCATGCCCTACCTGACTCCATGTCCAAAAAAGAAGGACATGAGGTGCTCGGACACAAATTCGAAAAGCTTAGAGGATAATTATGGTTGAGAAGCTGTTTGATGCAGTCAATAAAAAGGATTATTCAAACTTGAAACGTATGCTTTCGAGTGGTGTCGGTATAGATATTTGTGACGAAGAAGGTTGGACGCCGCTAATTTATGCCGTAAATAGCGTTTATGGCCCAGACGCTGAAATGGTAGAGTTCCTGTTACAGCACGGCGCGGATGTTAATATTGTTGAGCCAGATAAACAATTTACGGCGCTTCTCTATGCTGCAAATATGCAGTTGACGGATATTGTCAGGATACTTCTACACGCTGGTGCTGAAGTTAACGTTCAAGAAGCATGGGGGAACACGCCATTAGGTAGAGCTCTTGGACGAGCCAATCCGGATGTAGAGATCGTGAAAATGTTGCTTGAGCATGGAGCGGATCCAGACATAAAGAATAACTACGGTAATTCTCCTAGAGACGGTCTTGTCCATTCGAAAAGCAAGGAAATTTTAGAATTATTCAACAACTGAAACCATTACCATTCTGCACCAACCGCATAATCTTCTTCGTCATCGTTTGGTTTGAAGGCAAGAGCTTGCTGTAACACAGCGTCAAGAAGCTTAGCTAGCTCCTCTGAGGAAGCGTGCGGTAGCGAGATAAAGTTGTTTGGATTTTTTTCGAATGCAACTCCTGCAGAATCCAAGAGTTGCTCAACATTGATTGATATTTCACTAAGATCAAATGTGCACCCGCAGAAGGGTATGCTTACGTCTTTAATCAATTCGGGAGTTGCACCTTGACACTGACCACAGAAGGTAATCCAGCGATCGCCCATATCAATTTGAGAAAGGCGTTGCATCGCAGAGTGAATTGCTTGAAGAGCCGTATCAAATTCACCCGTAGGGTGCTCCATGAATGGTTCATCTTCATGTGAACAGGAGTCGGATATTTCGGGGTTCTTATTTGATGATGTCATAATTATGTCCTTCTTTTCGCTGAACGGCGATCGGCATCGGCAGACAATAGCCTGTCATTCCTCCAGCTTATTCAAAATATCGTCCGTGAGGAAGCAGCCTCTTCATGGAAAAGCTGTTACCCGCCATCCGCCACGCTCACATAATCAATATACCCAATCATCATTTCTTCCCAGGACTGTTCGCCGAAGGTTACTTCCTTCGTGGGGTCGGGATTTACGAGATTCTTGTCGGAATTATCAAATATCGCGATGCATTCCAGCTTCGTGTCTTTGGGTAATGTAATTGGCTCGGCTAGCATGTATGCCTCCTGCCAGTTGTAATCGAATCGCGGCACGTCTAGCAGTGTCTTCGTCGTACCATCGGGATAATGAGCTATGTACTTCCACGATTTCCCACGGAAGTGCATGTGCGGATACAAAGCGAGTATCTGCGTGTCTTGCTTAAACGTGTGTTCTGCTCGCACCTCATAATCTGGTTCGCCGGGCGGAATCTTGAACGTCAGGTTATAAATGCCGCGCGTGCGCACTTCTTCTGTGATTGGCTCATCGGTAAAGACCATCGCGATTTTGCATTTGTCCTTACGCTTTTTGCCATTCGTCGTGTAATGCACTTGCAGCACCAACGTATGACCAGCCGGTAACTTCTTGGCTCGCCCTTTGGGGAAAATCGAAGGCGTATCACCAGGGACAGCCGCACATAAGTAGCCATCTTCCAAGCCAAGCTGGCTATTCTGCCGACTCGGGCCATTAGGGTCCACAGTGAAGGCTAAGATGTGATGCACAACGTCAGCTGCGCCGGGCCTGGCTTCCAATGCCTTAATCCACTTGTCCTTTTTGAACTTCGTAGGAATGCTAAAGTACTGATACTCAACCACGCCCTCTTTTGGTACGCTAAATCCCTTTTTCACGGTATATACTTTGTCCGGCTTACCGATGCGCCAAAGCCTGGAAAACTTTTTGTCCGGCGGGTCTTGCGCTTCATCACCTCGTGGCATGTCATTGGCGATCCAACTTAGCAGTGCCAACTTATCCTCCTCCGGCAGGCTTCGCTGATTACTGAACACCCCATCATATTCCGACGCAGCGTTCCACGGCGGCATGCGCCGATCCGTAATCACCGAGTGAATCATAGCTGACCATCCGCGAACCGATTCATAAGACGTTAGCGAAAACGGCCCGACTTGCTTGGGGCGATGACAGGCTACGCAGTTATCCTGGACGATGCGCTTAATGTGTGACGAGTAGGTGACCTTTTCCGAGGTGCTTTCGCTTTTGATTCTCGTAATAATACAACCAGGGGCAGCCGTTCGAGAAATTTCGGGCAACTTGGATTTCAAAGTGGCCTTAATGGCTTTCTCAAGATATTTTTTACTGGCTTTGTGACGCGAGGCTCCAAGCACATATTGATTATCAATCATGCCTCGGTATCGAATCACGCCAGCCTTATCCACAAGGAACACGACGGTCGTAGTTTTAGCGTCGAGTTGTCGAGTGAGTTCCTGGTCGTGATCGAGCAAAACGGGAAACGTAATACCAAGCTCTTTAATGTCGTCGCGAATTTTGTCCGCCGAGTCCTGCGGGTTGGCGTTTATCCCGACAATCTGCAAGCCTTTCTTACCATATTTCTCCTGTAGCTCCTCAAGCCGAGGCGCATACCTTCCCGCGATAGGGCAACCTACGCCGGTATAGGCTACGACGAAAACTTTACCCTTATGATAATCGAGTAGGTTGACCTTTTTGCCATCAAGCGTGGTCAATTCTACCGGGGCAAGTTTTTCACCAATCCGGTCTAATGTCGAAGACCACGCCGAAGCGGAAATCGATAGTGTAATGACGACCGCCATGAGTTGGCTAATTCGATTCATCGTTTTTCTTTGTTGGCGAGTTTTCATATATTGCCCTCGGCTATGATTTTGCTACTACGAAATTTACGGCCCCAAATTGACCCGACGCGGTGACTATCTATTCACGTCATACAGAATAGCGTTACGCCTTTATTCTGCCAATCGTGAAGTTATTCGAAAAAAGGCGGATTATTTTACAACTGCTGACACAACCAGCATACACGGGTACGATACCTCGATATGAATCTCGACGACCACATATGCTATTGCTACCACGTCTCCATGCGAAAGCTGGTGAACTTCGCCAAACGCAATCGTCCCAAGCAACCGTCGCGCATGACGGAATGCCTCAACGCCGGAACCGGATGCGGTTGGTGCATTCCATTTCTCGTAAAGATAGCTGAAAACCCCGACGGGATTAACCTGGGAGAGCTTACGCCTGAAGAATACGCAGAGAAACGAAAAATGTACCGCTCGTCGGATAGTGAAAAAAACAAGTTCGAGAAAAAAGATTAACTTCCCAAAATGAGCCGCGGGTTTCAACCCGCGCGGACACGCGATTCCAATTGACGCAGGTACGAAATCTTGTAGGGCAGCGTCGTAGACCTGCCTTAACTATTACGTTTCAACCATCATTTGCTTTGCGACGTTTGGTAGTTACGTTGAACAGCATGTTATTTTATCGACCTAATGCGGTAGACTTGCCAATAGTCCAGGCAGGTCAACCTTCCGCCAGTAGGCGAAAGAACGACCGTGCCCTACCTGACCGTCACACCCGCGAAGGTGGGTATCCAGTCTTCAACATCGCAAGCCAATTATCGCCCGTTGGATTTCCACCTGCGTGGGAATGACGAGTAGAATACTTCTCGTTTTATCCCATAAACCCTTCGGCTACCTGCACCAACTCTTTCACATGGGCTACGCTAGTATCGAGCAGTTTTCGTTCATTCTCGTCAAGCTCGACTTCCAAGACTTTTTCAACGCCACCAGCCCCAAGCATCGCGGGCACGCCAACAAAATGGCCACCAATGCCGTATTCTTCTTTGCAAAAAGCCGCGCAAGGTAAAATGCGTTTCTTATCTTTGATAATCGCCTCAGCCATTTGCACACTACCCGCTGCTGGTGCGTAATACGCGCTGGTTCCCATGAGCTTAACCAGTTCACCGCCGCCGACCTTGGCTCGTTGAATAATCGCTTCGAGTTTTTCTGATGAGATAAGTTGCGTGACAGGAATGCCGGAGACGCTGGTGTATCGTGGTAGCGGAACCATGTCGTCGCCATGACCACCCATGAGCAATGCGGAGATGTCTTCCACGCTGCAACCAATTTCCATAGCTATGAAGGTGCGATAGCGAGCGATGTCCAGGCAGCCGGCTTGTCCCACTACGCGGTTAGTCGGGAACCCGCTTTTCTTCCAAGCGGTGTATACCATGGCATCGAGCGGATTCGAGACGACAATTAGCACAGAGTTTGGCGCGACCTGGCTAATTTTTTCCGCGACCGAACCTACAATGCCCACATTTTTTTGAATCAGGTCGTCTCGACTCATGCCCGGTTTGCGCGGAAGCCCAGCCGTGATAATTACCACGTCGCTATCTCTCGCCATCTCGTAATCTGAGGTGCCGGTGATGTGACAGTCGAAACGGTCAATTGGCCCGCATTGGGCGAGGTCGAGTGCTTTGCCGGCTGTCTTGTCAGCAAAATCCGGGATGTCAATCAACACAATGTCGCCGATTTCTTTAGTCGCAGCCCAGAATGCGCAGCTAGCGCCGACATTGCCAGCGCCGATGATGGTAAGTTTTGCTCTCTTCATAGTATGATGCCTCTCGGTGCGAGTAGTTTCAATAGCCTAACCCCCTTGTTGGGGACGACCTGCATCATACAATTCCCGTGCCCAACCGCCAAGATGGCCAGCACGATTTTCCGGCGAAAATGCGATGACCGCCGAATTGGCCATTTCATTAGCCAATACTTATAAGGGGATGACCATATGCCAGAGGCCATTGTTTACCTTCAGACGCCGGACTTCAGCATTCGTCAAGGTTGGCCATTGTTGCTAGCACTGCATAGAATATCCGTAGATACACTAAACGATCATAAACCAAGGAACGAACCATGCATCATCGAGCTACTTTTCTACATAGCGATTCGCCAATCGCCCGCGTAATTTTCCCGCTCATAGCCGGGGCAGTCATGCTCGCCTCAACTACGCTGGGCTGTGCCTCGCAGTCTGTTCAACGCTGGGGGAGTATGCGAGAGGTACTGCACGAAGGGCGGACAGAGGGGCGGGTGCAGTTGGCTGATTTTAACGGCGTTGATGACATGGTTGCTGTTGGAGCGCTTGAGGGATTGTCTGGCGAAGTGGTTATCGTAGACGGCGACGTTTGGCTGTCGCGGGTGAATGACCTTGGCCAGGCCAATACGACGCGCGGTGCCGCTCGCAATGATCGCGCGACGTTGCTCACCGCCGCCCATGTTACGCAGTGGCGAGAGATTCTCATCGACCATGACGTGCCGGCGTCAGAAGTTGAAACGTTTCTTATCGATGCTGCGCGTGTCGCCGGATTTAACCCGAAAAAAACCGTTCCATTTATGGTGACAGGTGCGCTAGTAGACATCAAACTGCACATTATCGCAGGCGTCTGTCCATTAGCCGCATCTCATGGGCGCGCCAAAACGACGCTGCGCCAACCCCTTCGTAAATCATGGGAAACTTCGTCCGCGAGGTTAGTCGGCTTTCTTACCGAAAATCAGGAAGGTGTAATGACTCATCACGGGTCGATAATGCACACTCATGTGCTGGTAGATATTGACCCGCCTGTCATGGGGCACCTCGACCGAGTCGGATTCACTAATGGCTGCGTTCTGTATTTCCCTAAGCGCTAAAGATTGGTCGCTCACCAATGGCGATAGTCGCCGTGGCAGTAAGTTCAGCGCACAACGAACCCACTAAAATTTACGCTGATCTATTTGGCTAAGAAAAAGAAAGTTCTACGGCAGCGCCACGCCGAGCATCTTATATCGATCGCCCAGCGTCACGGTCGTTTTTCGCTTCACATTATGACGTAGATAGGTGATAGCCATCTTAGAGCCGACCGTAGAAAAGCTCACCAATCGCACGAGATGATCGGAATCTTCCACCGTCTGCCCGTTGACCTCGATAATCACATCGCGCGGCTTAAGCCCAGCCAGCGCAGCAGGACCATCAGCTGTTGTGATAGATTCAATCTCGGTCCCCTTGTAGATACGAGATTTGATGACTTCGCTGGATACCGTTTTAGCCACTATGTTTTTAAGTTTAATACCCATAAACCCGTATCGAGGAAGCACGCCTTTTTTCAACGTCGAGATCACGCGGTGAATATTTTCGTTCGCGGGAATCGCAAAGCCAGCCCCTTCACTCACACCGGAACTGGTCTCGATAGCCGTGACAATGCCAATCATTTTTCCATCGATATTAAACAAAGGTCCGCCGCTACTACCAGGATTGATGGTAGACGAGGTTTCGATGAGATTACCGTAATACTGAATGCTTCTGTCCTTCGCTAATCGCGCAGTCATGTTTCGGCCTAGCGAACTTACGGTGCCAAAAGTAACCGAAGGTCTGCCCACGCGATTCGCCAGGCCAAACGGATTCCCCACTGCGACAGTCCATTGACCAACTTTGATATTTTTATTCTCAGCCCAAACGACCGGCGTTAAGCCTTCAGCTTCAATTTTCAACACAGCTAAATCGTTTCTCGGGTCAGACTCCACAAGCGTCGCCGAGTACTGTAGTCCATTGTGTAGAGTCACTTTGAAATGATTCGCTTCCTCAAGCACATGGCGGTTAGTTGCGATATACCCATCGTCGCTCACGAGAAATCCGCTCCCCTGACTAATACTGATACCAGGAAATCTTGCGTCGATATTATTTGGATCATTCACCAGGAAAGTTCTAATCGCCACGACCGACGG
The DNA here is from genome assembly GCA_024280855.1 of Planctomycetota bacterium. Lineage (GTDB taxonomy): Bacteria > Planctomycetota > Phycisphaerae > UBA1845 > UBA1845 > JAJRPG01. Next base: position 152,764 of record JAJRPG010000058.1, on the reverse strand, counting down.
TTGAACTGAATCCGCCACAGCTATAAACGCTTTTTCAATCACCTTGAGGTCTGCTACGCGGTATTTCCCTGGCAACTCTGCCTGAGCAGTCGGCGCATGCCAGATAGCCAGCGCAGAAATCAGCACGAGTGACAATTGGCAGATGCGTCGCGTGAATGGTTTCGATAATTTAGTCATGATCTTCTCAGCCTCTCAACTTTCACCGTATAAGCTACACGTCCGGATCATTTCTACCGTCCGAACCGCGTGCCCAACTTAGTATTATAGCCACTTCGCCTGTACGAATATGGATAATCTTGTAATAGAATCGGACGATGTACCTACTAAAACTTTTGTGAAAATTTGCACAAATAGACTTTTTTCTAGCATAATGGTCAAAAGGGCAAGCCAGGGGCTTTGTCTAAGGTTGTGATTTCTGGGGAAAATTGTGGACGAAACAGTTCTAAAAAAGCTTGAATTCGAGGCCGTTCGAGAACTTTACGCGGCTCATTGTGCCACGCGACTGGGCAAACGCCTCGCGCTGTCGCTCACACCGACCCATAAAATCGACCTCATTCGTGAATGGTTAGGGCAGGTCGAGCAGATGATGCGCGTGGTCGAGGACCGAAATTACCCCCCGATGGCTGGTGTTCACGACGTGCGCGAATATGTCCGCAGGTCCATGTCTCCCATACCCCTTGAGGCCCACGAATTAGCTGACATCGCCGAGACACTCGTCGTCACCTCAGCTATGCGTCAATGGTTCGATCAGTTGGGTGAAGAATCGGATTTGCTTATCCACGTTGGCCAACGCATCGAAGATTTAAGCGCCATCTCAACCGTGATAAACGAATCCATCGACGCACGCGGGCAAATCCTGGATTACGCAAGCCCCAAGCTCGCCTCGCTTCGCCGTACCATCGAACAAACCAAGGATCAGGTAAAAAGAGTATTCGACCGGCTACTCAAACAGCCTGCGCTCACTAAAATGCTGCAATACGGCGGAGCCACGCTTCATGCCGACCGCACCGTACTACCTCTCAAATCCCAATATCGCGGACGAATCCCCGGCATTATTCACCGAACTTCTGACACTGGCGCGACACTATTCGTCGAACCGTCCGAAGCCGTTCAACTAAACAACACCATCGTGCGCCTGCGTGACGAAGAAAGTAAGGAGATCACCAAAATCCTTCGCGCCCTCACGCAACATGTACAGGTTAGTGCCAAACCCATTTTGGATACCCTGCGAGCGGTGGGCGTGATCGATGTCATCGGAGCCAAGTGTCGCTACGCGCAAAAGCGCCACTGCATATGCCCAGAGATTGATGAGCATGGCGTCATGGACCTACACGAAGCCCGGCATCCGCTACTCATAGAATTATTCGAGCAAAGGGCACAGGAAAACGAAAAGCCGCAAGAGGTCGTGCCCATTGATGTGCGACTCGGCGACGACTTCGATGTACTCATGATTACAGGCCCCAACACGGGTGGCAAGACCGTGACACTCAAAACCGTCGGGCTAATGGCTGTGATGACACAGTGCGGCATGCCCATTCCAGCGGGTGAGGGGTCGCGCATGCCGATTTTTGGCCAGATATTTATTGACGTTGGCGACGAGCAAAGTTTACAATCATCGCTCAGCACGTTCAGTGGCCATCTGTCCAACATTTTGAAAATGCTAAATAGTTGCAACGATAAATCACTGGTTTTAATAGACGAAGTAGGCGCTGGCACGGACCCCGATGAAGGGGCAGCTATCGGGCGAGCGGTCGTAACGGAATTGCTGTCGCGCGGCGTGAAGGCCCTAATCACCACTCATTTATCCGCGCTAAAAGCCATAGCTTTTACGACCGAGCGGGTTGATAACGCCTCGGTAGAATTCGACCCGGAGACGTTAGAGCCAACCTATCATTTGCGACTCGGTGAACCGGGCAATAGCAACGCGCTCATCATCGCCCAGCGATTGGGCATGTCCAAGAAAATGATTGCACGGGCGAAAAGTTATTTAGACGATCAAACCCGCGCCTTGAGTCAAGCCATTGAAGGCACGCTAGCCTCTCGCCGTAAAGCAGAGTTAGCCAGGAAAGATGCCCGCGACGCAGTCGTAGAAGCCAAAAAAGAGCGAGAGAAATTCGAAGCAGCCGACCGCGATATGAAACAATCGCAGGAAAAGTTCAACAGTTGGACCAAGTGGGTAAACGACTTAATCCCCGGCGACGAAGTCTTCATCGCCCCCCTAAAGCGAAAGGGAAAAGTCGTTCGCATGCAACTCCACAAGCAATGCGCCCTAGTTTCATCCGGGGCTATGGACATAGAAGTAAGCCTGCGCAACCTGGAAATTCCAACCGAAGACCAGTAAGACCAGCCGACAATTTATCGTATAGCGGAGCCGTTGCCCACCGCGATCGCTTGCGCGTCAACGCCAAAGATCATCCCTACGTTCATCATGCTATAGCATAACTTAGCGTCGAGCCATCAGTTTGAGACTGCGCGTGATTGACGGCCAAAGACAACCTTGCTTGCAGTGAAGAGTAGAAGGGTCAGTACGACTAAGCCCCAATTAGAGGTTGTTGGAATTTTACCTGCGCATTCAGGTGCGAAAACAGCGTCATCAACGCCCATACACAAATCATCGCAATCATGCACGCCATCACCATCACTATCGCCGTTGTCGTCGACAATGCCATTACAGTCGTTGTCCAACCCATCGCACAACTCTAATGCGTTGGGATAAACCGTATCACGAGTGTCGTCGCAATCGCCACTGACGTTAGATTCACCACTATCAGAACAGTCGCCATCGAGCGCCAACAGTGTATCCGCACTGCCAAAACCATCGTTGTCTGCATCAACAAAACAGGTCGTCGCATCAACACCGTTGCAATCTTGGTCGATGTTGTCATCCGGCGTTTCTGGCGCATTGGGATAGCTGGTTTCATCAGCGTCGTCACAATCGCCATCAATGTCTGATTCGCCACTATCAAGGCAGTCTCCGTCTAGCGCAACAAGCGTGTCCATACTACCGAATCCATCGTCGTCGGCATCGACGAAACATGTAATTGCGTCTACACCATTACAGTCTTGGTCGATGCTGTCGTCCGGCGTCTCTGGAGCGCCGGGATAGATGACGTCATCCGTATCATCACAATCGTCTTCAGGCCCGCCGATGCATCCCGGACTACCCGGCGCGCCAAACCCATCGCCGTCGTTGTCAGTTTCGCAAAGACTTACACGAACGACGTTGAAAGAACCAACTCCCGTCACAACTACGTTACCCGAAGGGTCTACTGCCACTCCTCTAATACCTCGTAAGTCATTATCAAATGCATCCTCAGCTTCATTGATAACTACACTGATAGCGCCATTGGGTTCAACCTTCAATAGCCGAGGTATAAAAAATGGGCTTGTATTGCCCGACATGGCATAGACATTTCCCACTGCGTCAACGGTTATATAAGTAGGCACATCATAAAGGTCAACGCCGCCAGCGCCTGGCCTGTCAAGGATTTGTGAGATAACACCAGCCGGGGTGATCTTAAAAAGATTGTCGCTGTTATACCCCACTACGAACACATTATCATCGCCATCAACAGCTAATCCGTACGCAGCATTCAGTATGTTTCCCATACCGTCGCCAGTCGCATCGATGATTTCTGTGATGACGCCAGCAGGGGTTATTTTGAAAACATTATCCGTACTAAAACCACTCACGAAGACATTGCCGGATGCGTCTGTAGCTAAGCCTCTGAGTAGACCACTAAGTCCATTTCCCATACCGTCGCCCGTACTATCTATGATGACAGATACGACTTGCGAAGGTGTCACCTTGAACACTTTTCCGCTACTGGTCGAGACAAAGACATTCCCATCCCTGTCGAGGGCTACGTTGCTCCCGCCGGAAAACGTCTGGCCCATACCATCGCCTGTACTATTGAGGATGTTGGTAATGGTGCTATCGGGAAAAATCTTGAAAACATTGTTAAAACCTACAGCATACACATTGTTATTTTCATCAATAGCCAAACGTCCTGAATTGAAGCTGAAGGTATTACCCAGCCCATCACCGGTTTCATCCAGAATGACCGAAATCACGCCTGCCGTGTCAATACGAAAAACTTTCTTAGTACCGGTTGCTGACACATAAATATTTCTGAAGCTATCGAACTCTACGTCGCTTGGTCCTCTCAGTGAATTACCTATTAAGTCACCCATTTCGTCAATAATCTGCGTGATAACTCCTGATGGCGTAATTTTGAATGCATCATTTGATTTGTTGCCGCCCACAAAGACATTGCCCAGAGTATCTACGCTAATGGACTCTGGTGCATCGAGGATGTGGCCAGCGCCATCACCATCCGCTGCTATAATGACGGAAATGACGCCAGATTGTGTAATTTTGAAAGCGATATCGCTGCCACGACTAGCTACATAAAGGTTATCATTATCGTCGATAGTCAGTGCAGCAGCGTAAGACAATAGATTGCCGATACCATCTCCGGTTACGTCCATCACGAGAGAAACATTTCCAGCGGGTGTAATCTTGAAAACATTGTTGCTTAGTGCGCCCGCTACATATAGATTGTCCAAGCTGTCTATGGCCGAGTCAAGGGGATTATCGAACGTATTTCCGACACCGTCCCCTGACGAATCAAGGAGTAATGTGATCGTGCCACCGGGCGTAATCTTAAATACGTTATCGCTGTTGCCACTGACAACATAAACATTGCCCATACTATCAACAGACAAGCCGTTCGCCTTACTTAGCGTGTTGCCTAACCCATCGCCGGTCGTGTCGATGACCTGTGTGATTGCCCCCGCAGGCGTAATTTTGAAGACGTTGCTGCTAATACCACCTGAGACATACACATTGTCAGCGGCATCAACGGCTATACTTTCTGGAAAGTCAATAAAGTGGCCGGAGCCGTCACCCATCTGCCTGTTAAATATCATAGTGGCCGTGCCATCCGGTGCCACCTTGATGACATTTTGCGAAGTGCCACCCGCAATGAACAAGTTACCAGTGTCACCCACAGCGATGTCTTTGAGACCGCCGAGTCTAAAATTTACCCCCTCGACGTTAGCCCCGATGACTTGTTGGATCGTACCATCAGGCGCAATCCGATGAACATTGGCTGAACCCCGGCCACCGACGAATACATTTCCAGCACTATCCACATCAATCGCGACAGGCAAGAATAGAAAGCCTTTACCGACGCCATCACCAGCGATGTCCATAATTTCAGTCCACTGCGCACCATGAACAGCTGACGTCATCGTAAGCAGTGCCATCGCCATGACGACACTTCTGCTGAAAAATGGTATTGCCGAAAGGCACGTCATCGAACGTGTAGGATGATCGATCATAATTATCTTCTTCCTAATTCCAAGTACGCAACGAAGCATGGTAGCCAAAATTGACGACGCTCGTTTTTGCACCAATCCGGGCTGATTAGCCCCAGTTCTAACAACCAAGGTCGGAACCGAAAGACCGACCGATATCCTCAACCTACCAATTTCGTTTACACAATACAAGGTTTTTTATTTACCAAGGCCGTCTATCCCCCGTATTCACTCCCATTTACAGTCGATTTTCAGCGGAACACCGATAGCGATTACTATTTCGCTTGACGAATGGCCTCTTGTTGGTTAACATCATAGTTGATCGTTCAACTCATTCGATTTTTCCTACGACTAATCGATGTAGTTAGGCTAAGAACGTAGATTTAGGCCTGTATGAAATTATGGTAAATCGAGTTATTGATAATAAAAATCCAGCAGGTCAAGATGGTAAACCTGTCGAACTCGTTTCTACCAAGGATCGCCTTGTCGAAGCCGCCCGTGAGCTTTTTCTTTTGCAAGGATTCGAAAAAACCAGCGTCAAGGAAATCTTGGCTCAGGCTGGCGTGAATAGTGGCAGCCTTTACTACTTCTTTCCAAAGAAGGAAGACCTGCTGGTCGCGGTGCTGGACAAGTACAAGACCATGCTTTGGCCTATGGTCATCGAGCCGGTTTTTCAGCGCGTTTCTGATCCCATCGACCGCATCTTTGAAATTCTAAACGGATACCGACAGATGCTCGAAATGACTCAGTTCACTCATGGCTGTCCTATAGGAAACCTTGCATTGGAAATGAGCGGCCGCAGCGACGTGGTACGCCAGGGCATCGCAGACAATTTTGAAGGGTGGCGTTTAGCTATTCGACAATGCTTCGAGGAAGCGCATGAGAGGCTTCCGCAGCACATTGATCGTGACAAGCTGGCGACATTCATACTGACAACAATGGAAGGCGGCGTCATGCTAGCCCGTTCTTACCGGCGCATAGAACCATTCGATGATAGCGTGGATATGTTGCGGATATTCATCTCGAAGTTGCTGTACAATCGTGATGGAAAAAGTGGAAATGAATTGGATTAGGAGAGCAGATCAATGGCTTTAGATTTCAACTCAGTAAATTGGTTAGCCGTGATAGTTTCTGCCGTCGTGGCGTTTTTCATCGGCGGTGCTTGGTACGGAGCGATTTTTGCGAAAGCCTGGGTTAGCGTTCATGGCTTTGCAGAAGATGAATTAGCCATCATGCAGAAACAGCAGTTACGCAACTTCGGCGTATTCTTAATTGGAGATGTAATCATGGCTACGGTAATCTCACTGGTTTATGCGAAGTTAGGAGTTACGAGTGCCATGCAAGGGGCATATATTGGGGCGATGTTGTGGTTGGGAATAGCCGCCACGCTTGGCGCTGCTAGAAACGCCGCATATAGCAAGTCGATCCCCGCATTTTTTATTGACACGTTTCACGAGCTGGCCTGCCTCGCTACGGTGGGAGCCATCATCGGTGGATGGCAATAACGAGAATGAGTCCAGCTTAAAGGTTATTAGGAGTCTTACATGTTTATTAAATCAAAAATGTTGATGTTCGCGTTTATCCTATTGTTGAAGGCCGATGCGTTAGCCCAACGCGATTCCTTCCAGGTTGAGTCAGTCATCGATGCGTCTATCCAGAGAGTGTGGCAAGCTTTCACCGACCCGGCTGATTTAACAAAGTGGTCGGTCAAGTTAGCTGAAGTGGACCTGCGCGTCAGCGGACTCATTCGCACAAGCTATGACGCCAGTGCCGTGCTTGGTGATGAAAGTACCTTTGAGACACGCATCCTGACCTTCGAAACTAACCGCATGATCGCCTTTCAGCCGGTGATAGTGCCAAAGGATTTACCTTCGCGTGATGCCTATATGAAAATATGGACGATTGTTTATTTCGATAGCCTGAGTAAAAGTCAAACGCGCGTGCGCGTTTCCAGTCACGGATATGGCCCGAGTGAATCGGCCCAGCAGATGCTAGCTTCTTTTGAAAAGGGTAACAAAAGCAAGTTGCAGCGGCTGAATGAATATCTGCAAACAGCCTCCGCAGCGGTTGATACGAATCCGCGTATTGTGAAAAATCCAATAACGGATGCCTCGCAGAAAAATAATGTCGAACGCATTCCTCCATTGATCCAAACGATTGAAATTGATGCACCATTGCCTTTAGTCTGGGATGCCTTTTCAACCTCTAAAAGCATGGCTGAGTGGATGGCTCCGCTTGCAACAATCGATATGAGAGTAGGCGGGAAAATGATGGCGAATTATAACCCCGCTGGCCGACTTGGCGACCCGGAAACAATCGTGAATACAGTTATCTGTTACGACCCGTTGCGAATGATTTCGCTAAAAGTAGCTAAGCCCCCTGCAACTTTTCCATTTAAGGACGCTATCGCAAACACCTGGTCAGTCATGTATTTCGAGAAATTGTCCTTGAGTCGTACGCGCATTCGCATCGTGGGCATGGGATACGATACCAGCGAGCAATCTCAAAAGATGAAGCAGTTCTTTGATGTTGGAAATGATTGGACGCTGAGGGAATTAAGTAAATATTTATCTTCGAAACCTGCAAGCCAAACTGCCGTCGAGAAACAGGGAGCGAAGGACGCGAGTTCAACTTCGTACGAGCATGGCAATGTCAAAGTAACAATTACAAAAAGTCCAAAGAAACGGCTGGACTTTGAAATCGAAATTCCTGCGACTCGTGAGCAAGTTTGGCATGCGCTTACGACTGTAGATGGCGTTAGAGAATTTTATTGCCCAGGTGGACAAATTGTTTTAGAGCCAGGCGGCGTGTACGAATATCACTTCATGCCAGACGCCCCACCGGGTAAGAGAGGTATGGAAGGAACGAAACTATTTACACTACTACCCATGCAGATGTTAGCCGGTACAGGTAGTGCCCCGCCAATGTTTCCTCAGGTGCGAAAAGAAAAGACGCGATGGGTAACGATAATGGATGAAGTTGATAATGAGCACACGCGCGTGCGCATGTCCATGGTCGATTGGCCCGCGAGTGAAGAGTGGAGTACAGCTTTCGAATACTTCATCAAGAACAACCCCGTCTATTTTGAAATGCTGTATAAAAGATTCACGAACGGACCAATCGATTGGCAGGCTCGCGGAGTGGTGGTCAAGCCCTTACCACCCGTGACAAAAACTACCTGGCCCGGGCGCACACTGGAGAAACAAGTATTGCTCAAGGCATCGCCTAAAGAGGTTTGGAACAGGTGGACGACGCCAGACGGGCTTGGCAGTTTTTTTTCCAAGCATACCAATATCGATTTCCGCATCGGTGGTGCATACGAACTCTACTTTGATATGAATGCACCAGTTGGAAAGCGCGGGGGTGAGGGTTGCGAGATTCTCACCTACGCACCTTACGAGCTGCTAGCGTTTACCTGGAACGCCCCGCCATCCATCCCTCGTCTAAGAGATGCAAATGCCCGCACACATGTAATCCTGCAAATTAAAGCACAAACTGATGGCTATACACAGCTAACGTTGTCTCAGATTGGAATTGGGGATGGCGAAGATTGGGACGCCTATTACACTTATTTTGATCGAGCATGGAGTAATGTACTCAAGAGTTTAGCTGCAAGCTTTGATAGCGCAGGCGAAGCTGAATGAAAATTCCGGAAAAGTGACGCATGTTTTGTGCTTGACTTTATGTTTGGTATGTGTTAGGATACAGTAGTTTGGTAATAGATTGAAACAACGATTAGGAGCAGATGATCATGGCTACAGTTAATCCAATCCCAGAGGGGTTTAATAGTGTTTCCGCACATTTGGTCCTTCAGGATGTGGCTAAGGCGATTGAGTATTATAAGCAGGCGTTTGGCGCCCAGGAAATTTTTCGTATGCCAGGCCCGGACGGGGAAAGCATTATGCACGCCGAGGTGCGTATCGGAAATTCTATAGTCATGCTAGCTGCTGAAATGCCTCAATTTGCAGGCCCGAAATCTCCTCAGACGCTCGATGGTACGACTGTATCTATTCATTTGTATGTTGAAGATGTGGACGCCGTATATGACCAAGCGGTCAAGGCTGGCGCGACGGCAACCATGCCCGCGATGGATACTTTCTGGGGTGATCGTTATGGAAAAATCCAAGACCCCTTTGGCCACGTGTGGGGCATTGCGACCCGGATCAAAAATTTAACGCCAGAGGAAATTGGCCAAGGTGCCGAAACGTTTTTCAAAGAAATGGCTGAAAATGGTTCCGCCTGTCAGGACTAATACGGCATAGCATAGTTATCGATATTGGTTGGCATAATTATTGGGTTTGGGTGGCATGGGTAAGCCTCAGCCTACCCGTGTCTTTCCGCTTACTGGCGGAAGGTTGACATGCCTGAACCATCGACGAACTCAATCTATTGGCGCCCCACGACCAACGATTCCAAAAAAACATTGGCTTTGTGGATGTCACGCATGTGACAGTTTCGGCGTAATAGTAAAGGCAGGTCTACGACGCTGCCCTACGAGGAAAATTCATTTGCCACCGTAGTCTTATGTGTGTTCTATGGTTGCGTATGTTAAGGTATCAAAATGTGCGTTTTATGACAGCCCGCTGTGCATGCTAGGCCCAGGCGGTTGACTTGAAATAATCTTCGCTTCGGCGTCGAGCATTTCATCCCATCGCTGATCGACTTTATCAATTTGCGGTAGCTCGCGGGCGAGTCCGATGAAAATTTGATAATGCCCAGCTTCGGAGGTGTAAAGATCGGCGTATAGTCTAGCCAGCTCCTGGTCCTGGCAATGCTCAGCCATGACTGCAAACCGTTCGCAGGAGCGTGCCTCGATGAGCGCGCTAATCATGAGTCGGTCCATCAGTTCGTCTCGACCTTGTCCCATGCGGACCAACTGATGAAGCTGCGCCGCGTAAGGGTTACGATGATATCGCGTGAGTTCCCCACCCCGTCTGGCCAGCAGTCTGACGACGATGGCTAGATGTTCAACTTCGTCCCGCGCGATAGCGGTCATCACCTTCACCCAATTTTCCGGCGGGTTAGGCTCTGGCCAACGGCTGAGCAGATCTAGCGCATTGCCCGCAGCCTTTTTTTCCAGATGAGCGTGATCGTTAAGCAGCGCCAGCGGATCTTTCATCACAAGCGCAACCCATTCGCTCGGCGTCTGATGTCTCAACGGCAGATCGGTAACGATGGTGTTCATAATGGGATCGTAATCATTTCACTACGATATTGCGAGCCATAAGAAATATGAAACTCCAATGAGCCATTGCCTGCTACACTGCACACGATGAGCATAAAAAAACTCCCCACTGATAACAGCAGGGAGTTTTTAATAATATTCTGAATAAGCAGCAGTAGCCGCAAGCGATTATCGCTTGGAGAACTGGAACTTACGACGAGCACCGCGCTGGCCATACTTCTTACGCTCGACGCGTCTGGCATCTCGTGTGAGCAGATTATTGTCTCGTAGTGCAGGCAAATAATCGCCGTTGGTGTATAACAGCGCCCTAGCTAGGCCTAGCACTATCGCACCAGCCTGGCCGGTTGTGCCCCCGCCGCCAACATTGACCCACACGTCATACGACTTCATTGTATCGGTAGCTAATAAAGGCTGACGCACCGCTCGACGGTCCTGACTCAAGCAGAAAAATTCGTCAACCTTTTTCTTGTTGACAAAAAACTTGCCGTCACCGGGCTTAATACGAACGCGAGCGACCGAACTCTTACGTCGGCCTGTGCCCCACACATAGGGGTTGATGACATTGTTCTTTTTACGCCGCTGAACCATGGTGAGTACAGGCGCTGGCGCGACTTCTGGAATAGCCTCCGAAGCTGGAATAATCGGTTCTGGGCTAGGATTAGGTGTATCTGTCACTTCGTTTCCTTAAAATAATCTAATTCTGAGAAAGCCTTGGGCTGCTGGGCACCGTGAGGATGCTCATCTGAAGGAAAAACTTTTAACTTGGTGAGCATCTGTCGGCCTAGCGCATTCTTAGGCAGCATGCGTCGCACGGCCTCTGTGATGATACGATCAGGGTGACGATCCAAAACACGTTCGTAAGGGATTTCCTTGTAACCGCCAGGATGATAAGAATACCGTGGATAAATCATGGTCTCTGCCTTGCGGCCTGTGACTCTGATTTTTGGCGCGTTAGTCACAACGACAAAATCGCCGGTATCCACATGCGACGTGTAAGTGGGTTTATGTTTCCCCATTAACACCGTAGCAACTTTGGTGGCTAACCGACCCAAAATTTGATCCGTTGCATCGACTTGATACCACTTGGGATCAAGCGTGGACGCCTTCGCTAGGTAACTAGATAGTCTACAACTCGACATCGTTTTCTACTTCCAAACCAAATACTGAAAACACTACAATAGAGCCACGCACTTTAATTCATCCAGCCAAATCGTCAACCCCAACAATCACTCTCAATTTCGACTTTCAAATATATTGGCTAAGCCACCGATGACCGAACCCTCGCCCTTGCCGCCGCCTGGCTTGATGTTAGCGAGGATACGCCCGGCTAAACGAGTGAATGGCAGGGATTGCAGCCAGACTGTACCTGGCCCGCGAAGAGTAGCCATGAACAGGCCCTCACCACCAAAAACAGCATTTTTGATACCGCCAGTCATGGAAATATCATAATCAACGCTTGGCTGAAGCGCGACTAGACAGCCGGTGTCGAGTCGTAGGGTTTCTCCAGATTCTAATTCCATCCGATGAATCGTGCCGCCAGCGTGAATGAAGGCTAGGCCATCGCCTCGAAGCCTTTGCAGGATGAACCCCTCCCCGCCGAATAATCCTGCTAAAATTTTCTTCTGAAAAGCAATTCCGATCTCTACGCCCTTAGCTGCACAGAGGAAAGCGTCTTTTTGGCAAATTAGCTCGCCGCCGACTTCGTCCAGATGGACGGGGATTATTTTCCCTGGATACGGGGCGGCGAAAGCGACCTGCTCCCGCTTATTTGACACGGCTCCAAAGGTGGTGAGAAAAAGTGATTCGCCCGTGACCATGCGCTTTCCGGCGTCGAAAAGCTTGCCCAGAAAGCCTTGCTCTTTGCTGGGGTCGCCGAAGACGGTTTGCATTTGGATGCCTTCTGTCATGTACATCATGCCCCCCGCTTCAGCAATAACAACCTCACCCGGGTCGAGCGTTACCTCAACGAACTGCATGTCGTCGCCGTATAGCTCGTAATCAATTTCGTCCGCGCGGATGGTTTTACCGCGACGTGGTGGCGGCGCAGGCCTGGCTTTTCCTACGCCTAACGCGACGACGTGCCGGGCTTCGGTCCATTCCGAAACGCCTGGCCCCCATACGAGCGTGTGCGGGCCTTCGCCCGACCGAATCACCGGTATCAGCGCGTCACGGGTGACAGGGCCAATCGTCTCTTCGTCTTTTATGTAATACCAGTTTCCGTCAGTTGTCATGGCTTTCACTCCCTCGTTAGCTCGTCTCGTTAAAATGTTTTGGTGTTCCGTCTAATCGCATATACGTCACCTGAGCGACGGCAACTTGTTTGCTCGACGCATCGAATAAGTCTACGCCGACCGGGCAAAGCGACCGGCCGAGCTTGATAACTTTAGCCTTAGCTGTGACGTCTGTTAAGCATGGTGCGAGAAAACGGATGTTCATGTCTGTGGTGGTTAGCGCCTGGTCCGGGCCTGTCATGGTCATGATGGCGAAACACGCGATGCTATCGGCTATGGTCATCAACAATCCGCCGTGCAGGGAGGCGTAAATCCCGTCATATTTTTTGTCCCTGGGCACAGACGCGACGCAATAGCCATCTGAGAATTCTTCGATTTTTATCTGTAAAGTTTCGACAATCGGGATGTGTCGAATGCGCGACCAGATAGCCTGGAACTGCGGCGAGTCGAATATGGAGGATTCAGATGGCACTACGATTTTCCTTGTCAATAGTTGGCGCAACCATTGCTTATCAATAAAGGTCAGCACTCAATTTATTCTTTCATAGCGTGCGCGAAAACGCGACGCGCCATGCGATGTATAATAATGCGGAATGTCGAAAATCGCTAACGCCCTCTTGGAAATGCTAGGAATTCACTACTAAATCCGAGCGGCAAGCGCCAGCGCCCCGTGTCTTGGGATGGTTAAGATGTTGCGAAACACGATTGGACTGTAGGGCCTTTACAGTTCATAAAAACACGGGGCGCTGGCGCTTGCCGCTCGGTTTTAGTGAAAAACGGCATATAAAACAATTTTTTTGTGTTTTTTCCTTGACAATGGGGGGGGGGGGGGGGACGAAATTATAGCTTGCAGATCGTTCGGGTGGGGGGACCACTCGAATTCGCATCACATTCTGTAAGGGAGTACGAGTTATGAAAATGATCATTTCTTTGGTAGCTGTGTTTGGGATGGGGATTGCTACAAGTATTTATGCGGACGAACAAACTCCGGATGCCGTTGCGGAAGCTTCGGCCAATTGTTTTGGTGTACGAGATTCTGGCGAGAGTTTTGAGGACTGCATCCGACGTGTGGCCCGTGACGCCGCAAGCATCGAAGCTGCCGCCAAGGCCAAGCAGCAGCGGACGCAACTGGCGGAGTGTTTCTCCGATTGCAAAAGTTCGGACTGTATGAGGGCCTGTATTCCCACCAGTATTGCGGTGCGAAGCCCTAAAAACGTCGGTCAAACTACACGAGATACTATATCAACGGTTGAGGCCCAGGCTCCTTTTAATAAACCCACACTGAACGCGCTGGACAACATAGAGGCATGCGCCAACGCCTTACTCACGCCGGGTGAAGAAGACTCCGAGGGGTTTTGGGTTTGCGTGGGCACCGGCGTGGTCCAAAGATTTTTAAGTTCAATAGATTTCAAGGCTGGGACTTCACGTATTTCGCCAGCGCATGTTCTGTTCACACTACATTTAATTCTCGACAAAGCTGAGGATATGCAGGTGACGATAGATAGCGTTGAACGCCCTGCTAGCGGGAGAGTGAAAGGAGCGGGGGATGGGGAAACGTCACCGTTGTTTCTAAGAGCGCCGTTGTCCGTGCGAACATTCAAGATTTGTAAGGATGAGCTGGGACAAAACCGGGATGCTTGTGAAAATGTCTTTGCGGGAGACCCTGGCGGATTAAAGGCTTGCCTCAAAGGTACAGAGCAAGAGTTGGCTCAGTGTATAACAAATCGAAAGTAGTTATAAGAATCTGCCATATGGCCTGCCTTATTGATGAGAGATGAGGCAGGCCCTTTTTGGATGAAAAGCTATTGCGCATGCGAAAGATAAACGGAATTGTCACTATTGCGTTGAGCGTTCTGACCGCGATCATGTGGATTTATTTTGCGTACAGCAATCGCCGGATAATAACCAAAAGTTATGATTTTTCCCAGTATATTGCGCGAATGATACCAATTGCGTTCACGGCTATGTGTGGTCTTGGCTGGGTGCTCGTAACGCTCTGTGCAGCCCGCGGTGATGGCGAAACCCGCTGTCGTAAATGTAGCCACATTCTCAGGGGACTCTCTCAACCCCGATGCCCAGAATGTGGTGAGCCAATTTGAAGACTTCTGTTGATTGCTGCGGATGGGAATCATTCAGAGCACTTGGCGCGAACCTGGTGACAGTCTTAACCGAGCGACTAACTTGTGAACAACCTGTTTTACATGCCAACGGGTATAGGACGTGCCCGCAGGCTTGCGCCGTGCGGCTCTGGTTTGGTCACACGCGCATTCTATAATGTGGGGACGGCGTCTTTGGGGACTTCTTTTCTGGCGAAGGTTGAGACTAACTCGCCTCGAGACCGTATCCATTTTGACAATTGGATAGAGCTAATGGGATGGTTGCCTAATTGCGCAATTTCTAACGCGGCTGTCGCGTTACCGGTATAAGCGGCTTGCATCAGCGAATCTCCCGCGGCTAGGGACAACGTACCGGCAGCTAGTGCAGCGTCTCCGCAGCCTAGACGGTCTACGGTACGCGTGGCGAAGGATGGCAAGTGTTCGGATCGGAGTCTTCCTGACCAAGCTTTATCCGTACGGTTTTGTGATTGCCGCTCGAAGATGACCATGCCCCGTTTTTCAAGCGTGACGATTAAGTGTCGGGCCTGAGTGTTTTGCAGTAGTTGCCAGGCGACGTTGGATAGGCCGCTTTCGTAGTCGTTGAGCGCAGAACGAACTTCTCTTTCAGTCGGACACAATAAATCCACATGCTCAAAGTTGAGTAGGTTCGCCCGGCCTCCACTGACGTCGGCGGCTAGGATGTTGACGTTTTGACGAAGCGTGGGAAGCACACGATTTAACAACCCCCCGGTAATCATGCCGTAACCGAAATCACAGAAGATGACCGCGTCAGCGACTTTGGACTGCTGCTCTAAAATCAGGGCAGCCCGACGCTCTGCGACGGAATCCAAAGGCAGCGCCTGGGCCTTGTCGACTTTGAATAGTTTGTCTTCGTCTACGAGGAAACGAGTTTTCTCCACCAGCGAAGGTCTGGACTTAATCATGTTGACGTGAATGCCCTCTGCTTTGAGCTGACCTGTCACTTCGTGGGAATAGTCATCTTCCCCCCCACTGGTGAGCAAAAAGGTGTGTGCGCCAAGCGCAGCGACGTGTCGAGCGACGATAGCTGCCCCGCCTATGAAGGTTCGCTCGTCGCGCTGGGCTAAGCTAATCATGGGGGATTCGTGGGCTATCCCCATAGCGTCGCACAAGACATAACGGTCGATGACGGTATCGCCTACGACGACGACGTGCAGGTCTCGAAAGCGTTTTAGCGAGGCTTCCATCGTGTCGCGGGTCAGATTGTATCTGTTGCACATGAGGCAGAGACGCTGGGCCTCGAATTCGTCGCTGACGGCTGAGTGTTGGGCGAGGGCAGTGGATGAAAAGACGACCTCGCCGCTGGAAAAAATAATCCGGCCTCCATACCCCTCTACGACTCCCTTCTCGGATAAAAAGCCCGCGTCGTTGGCATGTTCGTATTCGCGGCCTTTGACGTACATGTCGGGCTTAATCTGCTCCAACACCTCAATAGCGGTGGGGGTATCGGTGACGAGGACGTAGTCCACGAACATCAGAGCCGCGAGGTTTTCGGCTCGTAGCTCCTGGGGGATGTAGGGTCTTTGGTCCCCTTTGCTGATATTGGCGTCGCCGGTGAGCGAGACGATGAGCAGGTCGCCTTGTTGGCGGGCAAATTCCAGATAGCGGACATGGCCTGGGTGGACAATGTCGAAGCAGCCATGACATTGCACGACCGTTTTTTGCTGCAATCTTGCTTTCGCAGCGATTTCTACCAGGGCAGGTAGATCAACAATTTGTCCGTAATTTTCTTTGGCATTGAAATCGTCATGCCCTTTTCATTGTGGGCGCACCTCAAGCTTGTCCATCTCATAGCCTTTTCGGCGTTTGCAGCCAATTATCGACACCTAAAAATTATTCTTTTGCCAATGACAATTGTCAATGACAAATGGGCGCTTTCCAATTGCGGCTGTAGTTCTTACCATCTGCCACAATTAGGGTTAGCGAAGCGCTGATGATAAGGGACACAGTAGTAGATGATTCCGCTTTGGACATTACAACGCTATATCTTCCGCGAGATGGGAAGAAGCTTTATCATGTCGGCGGTGGCGCTGACGGCGGTGCTGGGGCTTGGTGGCGGTGTGATGAATCTCATCAAGCTAGGCTCTGCGACGCCGATGCAATTGCTCCAGCTCATCGGCATGATACTACCAGTGGCAGCCGGGTTCACGCTTCCTATCGCAGCGTTATTTAGCGCAGCACAAACTTACGGCAGATTGAGCGCCGACAACGAATTTGTCGCGTGTCGCAGCGGCGGCATTAACATCCACGTTTTATTTATACCCTGCGTGCTGGTTAGCCTGGTGACGGGTTCGATGACGTTTGCGTTCAGCAATTATTTAGTGCCTGGCATGGTGCGGAATTTGAATGAGTTCGTTCAATCTGACATTGCATCCATGATTCAGCAGAGGCTCAACCGGCCTCGCGGCATTAGCTTGCAGGGCAAAATGCGTATCCGGGCTGATGAATGTATTGTTGACCCCGGAGATTCCAGTCGCATCGCACTTGGCGGCATTACTTTTGTAGAAGGTGATGCGGATGCGTGGGTGAGATTTGGCACGGCGGACCAAGTCATTTTGCAGTTTGTTCAAGATGTTGAGACGCCATACGTTAGCGGTGAGATGCTGGGGCTGAGTTATTATGACCGTGAGAAGGGGCAGTTCATGGACACGGAAAGGCTGTCCATCCCCGTCAACAATTTACCGAGTTTAATGCCGCAGGAAATCAAATTTCTTACGCTCACAGAATTGCTACACTATTGGTCTGAGCCTACGCAGTGGCGCGAGGTGCAGGAAGAATTTTCAAAGCTGCGGCAGCTTGTGGGGCAAAAGGTGCTGTATGACGCACTGGTCGATGAATGGATTCAGAAAGACAAAACGATTAACCTGTCCGGCGAACACGGAGATTGCACGTTTCGCACCGAGGCGGCGGCGCGGGTTGTTGACCAGGGCGGATTGGAATTTTCCGGCATAAAACTCGAAGACCGTCGTGATGGCGAAAAGCGTTTTTATACGGCGAAACGAGGCCTATTAGAACTTTCCCGCGGCGACGCTCTGGGCAACCGGGGTATTGAATTGCAGCTTTTTGATGTACATGTTTCAGATGGAGGACGTGAATTCGATCGCGCCAACGAAACAGTTGGCCCTTATCGCATCAAAGGTAGCATTATCGAAAAAACGATGAATTTTTCTACGGCTGATTTGTCGAACGAGGCGATGGAAGCCAATCCGAAAAGCCTGTTAGGCAGGCAGTTGATACAAGTCTCGCAAGTAAAGCGAGATACGATTCATCGCATCACGGGTACGGTTCACGAACGCATAGCCTTTAGTGCCAGCGTGCTCGTCCTGGTTATTCTTGGGGCTGCGTTGGGCATTATCATGCGAGGGTCTCATGTACTGACTGCGTTTGGTATTAGTTTTATCCCGTTCCTATGCGTGATTGTTACCATCGTGATGGGACGACAGATGGCCCAGAATGATTCATCGCATGGTATAGGGCTGACATTGATATGGACAGGGATTGTGGTGGTCGCGGTGCTGGACTATTGGACGATGACACGAGTCCTGCGCCGATAAGAAAATGGCATTTACCCGGTGAGTTATGTGTGAAGGTATTCAAAATTTTTGTGCGATGCCACATGTATGGCATATGATGAGGCAAGGGATCAGGCTGTGTTGACCGTTCTGGATCGTTATCTTCTACGCTCGCTGATAGTCAATTATTTAATTGGCCTGGGGGTGATGCTTAGCTTGTACATCGTACTCGATATGTTCGTGAATATGGACGAGTTCACGGAGCAGGGCTATCCCGTGTGGAAAATCGCCTTGAACATGCTGAGCTACTATTGGCCTAACATGTTCCTGTATTTTTCTCAATTATCCGGCATCATCACACTGGTGGCTTGTATGGCGACGCTGGCACGGGCGCGACAGCAAAACGAATTGACGGCTGTGCTTGCTTCGGGGGTGAGTTTGTATCGCTTGGCTGCGCCCGTCATGGCTTTTGGTGTCGTCACAACCACGCTGCTGGTTTTGGATACCGAAGTCATCGTACCTTCGATTGCCCATCTGCTGGCTAGGGATCACGACGATGCCGATGGCAATCAGGCTTACGAAGTGTTATTCATGCCGGACAGGAACAACGTGCTGTTATCAGCGAGGCAGTATCACCCTATTCGCAATGACCTCACGAGATTGCTGGCGCTGGTTCGAGATGAGTCTGGCCAAGTGGTCCAGACGATTGAGGCTGACCATGCCGAGTGGGAGCCGCCGAGTAGCACGAACCCGATTGGCCATTGGCGACTGGAGCGCGGCGTAGAACGCACGCGAAACGCTGCGATAGCGCAAGGGCTTGGGCCAACGGGCGGTGTCGAAGTTAGGCTGGTGGACCTACTCGAAAGCGATCTTAGCCCGGCCGCGATTGAACTTCGTCAGGCGAAGGGGTGGATTCGATACCTTAGTCTCGCGGAGTTAAGGGCTTTGCAAGACAGTGGATCTGCTGATCGGGCGGAGATTATTCAAATTCGACACGGACGCATCGCGGCTCCGCTTGTGGGCATGGTGCTGTTGCTGCTTGGCCTGCCTTTTTTCCTAGATCGGTCTCCGTCTAATCTGCTTAATGATACCGGTAAGTGCATGATCGTTTGTAGCTTGTGCTATGTCGTGACTTTTGTCGCGCAGAATGTGAAAACGGAAACGCTGTCCGCACTGCCTGCGTGGATTCCTATTTTTGTTTTTTCGACTATCGCGATGATACTCATCGACCGCATTCGTACCTAGATGAAAAGATTGAACGCTTAGTGTGGGAAATATCTACACTGGCTCACTTCGTCGGCTTACCTTTTCTGATCGAGCATGAGATCGCAGAAGTTCCCGGCGAAGGATACGCTGACGACGCTTTTCACGATATCGCACGACGCCCCACAAGGCGAAGAAGTATGATATGACGGCGAAGATGACACCCACCAAAGCGCAGCCAACCCATAGCTCGACGCCGAAACTCAGCATTTGATCGAGCAATCCTTTCCAATAAGCTAACTCGAAGAAACTCGTAGTGGTCGCATCTACTGCTTGTAAGTGGGCGAGTACTTCGTGTTGACCGACGGCGCCTGGGTCCGCAACTGCCCAATGGCCGATGACCCAACACGCGCCGTATATTGGCCAGATGGTAAAGGGGTTTGTAATCCAGACGATCGGAATGCACACGGCTTTGTTAGCTCGGAATAGTGCGGCGACACCTACAGCGACGAAAGTTTGGATGCCTACGATCGGCAGGAACGTGATGAACATCGCCAGGGCTACACCTAACGCGATTTGATGAGGCGTATCGTTGGCGTGCAGCACGTTGCCGACGACGAATTTTCGTGTGCGTAATACGATCCGAGACACTACCAACGACCTCACTTGCTCTCAAATATGTAGCCTGGACGCATGTGGCTACTTTTAACTAACTCATACTGTAGCTTAGACGACCGATTACGTCTGCGCCGTCGTGCGTGAATCGTGATTCTGCATCGCATTGGTCGCGGCTGAGACTACCCTATCGACGGATAATTCTTCCATGCAACGGTGATGATGCTTGCATTGGGACAGGTTTCTTAGATAACAAGGTGAGCAGTCGAGGTCCAGGCGGACGACTGATTTTGGGCGCTGATACGGGCCTGTGCGGGCAGGATTAGTGGGCCCCAGCATGGCTACCAGCGGACGGTGATAGGCGACGGCGATGTGCATCGCTGCGGAATCGTGGCAAATGACCAACGCAGCTTTTTCTATCATGATGGCAAATTGGCGGATGCTGGTTCGCCCGGCGAGGTGGGCCGGCTTTTGTTGGCGGTTATCGGCGATAGCCTGGCAGCGCGATACGTCTTCCGGGCCGCCTAGCAAAACCACGGGGACGCCAAACTTAGTAGCCAATGTGTCAATGGTCTGGGCAAAATGTTTTGAAGGCCAAATTTTTGTTTCCCATCTTGCACCCGGAACTACGGCTACGAAACTTTGATTTATATCGACGTTGAATTCGCTAAGGATAGCCGCAGCAGTGTCAGCGTCCGTTGCATTCAATGACAATGGAAACGATACTTCTTCATCGTGACCGGTCAGCGATTTCAGGAGCTGCATATTTCTATCAACGGCGTGATCGTTTTTGTTGACGCGCACGCGGCGATTGTAAAACAGCCTAGCGCCTTCCCTGGCCTGGGCGAAACCTAATCGAACCGAAGCGCCAGTAGACCACGCGAGAAAACCCGAACGAAATAATCCTTGTAAATCTATCGCACAATCATAGCGCGAGCCCCGCAACTGACGAACGAACAGATAGAAATCTTTCGTCGCCCTTGGGCTAACGCCAACGCCCGAATAGCGTTTTCTGTCAAACTCTACGACATTTGAAATATCAGGATGGCCTTGCAACAAACCGGCGAAACTTGAACTGACTAACCAATCGATCCGCGCGTCCGGATAGCGATTACGCAACCCGCACAGCACGGGCAGTGCATGTATGATGTCACCGAGCGAACTTGGTTTAATCAGTAGAATTCGCTTATATGATAGGCTATTCATAGGCGTTGAAGGGGTATGTGAGACATATCAAGGAGTCGTTACTCACGAAATGTGATCCAGCAGTTGTCTCCGGCGAGAATTTCATTGGGGCGAAATCGTGATTTATAAGCCATCGTTTTTGCCCCGGTTACGAAAAATCCTAAGTAATAATAGTCTAGCGCCGACTGCTTACAATGTTCGATCTCACGCAAAATGGAAAGCGTCCCCATACTTCGCCCTGCGAACTCCGGCTCAAAGTACATGTAGACGCTGCTTAATCCCCCGGGCACGACATCGGCGATACTTACGCCAATAAGGCGCTGGCCAATACGATAAGACATTTCCAATGTAGATGTCGGCGAGCTGTATAAAAATTCCCGGCAAGTTTGCAAGTCTCGGCTCATCGTCTCATCATGCTGAAATTCGAGATAGCGACAAAACATCGCATACTTTTCGTCCGTCAACGCTGGTAGGTTTGATTCCATCGAGACGTCCTGGTTTCGTAGCCAAACGCGCTTCATGGAATGTGTCATGGCGAAATCATTAACCCGAACGCGCAACTGACGACACTCCTGACACCCCGCGCACCTGGGCCTATACACGACGTGCCCGCTGCGGCGAAATCCTTTTTCCATGAGCCTCAGGTAATGGTCGCCTTCCAAAACATCAGCCCAGTAGGCTTCGTTACGCGAAAGTTTATCTGGCAAATACGGACAGGGAGATTCTGGCGTTAAGGGACGCTCCCCGTCAGGCGCGGGCCTTGGCGTCGTGCGTAAATGTTGGGCAGCATTTGATTCGTTCATGAGCTTAACGAAAATCCGACATCCCTACCTGGCATCTTATCCTGGGGACAATGGCAACAACCACCCTGGTGATATCATACCACATACGCCGACGATAAGCGGCGCTAAAAATATGCCGGGGATAAAATTGGCTACGGGTAGCTGCTTAATGTCCAAAATCATCAAGGCGGTAGCCAGCATCACAACGCCGCCGACCATGGTCATCAGGGCTAAGGACAGCTCGTCCAGCGGCTCAGCAACTACCACAGCCAACAGAGATAAGCTCCCCTGCAGGCTTAAAACGACCCCCGCGCTGGCAAAAACCCCCCATCCCAGAGACGAGGCTAAGGCGATTGAGCAGCAGCCGTCCAGCAATGATTTGATGTACAAATAGTCTGGATTGCCATCTGCACCATTTCTAAGACATCCCAACAAGGTCAGTGGGCCGACGCAAAAAATAATGCTAGCTGTCAAAAAACCCTCGGCGAAGCGATGGGCATCCTGGCCTCCAAATTTTCCGTGTACCCATGCGCCGATGGACTCGATGCGTTCATGCAAACGCAGGGCAGTGCCTATCAGCGAGCCGAGGATGAGGGAGGCAATCATAGCCATGGCGACTCGTGCGCCGTAGGTATTGGGAGAATCTGATAGCGGCGCATAATGGCTGACTGTCTCGGATAGTTTGAGTACGCTGGCGTCAATGCCGAGCGTAATTGTCACCAACCCAAGCCCGTTGAGTGCAATGCTGCGATATCTTTCTGGCAATCTGCCCGACATAGCAATGCCGGCAAGACTACCAGCCATGACGGTAAACACGTTCACGACTGTACCGTTAATCATCGACCAAAGGGGCAAAGGCCAATCCTCCTGTTTACTATATTCTAACAATCATCCGTATGCGTAGCGTCTCTCGGCATAACACTTTCGCCACGGGTAAGCAGTAGCTAACCCATGCCACCCAACCGGAATTCAACCTGCGACGACCACGGTCGCCTGTTTATGTTTCACTAAATTATTAACGACGCTTTGTAGGCGAAGCTTCCAAGTGTGCTCGCGCAACACATACGATTTTGCATCCGCATATTTTTGACTGGCGTTTGAAGTTAAGCAAATGGTTTTTTGCACGACTGAAACAAGCTCATCAAGGTCGTGGTAAAAATCAACGAAATTAGAAACGCGCCCAAGCTCAGGATAGTCCTCTGAAAATGATAGTTCTGACCCGTGACAGATTACTGGCTTCGCCTGACGCAGGCTTTCCATCATCAATTGTAATTCGACATCATGTACCAATGGCACGACGATTGCTTTCGCACGCGCAATCGCACTTCTGCGGACCGCTTGCAAGCACGAATCCTGCACCGATTGAAAATGTCCGTCGGACAACTCCGCCCAGCCCCAGCCATATAGTGCCATCCTAATACCCGCCTGCTGCAACGCCTCAGCCGTGGCGATTGCGCGGCGGGCTGGCAGAATCTGTTGCTCAAGCCAGGTCGCAAATTGCTGGCTAATAGCGCGTTCTTTGAGTCGAATATCGCTTTTCTTGAGCGCGTCTGCAAGCATGTCATCCGGACTGGCGGCCTTAATTCCCGACTTAATGTGAGCCGTTGCGACGTCTTGCATCGCTTGCCAAAGACGCAACTGGCTTGGTAGCAAAATACCGAAAGACTCCGGCCTATCATCGGGCAAATCCGCAACCATGACCACATCAACGGAATCGTCGTTCCCGCTAGACGACATGACTGATGTCGCTTCATCTATCGCGTTAATAGCTGGCGGGCTTATTAACAACGAATCGGAATCAATCGGCGTAGACTCAAAATACTGCTTCACACGCGCCGTCGGCGTAACCACGAAATCGATTTTTGAAATATCCGCAGTCTCCAGAGTGGGCAGCGCACTGGAGGAAGTCAGCCAGCAAATAGTTGACACCTTAGCTGGCAACAGTTGCCCAAGCGTTTGGCTCCACCCCCCTACCGAAATAACTATGTTCGCGTTAATCTGCTGCACACATTGCAGCCGATGGGTCGGATGCCGCTTCGATGGCACATCAGCGCGGCAGCTAGCTACCGTCCAGCCTAGTTGCTGGGCGGCGCGAACAAGGCATTCCATATCTTCAAGCGCTGCGGGCCTGGAATCTGCGGCGATAATCACTACACGAGGCGTATCCAAATTCACCGGCTTCGCAGCATCGAGCGAGGCCTTAACACGCGACAATTGCTGACTTTGCGTAGCGAAAACCGTTTGCCCTGCGCGTTCAACATGCTGCTGCATGAGTGCAAATTGTTGCCCTGTGCAATGCGGAACGGAGACCATCTGTGTGGGCAAATCGTAACCAGGATGAGTTTCAAAGAAAGCGCAAAATTGATCTACCCAATCCTGGCCCGTCACGACAATCAGCCTGCCCGTCTGGAAATATGGCTCGTAGTCATACAAATGAAAAACGAGTTTTACCAGTAGCGGGTTAGGCTCGATGACGAAAACGGCTGAGCATTCGGGGAAATTTTCGAGCAAAATGAGCGGCTCTAACCCCGTCACAACGCCGGGGATAATGGCATTGACGTCGGTCGCTACGACCAGCGAAAGAATTTCAGAGGCACTAACGCTGGGCATGGACGATGCGCCCAGCCACTCGACTATTTTTTTGTCGTTTGAAAGTTGAAACGTTTGCTGACCATCACGCCCCGTTACAAGGGCTACCGAAGTCGTGGCCAGTGCGTTTTCTACAAGTGTAGCGACATCGGGCTGAGTTTTTTTAAGAGCGGAAAGATTCTCTGTAAATCGATCTTGAAGACTAGCTGGCCAAGGCGATTCCATTCGCGTGCCCATTTCCTGACGTGTGGGAATTAAAGCGGTTGGCCACTTCGTACGCGAGTGACCATCATGAAAAACAGAAACCCGATCCAACCGACCCACAAAAGCGACCACGCATATATAGGCCAACGCTTTGCAATAAATGGAGCGTCCTTGGCTTCAGTATCCGAAGACGAAGCTTGCACGCCCGGTTCAGATTTCGATACATCGGGTTTGTCTAATTGTTTTTCAGTCGTGGCGGTCATAGTCAACTTCAGGCTCCGGTTTTCCACCTACGGATTCTTCCATATACTCAATACTAATACTAATACCATACTACGAAGGAACAACCACCGTAACTGGAATTTCCAGCCGCTCAGCGCCGGCGATATTGGTCGTCACAATCAGCTTCGACTCATGTCGTCCTACTGAAAGTGTACCATGATATACGACATCCAGGTATCGCAGATGCATATACTTCGCACTGGCGGCTTGATTGACTGAAATCGTGATGCCTTCAATCTCAGACGACATACTAATAATGGTTAGTTCGTCCTGAGGCGAAGCTTGTAGCTTGAACCGCCTCCGAGGCCCATTTTGTGAGCCATCCGCCGTAAGAAAAACGACCGGCGGGTCCACTTCCACCGGCGGACGCACGATCCCAAATACAGGGACAGAAATCAAAGGCTGATCTGCGGCGCTGGTCTTTATCAGAAGCGTCGTGCCAAACGGGCCTGACGGTGCGTCGTCGCCTATGACAATTTCGACGATGTATTCAGTACGGGCCTTCGCGCGTTCTACCGGGGCATACGACACGTTCAGCCAACCAACCGATTCGACGCCAAGAATGTCAAACGGCATTTTATTTTGGGCACGCACCCTGATAGGCACAAGCTTTTTACCTCGCTTGGATGCCTGTCGAGTCGCATCAACCTTCAAAGGCGACCAAACCAAATCACCCACGACCTCGCCAACGATCACGAGTTCACGTTCTCGCTTGATCCCGTCTACGTCCAATGTCAGCGTAGCCTTCGTGTGAATTCGGCCTACGGGGGCATCTTTGACGACCGAAAAGTTGATGACGATCCCGTCCTTATCGTGCCGCTTGGCGATCTTGGTTGTAGCTGTTAGTGGTGATCGATCTGGGAATTTAATATCTACGACAGACATTTTCTTTCTGTCTGGGCCCAGATATAGATCGAGCCCCTGTTTGGCAACCTCACCCCGCTGAAGCAGACGCAAGTTGATGACGCCACCTGGCTTGGCGTCAAAAAGGACTTCGATCCTGGCTACGAATTCCAGGGTAAGCTCAGGCTCTGCGGGGTCGTTGCTTTTCACCATGACTTTCTTGACTTGATCGCCACGGCGCATTTTAGTATTGAAGTCGGCCTGAAGCTCATAAGTCCCACCTGGGACAATGGTCCTGTTATCTTTGTCTAATTTAACGACCGTACATCCACAGCTTGAACCGAGTCCATCGAGAATCAAATCTTCATTTCCGTGGTTTTCCAATGTCCAGGTGATATGATAAATCTCACCGTCAATGATCGTCCCCAGGTCTTGATGCCGCTGCGAAACAAAAATACGCGGGCCACGAAACTCTTTATCCGAGTTCGACGGCACAGGAGGCAACTGAGCAAAAACAGGAGACACAAACGACGTCAGCGCTCCGGCTAAGAGTATCCAGGAAAATAGGTACTTTACTTTTTTCAACTAAAACCTTCTCTTTCCGAATTACGTTCACGATAGACTGCGCTAGGTAAATATCATTTATAGTCCAAGATTCAGCGTAAACGAAGAAATCGCCAATGATCCAGACACGGTAGATTCAATTTGCAAACACAAGCTAAGCGAGCCTCCATTCAACAGGTCGATGGTATCCTGCGTGAGCGTAATCGAAGAAGGCGAAACGCTGACGGGCTGAAAATTATCATCCAATAAAATGGTATACGGGCCATACGGGTCTCCCACTTCAGTGGCAGTGTCTTGCAATCCCGCAGCAGCGACAAAAGCGGTCAGCGTGATCGAATTCTCAACCGCCTGATTGGCCGGCATTTCATCCGAGCCGTCACCTGCTGGTATTGTTTCTATGGAGGCAAAGCTCAACGAATTGGCATCGATTTCAAAAGTACCTCGGCCAATGGTAAAGCCGCTTTCCGTCGCAAAATTTACCGATCCACAAGTCGTAGACTGTTCGCCTGCTATTAGCTCGATATTCGCAAGGCTTCCTGTTAAAGATACTGGGATGGCTATTAGAGGAATCAAGCTTTGGCAACCAACAATTTGCACGCCGCCGATTATGGCTAGCATGGCCGTCGAAAATTTCAAAGATAATTTCATTAGTCACTCTCCCTCTATAATAGAATGTACGGCCCCAAGACTCCTGGGGTTCGGACACGCTGCCCCTATCAGACCTACATGGCTGATTAGGCCGTTAGGCTACCATTGATAAGACCACGGAGCTAGAGGCGGTAAAATTGATATTGGGGAAGTACGATTAGTGACAATCAGGGTACGCGAAGCTCAAGGACGTGGGTTCTTGGTCCGTCGTTAAGCTCTCGCATTTCGAGGCGAAGCGTTGTATTGATGAGCGATTTTCCGTTTCGAAACTTGTACGTCGTCACTTGCGTGTCACCGGGTTTGATGCGTGGTAGCGGTCGATATTGCCTTTCCCGTCCGGCGACTACGGCTGAACCTCGGAAATGTAATTCTTCCTGCGTCCGGTTCGTCACCACATGGCGCAGTAATAAATCCTGCCCCTCAACGACCGCGACGCCGGATATTTCGATCCCCTCTAACCCAACCTCAACGGTAAGCGGAATTTCCATATAGACGCCATCAGCCATGGTGATTTGGGCGACCACGCGACGCACGCCTGCGGGTTCGTTGTGCGGATATTTTACGCGGAACTCCAACACCTGATTTCGTTGCGGCAGTAAGCTGAACTCTGCACTGCGCGGCATGATTTCCCAAGTTTCAGGAACAACCAAAACCACATGTCCGACCATGGCTTTATTGGTCCGATTTGATAGAGCCAACTGGTGTTCAACTAACTCTGTGCCTGATTCTATTTTTTCAGGTGTCCAGGTAATGGCACTGCGAAAACGCATCAGGCCCGAATCAACATGAGGGATAATCACCGGCATTTGAGAAAGTTTGACGATGTGTCGCCCCTGTGCGTCGCGGGTTATTGGCGTCGATTGTCCCCAGACATCAATTTGCTCGGTGGCATTCCCGAGCTGAATAGAAAGAGTTGACCCGCCGGGCTTAGCCTGAGGATCCCACATGGCTAAAGTCATCCCTGTTGACCCTCGAAACGCCAGGACTTGTACGGTATCTGACGTGGGTATCCTGGCATCTGGCGTGGCATCCGCGATGGTGTCCGCGATCGTTCGGAGTACGAGATATTCCTCGCTCGGCTCCATAACGCCGCCACGGACCGTATCTCTCTTGCGCCATGGTTGCGTTACAAATACGGTGGCCGCTCCGGCGAAACGCGCTTGAATCACGCGCTGCGCATAATCAGCTAATCTCGGTAAACGCTGATAGCTCTCAACTTCGGCGGTCTCCAAAAAAACAGCTACACGTTGATAACCTAACTTTTTCGTATCTTCAATCAAAGCCTGAAAAGATTCCTGAGCGATTTCAGACCCCAGTTGTAGCGAAGCCTGCTCGCTCTTCCACGCCTGCTTGCCCAACTCGAACGACGGAAACACGGGTAATTCAATTTGGGGCAATGCGATGTAGGCCTTCATTGCGCCGCGTAAATTGCTGATAGCTAGTTGGAATTTTTCCTGATCGACTACCACGTCGCCACTATTTCCGCCGACTTGCCAACGATCAAAAAAGCTGGCGGCAGACGCGACTGCCATGGCTAGATGCGGTTCCCATGAAGTGGAATCGTCGGCTAATAAATCTATGAGTGACCGTTGATAAGGTCCATCTTGCCTGACAATTTCCGAGGGTGGGCCAACAAATACGCCAGTTAAGGCAAATCCATGTTTGAGTAATATTTGCAGATGACGATCTAATTCGCGCGAATGCACAGACATGGGCGAAAGCTCGGTGAGGCCGGTCCATACCGGAAGTTTCAGTGAACGCACGGCTAACTGACTGACCAAAGAATACTCGGATGGGAAATCCATGCGATGAGAAGGCGAAATGACCACACCGAAATTACGCCCTCGGGTTTTTATACGAGTTCTCGCGGGGGAAGTGCGCACGAAAGTCAGTTGTCGTGACATGACCAAATCGTCACCATCAAAAACATCAAGCTCAGCTAGGTAGATGCCAGCGTCCAAATGGTCGAGCGGTATTTCAACGGGCTTGGATTTAGCATCTGAACGTATTTGGATGATTTGCTTTCGACTAAGTTCCCCGCGGCTCCGGTTATTGAAAGCTGACCTGCAAGCTGGCCATACATTCGGTCAGAGAGCGTTGCGAAGAGCGTGGCAGGCTCGCCGTCAACAAGAACATTTCCAGGACTGCTTGTCGAAAGCGCTACGCGCGGTATTGAACTAATAGACACGTCGTCAATCCAAACAGCACCATGCACGTCCGAGATGGGAATATGACGATGTCTACGTTGGGCATCACTCCACTGCGACTCTTGTAATACCCAGACAGCAAGGCCTATAGTATAGGCATTTGTCGGCGCAGCCGGCAGGTATAGCTCAACAGATTCCCAATCGTTTTCTGGTTTGATCGAACCCACATACACAGATCGTACCATCGTATCCATAATGGGTTTGCCAGTGTGGGTCACGAAAAATGCGCACAGGCACGCCTTGCTGGAATTGAGCTTGTCGGGTTTTAGATAGGCCTGTATTCGATAGTCGTTATTAACACGAACCCGTGTCTCTGGTCCTAAGTAACGATAGGCTACCGATCGACCTTCACTTTCAAGACGGAATGACGGAGGCGCATCATGGCCCATCTCGGTGTCGAACGCGCCTCGCGTGTAACTTGGGAAGCCGGGAATTTTCATTGGCTCCCAGTATTTTGGGATTTCCTCCAGGTTGCCGTCGTCGCGTTCGTCGAAATCAAAATTCTTGATGAGCCTTTCAGACGCTCGTATCTTTCTGGCAAGCGATTTATCCGTCTCGGCCTGCTGGGCAAAGACGTGTAGACACATTGAGGATAAGAAAAATATGCCAAGCGTAAATTGTCTATGTGGAAACCTCATCATGGATTCATTTCGGGCGGTTGACGGACTATGGGCGCAATCTTACTTGCGTGATTCATCGGAAAGGTGCTTGTCGCACGTTAGAAAACGATTTTCCCGGACATGACGGACAATGGCTTGTCGCGGCTGTGACGCACCAAGCATAACCGATAATAACGAACCTGTAGCAGTCAATAGCATTGCGGGCCGAAGGCGCGCAGCATACGATGCTCACATTATGGCTAATATATCTGACAATCGGCGATACATCACGAACTTCGGGTCACAACGAGCCGGACATGTTTTGACGGATATTTTAGTTATCGGAAGTGGGGTCGCAGGAAGCAGCGCGGCTATCGAAGCGACGAAGTTTGGCCGGGTTACGCTTATTACCAAAGGCGATTTTCAAGCGAGCGCCACGGCGACCGCTCAGGGCGGTGTTGCAGTAGCGAGCGCACCTGGAGACAGCCCAACATTACACTTTGAAGATACCATGCGCGTTGGCGGCGGATTGAATAACGCGGCGGCGGTCGATCTTTTGGTTAAGCAAGGACCGGCGCGAATTGAAACGCTTTTGTCCTGGGGATGGGAAGCTGATCGTAGTCACGGCGCACTGGATCGTGGTCGTGAGGCGGGGCATTCTTTGAACCGTATCTTACACGCGGCGGGTGATCAGACTGGCCGGGTTCTAGCGAAAACACTGTTCGACAAGGTGCAAGCAGAAACACGCATTCGTGTGTTTGAGCATTGCTTCCTAATAGATTTAATTACCGTAGAGGGCAAGTGTCTTGGTGCTGTCACTTATCATAAAAAATATGGCCATCAACTCATATGGGCGAAGCAAACGATTCTCGCTTCAGGCGGATGTGGGCAAATATGGCGTGAGACCACCAACCCACCTTGTGCCACGGCGGACGGCGCAGCGGTTGCTTATCGCGCGGGGGCTGTGCTTCGTGACATGGAGATGGTGCAATTTCATCCGACAACATTGTATATTGCCGGGGCTGGTCGTGCGCTGATTTCAGAAGCGGTGCGTGGTGAAGGTGCGTATTTGGTTGACGCCGATGGTCATCGCATCATGGCAGACGTTCACCCTGATGGCGAGCTTGCGCCGCGGGATATTGTTAGCCGAGCGATACACGATCATCTTACGAAAACTCGAACGACGTGTGCTTATTTGGATGTACGACATATTCGTCATTTTGGGCAACGCTTTCCGTATATCTCCCAGTTATGTCATAATTTTCAAATTGACCCTGCGCATGATTTAATTCCAGTCAGGCCTAGCGCTCATTACATGATCGGCGGCGTCGCGGTCGACCTTCAAGGAACGTCCAGCTTGGATGGGTTGCTGTGTTGTGGTGAGGTGGCAAGCACTGGCGTTCACGGCGCGAACCGGCTGGCTAGTAACTCTCTGCTTGAAGGATTGGTTTTTGGGGCGACCTGTGGAGAGACTGCGGGGAATCGTGCGAGCCAAAAAGAACAGCCTGCACGCATCATCGACTTGGTTGAAGAAACGCCGCGTTCCGCGCGTACGGAGCTTGACCTTCCCGACATCGATAATTCATTGAGGAGTGTGATGTGGCGCAACGTTGGCATCATTCGATCAGAGGATAGGCTCGATGAAACAAATGATATTCTTAAATTTTGGGCGCATTATGTGCTTGATAAAACGCTGAATAGCCCGGCTGGGTGGCAAACGCAAAATAAACTTACGGTGGCGATTATGGTGACTAAGTCAGCGCGAGAAAGGGATGAATCGCGCGGGGTTCATTTTCGTTCTGATGCGCCTACTAAATCAACAGGGAATCCGTATCATGTGCTAGTTAGCAAGCATGGCTCGCAAACGCGCGTGGAACGAGAGCCACTATAATCGACTTCGTGAATTCGTTTGGGTGATATAATATGTGTTGTATGGACTTATTAAAAAATGGCGACTCGATTGCACGATGATGGTTCAGGCATGTCAACCTTTCGCCAGTAAGCGAAAGAACGACATGCCCTACCGGACTAGACAAAGCAACATGACGTACAGGGTAACGCTGAGGGTGCTATGAATGCTAAACAACTGAAACTGCTATTAGAATCCGTCAAAGATGGGCGAGAAACTGTTGACGACGCGGTGACGCGATTGCGTGCGATGCCCTTTGAAGACCTGGGCTTCGCCAAAATAGATCACCATCGGTCCATTCGTTGCGGATTTCCTGAGGTGATTTATTGCGAAGGCAAATCGCTCGATCACGCCAGCGCCATTTTCGATCGTTGTGCGGCTAATGGCGACAATGTATTGGCTACGCGGGCGACGAGAGAATTGTTTGACCGCGTTCACCAACAACACGCCACGGCTGAGTTCGATGAGACGGCTTGTATTATTTCACTGCGTCAGAACAAAGTGGCTCCTAGCGAAGGGACGATAGCGGTGGTCTCTGCGGGGACGAGTGATTCGCGGGTAGCTGAGGAGGCGCGCATCACGGCGGAGATGATGGATCAGAAAGTGGCTACATACTACGATGTTGGCGTGGCGGGGATTCATCGGCTGCTGGCTCATTCTCAAGATTTACAGGCGGCTTCGGTGGCGATTGTGGTGGCGGGGATGGAAGGTGCGCTGGCAAGCGTTGTGGGTGGACTGGTCGATTGCCCGGTTATCGCAGTGCCGACTAGCGTTGGTTACGGGGCTAGCTTTGGCGGATTGGCTGCCCTGCTTGCGATGCTTAATAGCTGTGCGTCTGGCGTGACGGTGGTTAATATCGATAATGGATTCGGTGCGGGATACGCCGCGACGCTTATCAACCGCACTAGAAACTCGAAGGCTGGGTGAATATCGTGAGACAAGAAATTATCATAACCCAGGAAATTTCACCGCTACCTACTATCCCTGCGCATGCCCATAAAGGGCAAATGGGACGGGTGGTTGTCATCGGCGGATGCGGTGGTGAAGTGATGATGGTGGGTGCGCCTTCGCTGGCTGCGAATGCTGCGCTGCGAACTGGTGCGGGACTGGTTCAAATGTTTTTACCGGAATCGATTCGTCCTGCGGCGCTTGGGCTGGCTCCATGCAGCACGGCTAGGGTGCTGCAAAACGACGCGAAATATATTTTGTCTACCGTGAAGGAGTACGGCGCGGATGCGGTGGCTATTGGTCCTGGGCTGGGTAGCTCTATCACGCCAGAGGTATTGGCCGCGGTACTTGCTGAATTAACGATGCCTGTGGTGCTTGATGCTGATGGGCTGAATCTATTGGCGACGCTTGGTGAATTCAAGTGGGCTAATGCTAAGCGTACCGTACTCACGCCGCATCCGGGTGAAGCGCGACGATTGTTAGCCGGTCGCAATGTGGACATTGAAGTTGGCGAAAGTGAAAACGCGCGTGGCACGGCAGCACTTGCATTGGTCGAAGCTTATTCATGCACTGTCGTACTCAAAGGCGCGGGCAGCGTCGTGACGAATGGCCAACGTCTTTACGTCAACGGTACTGGCAATGCGGGCTTGGCGACGGCTGGGACGGGTGACGTGTTGACAGGCATGATAGCTGCGCTGCTTGCGCAGAAGATGGACCCGTTTGAAGCCTCTATTTTGGGCACTTATCTTCACGGATTAGCCGGGGACTTTGCGGCGGAAGAAATTGGGCGACGAGCGATGACCGCGGCTGATATGTTGGAATATCTGCCCGAAGCGATTAGCGATCATGAATTGACGGAGTCGATTTAGAACGAAGACTTAGACTTCTATCGTGCCGAAAATGGTAGGGCACGGTCGTTCTTACGCTTACTGGCGGAAGGTTGACCTGCCTGAACTATCGCCGCACTTACCAACCCAGCGCCATTTTTTCAAAATCATGCCAACTTACTTACAACGATTCGGAACATCGTCACATGGCTGACACATTATAGTATAGGCAGGTCTACGACGCTGCCCTACAAGAGAGTAAGTCCGCGCGGGCTTAAGCCTGCGGCTCGTGGGTACTACTTGCGCAATCTTCCTACCATGCCTTGCGTGGACGATTTGATACCTTTCACAGCGGCGGCTAGGGCTTCTCGGTTCGGGGCGTACTCCATAGCTGTGTCGTAGTGTACTTTTTCTGATTCGATTAACTCAACCAACGAAGTTGTGAATGGCCTCATGCCGTCGCCTTCAGATTGGGCGATGATAGCAGGGATGTCTTCGTCTTCTTCGCGAGAGATTTTGTCTTTGACGACGGTGTTGTTTATGAGTACTTCAGTGGCAGGAAACAAACTGCCTTCGTCAATGCCGGGCAGGAGTCGCTGGCACATGATGGCTTTCAGGCTTGAAGATAGCGACGAACGGATGAACGCATGATCCGAGCGGGGGAAAAATTCTAAAATTCTGGCGAAAGTTTGTTGAGCGTCTGAGCAATGTAGCGAACCTAAAACTAGATGCCCTGTTTCGGCGGCTTGAATGGCAGCTAACATGGTTTCGCGGTCTCGTAATTCACCGATTAAAATACAGTCGGGGTCTTGGCGCACAACGTATTTTAGTGCATCTGGGAAGTTGGGTACGTCGATGCCGATTTCTCTTTGCGAGATAATGGCTTTGTCCGGCTTAAAAAGATATTCGATGGGGTCTTCAATAGTAATAATGTGCATGCTGCGCGTTGTGTTTATATGGTTAATCATGGCGGCCATGGTGCTACTCTTGCCGCTGCCGGTTACGCCGCTTATGAGAATAAGGCCTTCAAAACTTTTGCTGATGACATCTGCATAGACAGGCGGCAGGCGCAAGCCTTCAAAGTTTGGAATCGTACTTTGTACACGACGAATAGCGGCGTGAACGCCCCCCATCGAACGAAAGATATTTACGCGGAAGCGGTCGCCGGATGGGGATGCGGCGGAAAAGTCCAAGTCGCCTTGTGCCTGGAAATTTTCCCGTCGCTTTTCAGGGATATAGTTTTCGAGCATGGCTTCAATATATTCGCTGTTGGGAAATGGCGGCATGCCGACCTTACGCAGTAGGCCTGCAACGCGATAAGTCGGCGAAAAACCTACTTTGAGGTGCAGGTCTGATGCGCCAAGCTGCCCCATGCTCGTAAGCAGTTTTTCCATAGCTTCCTTAGGGGGCATCATCTCTTCTGACATTTGTAAACTCCTGAGAACAATTTCGAAACAAACAGACCAAACTCAACCTGCACGAGTTGGCGACTCCAATCACGCGCCTCTCGGTGTTCCTCGATAAATGAATTCTAGGGAGACTTTACAAGGCAATCAAACTTTATGAGTGAAAATAAGCGCTGGTGGCGCAGATGGCCTATTAAGCTAGCAAGATATAGGCAAGCTGAAGCTTGAGGCTTACCCATGCCATCCGACCGGGAGGAAAAGGAATGGAACCATGTTGCTAGCCGCCTATTTGGAACATTTGTCGATGTTGGGTGGATACGCCTTCGTGGAGTTTATGACCTGTTGGCTTGGATTGAACGGCGCGGAGGAGGATTTGTCGCAAGGATTCGATATCGCCGCCATTGTGGAGGGCAGCTTTCACGTCTACTTCGTCGTCGTTAAGCAAGCATAAGTGGAATTTGCCATCGGCTGTCAAACGCATTCGATTGCAAGTATCACAATATGGCTCACTGACGGGAGAGATAAAACCGACGACGCCACGCGCGTCGGGTAACTGATAGTTTTTGGACTCGTCGGACACATTCTCATTTGGTAAAGCTTCTAATAGACCTAAGGCGTCTTCTATGCGTTCGCGTGTTTCCTGGTTGGGCACATATTTACTCAGCGATATTCTGGCACATTCACCGCTACCGAAGGGCATTAACTCGACAAAGCGCACATGCCAATCTCGCTGAATAGTCAGCTTGGCTAAGTCAACGACGTCTTGCTCGTTGAAATCTCTTACGACGACTGAGTTGATTTTGATTGGGGTAAGTCCGGCGTCCTCGGCTGCGGTTATGCCGCGCCAGATTTCATCGAACGAAGCAAAACGCATGACCCGACGTACGCGTTCCGGGTCGAGCGAGTCCACATGAATGTTCACGCGATTCAACCCTGCTTCTTTTAATGGCTTAGCTAAATCAGGTAGAAGCACCGCGTTGGTCGTCATGGCTATTTCTTCAATACCATCGATACTACGAATTCGCTTTACGATGTCCAAAAGGTCCGCTCGCAAGGTAGGCTCACCGCCCGTGAGTCTTACGCGACGAAAGCCAACGCCTGCGGCTGCGCGCACGACTTTTTCCAGCTCAGCTGGGGTGAGGTAGGCGTCTGAAGGTGCGAAGGTCAAGCCCTGCAAAGGCATACAATACACGCATCGAAGATTGCAATGATCCGTGAGGGATATGCGTAGGTAATCGATCTGTCGTCCAAAACTATCGGTAGGCATATAAAAACCTATAGCTCCAAAGGCTGTAAATCTCACAGTCTAGATCATAACGAGGAAAGATACGAACGCCACGGAATGCTGAAGAGAATTATTATGCGCGACGAGCGCCGGATACCATCGCACCTGGCAGGGAGCCGGATAGGAGCGTGGGGGTTAAAGAAGTTTGCTGGCGATAATCAGCTAAGGCGGAGTCTAACGCATTTCGAGACTGCTCGGTTTGACGCATCAAAACGACGACCATGCCACCGCAACCTCGCCCGCTAACCTTGGCGCCATAAATTTCGAAGTTGCTGCCGTATTGACGCAAGATAT
Source organism: Planctomycetota bacterium (assembly GCA_024280855.1). Classification (GTDB taxonomy): domain Bacteria; phylum Planctomycetota; class Phycisphaerae; order UBA1845; family UBA1845; genus JAJRPG01. The sequence continues at coordinate 115,989 of JAJRPG010000058.1, read as the reverse complement.
TGACGAGTACGTCGGTCTCGATGGCTCCCAAGCCGCTGCGCTGACCATAACTCCAATGTGAAGCGTACATCAAATCGCCAGCCTCGATCAGTGGGGCTGTTGTTTTGGTGCGGACTGCACGGGCGAGAGCTTCGATAAACTGGCCTGAACGCGCGTGTTCGTAAATGTGATGCTCGGTTCGAGATCGCACTTTGTACAAAACAGAAGGCTCAACCACCGCAAGTCGATCACTTAGAGGGCCAAAACGGGCTAAATAATCGCTGCCCTTGATTTGGGACGGCAATCGATTGCGAAATCTATCGGTGTAATCGTTTACAGTGAGTCGAGATAGCAGGCCATCCCAACTCATGTCCGTGATATTATCATGCTCGACAATACGGCTAACGAGTTCGCGTCCCATCTGAGCGGCAATACGAGCCTTGGTATATTTTACATGGGCACAGTCGAGCCTGGCGCCAGTGTCGATACCAACGATAGCTATGTCATCTGGAAACGGGAACGAACCAACGTAGGTGTACGGGTCAAAACGAACCTGCGATATGGCGTGGGCTTCTCCGCTAAGAACGGCTCCCATGCCCCCCAGACCAATGGCTCGTTGAATCCATTTTGTCTGCACCTCTAGGCAGGCTTGATGAATCGCGGTCACTTCGACTTCAACATCCAAGGCTTTAGCGATGGATATGACCGCGCCGGACATGAGCGAAGCCTCGAAATCCAAGCCTTTACTAATCCCGCCTGTGAGGCCAAAGCTTATGGAAGCCGACAAGGCTGTGACCGGTAGTAAACCTTGTCGTACACATTCCACAAGCACCCCTACGACACAAATAACTGCGCCGTTTTGAAGCTCAGAAGCTACATGTGTGATGGCATCAGCTTCGATTACGCCGCGATTAACCACGAGGCGGTCTACGGCGATGGTGACAACCTCAGGTGAGTCATCCTGGGAAGCTGCGGTGCGAGAGACGGAAAGTGATTGGTCATCAGTTAATTGAACAGCTACGCACACATGCTCGGCTAGAGGTAGCGAAAGCGTGAGCGCGCCGACGAACTGCCCCATGCCACCCAGGACATCAAGAGATAACGGCGCTTGGGTAATAAATTTTGGATGTCTTGCGACAAGACCAGCAAGCACTGTGGCTGATAATTTTGAGGCGGTCCAATCTGTCTCTGGGGTTCGTGCGCGATGCGTCGCTACGACCGATGCGGTCGGTGTTGTGACAGTAGCAGCTTTTGCGTCTAGTGCCATGTCCGCTTCACTCACTTCCTAAAGGTTTTGCTAACAAACATCCTGAAGGATGGACTCGTCCACAAATATCGGTGCGTCGCTGCCTACACCGACTGCAATGGCATCGGATGGTCTCGAATCAACTTCGATCAAATCGCCATCACGACGCAAGACGAGCTTCGCATAAAAAGTTGCATCACGCAACTCGTGAATAACTACTCTTTCGAGTTCGCATTCAAGTTGATCTATGACACGATCAATAAGTTCGTGAGTTAAAGGTCTTTCAGGAATGTCGCCGCGCAATCTTCGATCAATCGCGTAAGCTTCGTTAACACCTATAAGGATAGGGAAAGCGCGCTTGCCGTCATCCTCTTGCAACACAATCATCGACATCTTGTCTTCTTCTGTGTCGACGATGACGATGCGAGCCAGCTTCATTCGCACAAGCATATTCGGCAATCCTTTTGCTGTTGCATTCAAGTTACCGGGCAGGACATACTTGTCAAGCAATATCCAAACCTAACGTCGTCGCATGAAAAAAATATATTTTTATAAATATTTTTCTTAGCGATAACATGATACATCAGGAAAGAAGTTTTTGTAATAATTCTTTCTGATCCACGGGCATCTGCGGGCTGGTGTCCATCGGGGGGAACACGCCGTCGCGCACTTCGCTCGAAAATTGTTGAAACGCATCTAACAACGGTTGATATATTTGAGCATACTGTTTGGCTGAGCGAGGTGGGTGCCCGCCGCCATACCCCACCATGTCGTGGAAGACCAAGACCTGACCGTCACATCTTGGGCCTGCACAAATTCCGATGACCGGTAGCTCGGTGCCTTGTGAAATTATTTCTGCCACTTCCGTGGGCACTGCTTCCAGAAGTAACGCGACCGCGCCAGCTTCCTCCATGATCTTGGCGTCCTCGATCAGCAGTTTCGCGTCTTCTGCATTTTTTCCCTGCACGCGATACCCCCCGGCTGATTGAATCGACTGAGGTTTCAAACCCAGGTGAGCCATGACGGGAATGGTCGCCGCAGCCATGCGTTCTACGGTCCCGGCTAAGCGGCGATCTACTTCTACCTTGACGCAATCACAGCCGGCGTCGGCGATGAACTTCCCGGCGTTGCGAATCGCTTCTTCTGGCGAAACCTGATAACTAAGATACGGCATATCGCCGACCAGATAGGCATGTGGCGCGCCACGGCGCACGGCTTCGGTGATGGTGACCAGATGATCGACCTTCACCCGCTGGGTGGTTTCGTATCCTAAACACACTTCTCCGTAGGTATCTCCTACGAGAATGCAATCTATCTCGGCTTCATCGAGGATTCGGGCGGTCGCAAAGTCGTAGCAGGTAAGCATCGAAATCTTTCGGCCATTGCGCTTCCACGAGTGAAGTGTCCTAATTGTTGTCCTGGTGCGATTGCTCATAGTTCAAAAGGATACGGAACGGCCCCAGAATTGACAAGCAACCCCGCTTATTCTGGTGAAAACGGGGACTGGCAGGCTCATTACGAAGCTTACCGAGTCCCGTGATTATCTTTGTGACGCTGTTGTGGTGTTGCGAATGTGGTCTACAAGCTATATTTTCAATGATGCAGAGTGAGATTTGTAATGCTCGTAACCGCAGCAGAGATTGTTAACGGCTGCTATTCGGAGAATGATGAAAAAATCAGCAATTATTGAATGGACTTCTATTGTGCTCGCGTTGGCGGCGCTGGTTGTTAGTTACAACCTTTTGCAAAAGCACCTTACAGGCTCATTTGCGATGGGGATATTCGACGTGGGCTGCTCGGCTTCCGAGGAAAAGGGAACAGCCGATTGCGCAGCGGTTCTGGCAAGCCCGTGGAGTTATTGGCCTCCGCGCGTGGGAACAAATAAAGATAAGGGAGGCGTTCCGGTCGCACTTCTCGGCTTGGTGTATTATGCCGCGCTTTCCATTTGGCTAATCGGTGTCGGCAAACCGTCCTGGTCTAAGCGATGGCTACATTCGCTGGTATTGCTATGCGTTGGCGTCGGATTAGCTAGTTCTGCTTTTTTTACATGGGTGATGTTTACCAAACTGGATCAATGGTGTCCCTGGTGCATTGTGACGCACGGACTCAACCTGCTCATTGCCATTTGCCTGATTTTGCTCATGCCTCGAAAGCGTCGGGCGGATGCCGCTTCTGAAGGCGAGGCTGCGATGCGATCTTCTCGCGCCAATCCATCAAACCGGCAGGTCGCTGTCACGCTCTTGGCCATGTGCCTTTCGGTTTTTGGCGCTTTTCAAATATTGGTTACTTCCAAATTGCAAAAAAATGCTCATTCAAGAGAGGCTTACGTTAACAAACTGGAGGATTATGTTAAAGACTTCAAGGACGATGGCGCCCGCATGTTCAAGAACTGGGAGCAGACGCCACCAACTATTATCCGAATCACCAATGAGCATCCCATAAGAAGACATGGCGGCGCCCCTAAAGCCGCGGTGCCGGTCATTATGTTTTCTGATTTTGAATGCCCGACGTGCAAGAAGATAGCTACGTTCATGGAAAAAAAGGTTCAGCCGTTATTTGCGAATAATCTGGACATTATTTACAAACACTATCCCCTCGATCAGGCGTGCAACAGTCGCATTAAAAAACCGTTCCACTTACACGCTTGCGAAGGTGCATTGATGGCTGAAGCTGCGCGTCGCGTGAACGGCAATGAAGGCTTTTGGAAAGTTCATGATGTACTTTATGATAACCAACAAAGACTCCATAAAGGCATCTTGCCTCTAGATGTCGTCGCCGAAATTGCGGGTCTCGATAAGGCGGCTATGCGTCTTGCGTATGATTCTAAAGAGGCCCAGGATTTTGTGGCCAGAGACATCGCTGACGGCGGGGCTGCTGGTGTTACGGGTACGCCCACCATTTTTGTCACCGGTCGGCGGGTTGATCGTGTGGCGGTATCTGCGATCAAATTTTGGGATGCACTAGCTGAAAGATATTGGAAACAACGAGGCACACCACGACCGGAATCTACTAAATTGAAAGAGAAAGAGTAGCTATTCGAGATAACCGAGGTCAGCTAATCGCTCCGTGACGCGCTTCATGTCGTCGTCGGAGAAGACGTCGCTGTCGCTGGTTTGGCGCGATGCGGCTGGTTCTACTTTTTTGCTGCGCTCTTTCAGGATAGTAGGCGGCGTGGCGAATAAATCTAAGATGGCTTCACCTTCCATGTCGTCAGGGATAGGCTGACCGAGCAAGGCTAGAATCGTTGGCGCACAGTTTACAATATGGGTTGCGAAGCGAGGTGCGTTGTTCACGCCCGGTCCTGATGCGATGAAAATGCCATCTTTACGGTGCGTACCTTCTAATTTCCTAAATGGCAGCCAATTGATCGCTTTCGACCCGCGAATTTTTCTTACCACCGCTAAGCCGTCGTAAGGTGTGAGAATTAAGTCTGGGAGCCAAGGCTGCTTTTCCCGGCTACAATTCCAAAGTTGCTCAGGTTTGTGGACCTCCGTGAATAGCGGAATGGTATTCCCGTTCGGATCAATCGTCTGACATTCTTTGCCGGTCAGTCTTTCGATCAATTCGTCGCGCAGCGATTCATAATCAGCCTGGTCAACGATACCCGTTGGCTGACGACCTTTGAGATTTAAGTATAGAAAACCAGCCATGCCTGCGTGCATGACGCATGCGCGGGTCTGAGAAAAGTCCACAGCTAAGTCGCGGGCAATGTCATCGACGCGAATAAATTTTTCCCGCCGACCAAGCAAACGGTTTAACATGGTCTTACCGCGTGTCGCACCTCTTGCGCCCCCGCCATGAAGCTTCAGATAGCCCCAATCTTTTAGCATCAGATTGGGCTGGATTTTCCCTTCTAAACTACCGTGCCCATGATCTGAAACCATGACGACTGTTGCGTTATGTTTATCTGCATAGTCAAGCAATTGCCCCACGGCTTTGTCTGCTTCGGTGAAACAGGCTCGGGCGATGTCACGACGTTTTGGATTTTTATCGCACCATCGAGGGTCAAGATATTTCCAAGTTTTATGCTGGAGATTATCCACGAGTTTGAACACGACCATTAAGACATCCCAGCCAAACTTATCGCCTAGCCAAGTTGTCATGTCCGCGCCTTGGTGGAAACTGCGGGACATATAATCTACGTTTTCAGCAAAGAGGCGATCCCCCCCCATCGGCGAACGACGCCAATTGGTTTTCAAAGTCGGGTCGGGCCAACGCTGTAAAATCTCTTCGCGAATTTCCTTGGGGTAAACGAAATCTGATTGGGGGCCTGGCGTCTCAAATCCGCTGACCACAAATCCGTTGACTGGTACGGGCGGGTAGGTCATGGGCACATTCACGCTACCAACTTTTAGGCCTTGTGCGCTGAGAATCTGCCAGAGATTTCGCACATGGGCCGTCGATTGCGTACTATTGAGTAGTAGCTTGTTGGTGGTGGCGTCGTAACGCTCAAAATCGATGACGCCATGACTGCCGGGCTGTTTGCCCGTTAAAAACGTAGTCCAGGCTGCGGGCGTGATTGGCGGGGTGGTAGACCGAAGGACGGCTGACGTGCCCTGCTTCATACAGGCAGCTAGCCTGGGCATCAGTCCCATCGAGATAAGCGGGTCCAGCACGTCAAAAGTCGCGCCATCCAGGCCTATGACCAAAACCTTGTCTGTGCATCCACGAGGCTTATCGCCGGTGCTGGGAGTCGAAGTATTTGCGTCTGTCATGCGATAATCGCCTGGTCACATACCACAGCCAAGAAAGCCCGTCACCCCCTCTGCCTGTGCATAAATTCAGGTACGAGTGTATCCAAGCAGGCAGAAGCAAGCAAACTGAGCCAGTATACGAGGTAGTCAAAATCACAGCCTGTGTAATCATTGGATACGCATAGTCACTGCGGCTAGAGTTGGTAGACTCTACTTTGATCTAATGATGGCGGCGTGGGTCGCGAGCGTATTATCCGTAAGGAGTTAAGCAGAGATGAAGGTTATTCGTCGCCCCAAAGTATATTTGGTTGGTCGTCAAGAGTTACACCAGTCACAGATTAACGAGTTCTTAGCTGACCATAATGTAGCTGATTGGACGACTGACACGAAAGTTGCAGCCGAGGCGCTCCCCGAAGTGGCTGGGCGATTGTGTTATATGAGTTTTAAGAAGCCTCGACCAGGCGGCAACTCGGCTTACTTGGGACACATTAAAGAGGTTGGCCATGGTAGTGTGTTAGAGCATGGGGTTTGGAATTTCATCATCACAGGCGTGTCTCGCTCGTTCACGCATGAGCTTGTGCGACATCGCGCGGGCTTTGGCTATTCGCAACTATCACAGAGATACGTCGATGAAAGCGTAGCAGACTTTGTTGAACCGGATTGCATTGGCGACGACGAAAAGTTGCACGCCATATGGGAGAAGGCTGTCACCCAGGCCCAGGCTTCTTATATCGAACTGGTCAATGGACTGAAAGAAAAGTTTGCTCATATTGAACAGGGCACACTGCGGCGGAAAATGGCTAGACAAGCGGCGCGGTCGGTGCTTCCTAATGCGACGGAAACTAAAATATTCGTTACTGCTAATGCCCGAGCGCTGCGTCATTTTATTGAACTACGCTGCAACGAACACGCTGAGACTGAGATTCGCTTGGTAGCGGCTCAGTTTTTAGACATTCTCCAAAAAGAAGCGCCTAACATCTTCGGGGATTACGAATTGGTTGATCTTCCAGATGGCACGACAGCTGCGAAGACGGCGTATGGAAAAGTGTAATTTTCGATCAGCAGAATAATTCCCGGACTGCGAAGATACCATACAATTTTATCGCAAGAATCCTTCCCCCACCCTTCGAGAGTACTCGAAGAATGGGGCACCTGCGGATAGAACTGCGTTTAACGGCGTTAAAGCCACTATCTCATCTAGATGCAGGGCGATGACGCTCAGACGTTGTCATTGGGGGCATTAAGCACTTGCATCATTTGGGATAACGATAATAATCCTCGCTGCTAGATTCGATCGTGCATGAACGTCAGGCCGATCAAGATTACATCATAACTCATGACATTCATGCATCCAGAATGAAACGTGGATGCGCAGTCGATAACGGAGGTGACAGGTGCTAGGCATTCAACAAAACGAGTCTAATGAAAACAGCGGCGAAGGATGGATCGGACCAGCGCCAGAAATTACTACGGAAATTCCAGGCCCTATTGCCAAGTCGATGATCGAACGAGACCATCGCCACTGCTCACCGTCTAATACGCGAGATTACCCACTTGTTGTAAAACGTGCGAGCGGGTCGGTCGTGGAAGATGTTGACGGCAACCGATTCCTTGACTTTGCAGCCGGTATCGCGGTTTGCTCGACGGGCCATTGTCATCCCAAAGTTGTCGAAGCCATTACAAAGCAAGCCAACACACTCATTCATATTTGCGGTAGCGATTTTTACTATGAGCCTATGATCGAGTTGATGGAACGACTCAATAAGATCGTTCCGGGCAAAGGCAATAAGCGAATTTTTCTAACCAACAGCGGCGCGGAAGCGGTGGAAAGTGCGATCAAACTCGTGCGACATCACACAAAGCGTAAGTACATCATCGGATTCCATGGCGCGTTCCATGGCCGCACGATGGGGGCGTTGTCGCTTACTTGTTCCAAAGCCAGGCAAAAAGAATACGTCGGCCCACTAGTACCGATGATCGAGCATGTGCCTTACGGCGATGTTGAAGCGATCGATAATCAATTATTCAAATACAAAATGCAGCCTGACGAAGTAGCCGCTATTTTTGTCGAAGCATACCAGGGCGAGGGTGGCTACATTATTCCTGACGCGCAGTTTCTTCCCAAGCTTCGTGCGCTATGCGACAAGCATGGTATTTTGTTGGTTTGTGACGAGATTCAATCTGGTTCAGGCCGAACGGGAAAATGGTTCGCGTTTGAACATTTTAATGTCATTCCAGATATCGTGCTTATGGCTAAGGGTATCGCTAGCGGTATGCCAATCGGTGCCATTATTGCTAAAGAAGAAGTCATGGACTGGCCTCCGGGCGCTCAGGGTAGCACGTACGGCGGAAATCCTGTCGCGTGCGCCTCGGCTAACGCTACGCTGGAACTGATTGAAAATGGCTTGATGGAAAACGCGGCTAAGCTTGGCGTGCGCATGAACGCCAGCCTTAATGAAATCGCCAATAAGCGTAAAATCATCAGTAATATCAGAGGATTTGGCCTGATGGGCGCGGTTGATGTGGTAACGAAATCCGGCAAGCCTAGCGCAGAAATTAGAGAGCGCATTCTTAATGCCGCGTTTGCTCGTGGGCTGGTATTACTTGGTTGCGGCGAGACGAGTATTCGCTTCTGCCCACCGCTTTGTATCAACGATACGCAGCTTGATGTCGGGCTTAAAGTTTTCGATGAGGCGCTTTCGACGGTTTCGTAAGCGATATATTCCGGGCGTGCGCGGCGGATTATGCTATTTTAGATCATATAGTCTGGCATACTATCAGAAGAAGTTTCCGGCGCAGGATCGGGCGGCGCGGACGCGCCTCGTTGCTTTAAGCGAAGCTCTGGTGGCTTGATCGTTACAGTAGAATTTGGTGGCACGCTGGATGTTACGAACACCGATCCGCCTATGACAGATTTTTCGCCAATCACCGTATCCCCGCCGAGGATGATGGCGTTGGCGTAGATAGTGACATGATCGCAGACGGTGGGATGTCGCTTGGCTTCACGAATAACTCGGCCTCGCTCGTCTTTCGGAAACGACAATGCCCCCAACGTCACGCCTTGATACACTTTGACGTTGTCACCAATTTCTGTCGTCTCGCCAATGACCACACCCGTACCATGATCGATAAAGAAATTTTCCCCAATTCGCGCGCCGGGGTGAATATCAATGCCGGTCTTATTGTGTACCCACTCTGACATAATACGCGGCATAATCGGTACATCTAGCTGATACAGTGCGTGAGCGAGCCGCTGAATGCTAATGGCTAAGATACCTGGATAGGCCAGGATTACTTCGTGAAGATTTAACGCCGCAGGGTCGCCATCAAACGCGGCTTGCACATCACCAGCGAGCATATCTCTAATGGCTGGTATCTGCTGAAGATAATCCAACGTGACCGAGCGGGCCTTGCCTTTGCAAATGGGCTCGTTTCGTTTTGCACCATGCTCATGTTCGTCTACATAGCAGAGGCAAAGATATATCTGCCGAAAAAGTGACTCGCCAATACGCGGCAATAAATCACCTACATGAAAAGCGACGTTATGCTTGGTGAGATGCTGCCTACCGATAAAACCGGGAAACACAAGCTCAAGCATGTCTCGGCATAGCTGCACGATGCTGCCATGTGATGGTAAAAAAAGCTTGTCGATGTGCTGCGTGCGAGGCTCAGCTTCGTAACTTTTGACCATGCGATCAACAAGCTCAGTCAGCTTCGCGCCAATGACAAAATCTTCGGGCATATTGCAAGCAAATCCATTCTGACGTTTTTCGGCCCAGCGTAATGAAAAACACTGTGCCATCAGCCAATCGCACCGGCTAAGTCTCTCATTAAATCATCGACATGTTACGCGATTATCTTGGCTTTGCGTACCGGGCCATGATTTGGTCAGCAGAGCGAATACCGTCCACAGCAGCACTGATAATGCCCCCTGCATACCCCGCCCCTTCTCCAACAGGATATAAGCCAGCCGTTTCAATCGCTTCGCGGGTTTGGGAGTCTCGCGGGATGCGTATCGGCGTACTCGCTCTTGTTTCAGGCGCGGTGATTAAGGAATCTGAACCTGCGAATCCGGGCATTTTCTTTTCCAGATTGGGCAACGCTTTTTCAAGCGCCTCGCTCACAGCTGTCGGCAACGTGGCACGGATGTCAGCCCACGCGCCACCGAGCGGGAAAGTAGTTTCCAAATCGCCTTGCGAGTCTCGCCTATCGAGAAAATCCGCAGCTCTCTGTACTGGCACTCGATAAGAAGAGCCTGTTAACTTAAACGCTTTTTCTTCCCAACTCCTTTGATAAGCCAGCGCCTCCAATGGCCCCAGGCCCATCTTGGCCGGGTCTAACGTAATGACCAAGCCTGCGTTAGCGAACAAACTCGACCGTTGTGCGCGGGATGCCCCATTGGTAGCTATCAGTCCCGGCGCTTCGTTTGATGGTAGAATGATACCGCCTGGACACATACAAAAACTAAACATGTCGCCATGTTCACTGGCGGCTTCCTTGGCCACTAAATGATATTCAGCTGCGCCAAGACGTTGATGCCCCGCAGCTGCGCCGAATTGCCACTGGTCAACCATCGCCTGGGGATGTTCAATGCGTACGCCAATTTGAAAAGGCTTGGTTTCAATCTTCACACCGCGCGTCGATAGCATGATGATCGTATCGCGCGCAGAATGACCAATAGCCAGGATCACGGGGCCAACGCGCATTTTCTTGGAGGCATTAGCCTGACCGTCTTGCACATCGATAGATGCCAGCGCCTTGTCATTGACAATAAAGTCCGTCACCTGCTGTTCAAAACGTATTTCTCCCCCCAGCGACTCCATACCTTTACGAAGCTGGGTGCAAATCGTGGGCAACTTGTCAGAACCGATATGAGGCCTAGTATTGACTAAAATATCTGGATCAGCGCCAAATTGAAATAGTTTCTCCAGCACGGTAGTACACAACTTATCGTTACGCCGCGTATATAGCTTGCCGTCGCTATAGGTTCCAGCTCCGCCTTCACCAAATAGCAAATTCGAGGTGGGATCAAATTGACGATCTTTGTAATAACTGACCATCACATCGCTATGGCGACGACGCACTTCGCGGCCTCGTTCCAGAACGATTGGACGATAGCCATGCTCGGCCAATCTCAATGCGGCGAACATACCCGCCGGCCCGAACCCTATCACGACGGGCCTTTCGGGTAGCGACTCATTTCCATAGACAATCGGCGGACTCTTTGCGGACTCAAGCCAAGCGACATCCTGCTTGCGCAATTTACGCATACACTTCCGCTCTGCGTCCCCGCCACCTTCTAATGCGACTTCTATCTGATAGACGAACTCAACTTGACCCCGACGTGCATCGATAGCCCGTTTGACCACCGCCCAATGGCGAATGTTTTTTGGCTCGATGCGCATCCGCTTAGCGGCTATTGATGGTAATGCCTCCTCCGATTCATCGAGGGGCAACGTAAGATTTCTCACAATAATAGGCATGTTGGCTATGATACAACAATTTCACGCTTCGCCAAACCAATCAGAGCAGTATCGACACCGTCACGGGGAATCGCTACACTTAGCGGACTATCGCCGGGCAAGTTTTAGTAGACTGTAATCTTTATTGAGGCCCAACACGGCTCGGCCCCTCCCCCGTATTTTGAACTCACGATTGGGATCTAAACTTATGAACAACGTTTCGCGACACCGACCGCTCCTGTTTCTTGCAGCTACTATGACCTTTTTATGCTGTACGGCCTTGCCATCCAGGGCCGAGTTCAAAACTCCCATAGCTATACAAGGGGCAAAAATCGTCACGGGAACCGGAGAAACGATTGAAAACGGAACGATTCTCATAGAAAATGGACGTATTCAAGCCGTCGGTATCAAACTTCCTCTCCCGCCTAATACCATGATTATTGATGCGGATGGACTCGTCGCCTATCCAGGATTTATCGATGCCGGCTCCTACTTGGGAATCGCGGAACTCAAACGTACAGAAGCCCAACGTCTGCTCATTGAAGATGAGAATCCAGACCAGGCGCAAATGCCTACAGTTTCAACCAGGTTAGCGAACCGTCGTGGCATTAGGTCGGAAATCGTAGCCTACAAACTTTATGAACCCAAGCCCGAAGACGTAACCGCACACCGCCTGGCAGGCTTTACCAACGCCCACATTGTACCGCGTGATGGCTTTCTCAAAGGCCACAGCAGCTTCACCGCATTGGGCGACCTGCCGCGACGACGTTCGGTCATTTCTCCCGCGGTGGGCATGCACGCCTCATTTATCAGTGGAGAAGATGGCCAATATCCACGAACGCTGCTTGGCATGTTCGCACAATTTCGGCAAGTCATGCTCGACGCACAGCGACACGCGAAACTGACAAAATATCACGCGCGACATCCCAATACTTCGGACCGGGTTCCAGAAGATGCGGCGCTCGATGCGCTGCAACCCGTGCTATCACGCAAATTGCCTGTTATATTTGAGGCTAATACTGAACGTGAAATCAGACGGGCTATCGCGCTGACCGAAGAATTTAATCTGCGCCTCATTATTTCTGGAGGCCGAGAAGCGTGGAAAGTAGCCAAGCTCCTTAAAGACAAACATATCGGCGTTGTCGTCAGCTTAAAATTCGACGAAGAGCCAGAGTTCGGGAAAAAGACCAAGGCTGACACTTCGGCCAAAACAAAGCCCAATAAACGCGAATACGAACCTCTTGAACTTCGCCAGCACCGTCGCAGTCTGTGGGAAGAACAGGTGATGAATATGATTCTACTGGACAAAGCTGGCGTGTCCTTTGGGTTGCGTACTGGTGACTTGAAAAAGCCGGCGGACCTTTTCAAAGCGTTACGAAAGGTGATCGAACGAGGCCTGCCGACCGATGTCGCCGTGGCGGCCTTGACGTCGATGCCCGCGAATATCCTGGGTTTTCATCGACAAATGGGAACCATCAAGTCTGGACAGTTAGCCAACATCACGCTGCTGAGCGATGCGCTAGAAAACAAGTCGGCTAAAGTTAAAATGTTATTCATTGATGGCAAGAAATATCTCCCTACCAAGCCGTCAACAACTGCCCCAGTCGACAAATTAGCATCTGATGACACTAAGTCTACAGCCCTGTCCGCAGAAAAAGACGAATCGAATTCGCCGAATGACCGTGACACAATCTCTGACTTGCTCGCGTTACCTACGCTACCCAAAGCAAGTTGGCCAATAGAAACCAAAGATTCACGAAAGCCCACGCTACATACAAACGGCAACGTCATAATTACTAATGCGACCATCATACCCGTAACCTCTGCGACGTTAACAAATTCGTCGTTGCTCGTTCGTAACGGAAAAATCGCAGCGATAGGCCCGGACCTCGAAGCCCCCACTGGCTTTGCGATCATCGACGCTGCTGGAAGATTTGTTATTCCCGGCTTTGTGGACTGCCATTCTCATTTAGGCGTTGATAGTGTCAACGAAGGGGCACTATCGGTCAGTGCGGAAGTGCGCTTGGCTGACGTGATTCGCCCGGACCATGTCGGTCTCTATCGGGCTGTGGCAGGCGGGACCACCACTCACCATGTCATGCACGGGTCATCAAATCCTATCGGTGGCCAAAATATCATCATGAAAACAAAGTACGGCGCATCAGCGACCGACATGCTCATGCACGATGCTCCGCCAACCATCAAATTCGCGCTGGGTGAAAATGTGATCCAATCGAATTTCCATAAAAATTGGGGCAAGCGTTTCCCCAACTCGCGCATGGGCGTCGAAGGGACACTGCGATTAGCTTTTGAAGCAGCCAAGCGATACCAAAAGGCCTGGGATACCCACGCCGAAAACGCACGGGCAGGGCTGGACATCGTCGCGCCACGGCGAGACCTGCGGCTAGAAGCTTTATCACGGGTGCTTTCCGGTGATTTGACAGTTCACACACATTGCTATCGTAGCGAAGAAATTCTACGGCTCATAGACATAGCTGAGGACTATGGATTTCGCATTGGCACTTTACAACATGTACTTGAGGGCTATCGCATCGCACCTGAAATCCTGCGTCATGGATGTGGTATCTCAACTTTCGCCAACGACTGGGCTTATAAAATCGAAGCCTATCAAGCCATCCCGCACAATGCCGCGTTCTTGACACATGCGAACATCGTAAGCTCCGTCAACTCAGACTCACCAAACACCATTCGCTTCATGGGGCAGGAAGCCGCGAAATCCATACGTTGGGGCGGACTTAATGAAATCGAAACACTGAGCCTGGTGACGATTAACCCAGCCCGGCAACTACAAATCGAAGACCGTGTTGGAAGCTTAGAAGTAGGCAAAGATGCAGACATCGCCATTTTTAATGGACACCCGCTCAACACATTCAGTAAATGTATCATGACACTCATTGATGGCGAAGTTTATTTTCAAGACGAAAACCCGGCTGCCACCGCACCAGCCAATCGCATGGTCGCAACCAATCGACTGGATATGACGATGCCATCCTCAAGGCATCGGGCGTACGCAATCACCAACGCCACGGTTCATACCATCAGTGGACCAACTATCGAAAACGCTACGGTAGTCATTCTTAACGATGTGATTCACGCCGTCGGCAAAGACATAGCTATTCCTCCAGGCGCAGGCGTAATCGACGCCAAGGGCCACCATGTATACCCTGGACTTATCGACGCCGCTTCTGGCGTTGGTCTTTTTGAAATTGGCGCAGCTCGTGGAACCGTCGATCAACGTGAAATCGGCGATTACAACGCACACTTATTAGCCGCAAGCGCCATCCATCCGCATAGCGTACATCTTCGCACTACGCGAACATCTGGCATCACCATGTCACTCGTCGCACCAAAAGGGAAACTCATTGCAGGCCAAAGTGCGATTATCCACATGGAAGGCTGGACCTTTCCAGAATTAACCATCAATGACAAATTCGCATTACACATGCGCGTGCCATCGCTACCCATTCAACTTCCTAAAGACAAAAAGAAAAAGAAAGCCATCAAAACCGCCCATGAGAAATCCGTAAAAACATTGGCAGCGTTCATGGAAAAAGCCAAACATTATGCAAAGATCAAACATCTTGCAGACCAAAAATCTGGTGCGGGTTACGATTTCGACCTGAACCTCGAAGCGATGGCCCCCTACCTCACGCAACAAAAGCCTATCATTTTCAATGCAAACACCTACAAGCAAATCGTAGACACGCTCGCCTTTGTTGAAAAGCACAAGCTTAAATGCATTCTCAGTGGCGCGAAAGAAGCCTGGAAAGTTGCGGACTACCTAGCCGAAAAGAATATCCCTGTCATCATTGCGTCACCGATTAGTTATCCGAGTAATGAATATGAGCCTTGGGATTCAGTATATCGATGCGCTTCTATATTAGACAAAGCAGGCGTAGCCTATTGTTTTGGTTCGTCTAGCGCCAGCAACGCTTACGACTTAGGCGCAGCCGCAGGCATGGCGGTAGCCCACGGACTATCTGCCGATCGCGCCATATATAGCCTCACGCTCGGCGCAGCTAAAATTCTTGGTCTAGACAATCAATATGGTTCGATCGAAGTCGGCAAGAAGGCTGACCTTTTCGTTATCAACGACTCACCGCTTCAGACTGGAAGTGTGGTATCTCATCTATTTATTAATGGCCAACCGATTGAACTTACGAGTATTCAAACTGACAACTATGAAAAATTCAAACTTCGACCAGCGCCCAAGCTGCCACCACCAGCCACTGGACTGCGAGGGCCTAAGGCAATTACCTGGAGATAATCGTTAAGGGCATGGCAACGTACAGCCATTATTAGCCGCTTCTGCGGCATATGTGGACAATTGAAATGACTTCACAACTGCGGTAATGTCAGCTACATTGACAATAGGCGGGGAAATCGTGCCACAAATGTTATTCGTTCCTCTCTGGTCAACCGAGACAGACAACGAACCATTGGGATCGCCAAGAGGTCGATGATAAAAGAGCTGGAATCCTAAAACTGTCAACGTGATGTCAGTTGCACTGACGATTCCACTACCGTCTGCATCGCCAATGATTTTCATAATCACAGATTGTGGCGGAGTCTGACCACCCCCGCAGTCGGCTTGCACAAAATATTCTGTAGGCGGTAAATTGCGTTCACTTGGCGCAATCGCTGCTCCCGCAATGTACAGCTTGCCGGGTATGCACGTCTGCCCAACAGGGCAATTCGGCGTTGTCGTGCACGGCTCCAGAGATTCGCTACACCGCATGATAGGCACACACAATTGCCCAACCGCGCACTGCGCGTTGGTTGTACAAAACGGCATGAGATTGTCGCAAGCGCTGCCAGACCACGCCTGCGCACCTAGCAATCCGGCATCATCAATGAGGTCTACCAGACTAGCGCCCATGCCGTCAATAGTTCCATTCGCATCCAAGTCTAATGGAGCGGGCACACCTACAAACTTAGCCACGCAAGGCCAAGTTGACGACGTAATAAAAAACCGCGTCGGGTCAGTGCTATCCGCAGGCTGAGGCGTAATAGAAATAAATCTGGAACCAGCCGCTGACACGATCGGCGAACTGCAGGCCACGCCATTGATCTGAAATATGCCTGCCCCCGTAAGAGGCTCGGTCATGCCCGCTAATGCCAGACGACTGAAGCCATCCGTTGCATTATCCACAACCACCTGATGCGACCCACCACTCATACCCGTCGTATCAATCGTAATCGTCCCCAAAACCAGTGTACTACCCACGGACGCCGCGTTATTTCCGCCAACAAATACATCTTGGCTATAAAATCCAACGTCAAACGCAGGTGTGGTAACATTTGAAAACGCCGACGTCCAGGCAGTGTCGTACACAAAAGCAATGTCAGCGGCATCTGTAGAGCCGATGATAATATCCGCGGCATCAAATGAAGCGAGGCTCACTGACGTAACTGATAACGTCATCACAATGTCAGTACCTGCGTCAACAGCAGTAGGACCAACCGGCGTAAAGGTGACGGCTCCCGCCCACAATGACGAAGACATCAATCCGCCAAGAATAACGGCTATGGTACTTGCCCTAACTACGCGCATTTTATTTGATTGCATCATTGTGAAATCCACCACCATAGGACAATACTAAAAGTTGCATGGCGGCTCTTACCAACCAACTACGAACCCGTGTATTGTAAAGTTAATGCAGAATAATCTGCGGCATCAACGTCGCCATCGACATCCGTATCGTATGCGCCACATCCCAACGGATATGGCTGACCAGGGCCTTGTAAACATTCAGCCAGGCTATTGAAATCTTGCGCATCAACTTTACCATCGCAATTTCCGTCTACAGAATCGCCTTGAATAATATACATAGCTGATCCGTTAAGCGATTCAGAAAGGATGTCGAGCGTAAGCCCACTGTTGCTATCAACGGCACGATTCACTTGCACCAAATAGCAACCTCCAACCATATTCGTCGTATCAATCGTGACGTCACCAAGAACCATCTGAGAACCGACCGATGTAGGATTGTTACCGCCCACAAAAACATCCTGCGTGTAAAACCCTATATCCGGAGTAATCGGCGATATGTTTCCCGAAGAAAAAGCAATTAACCATTGAAAGCTATAACTAAACGACACATCGTTGGATTGGTCTGCGCCAATAATCACATCAGCCGTGTTGAATGCCGACAATGATTCAACCGCTAATTCAACTTGATAAGATACATCTACGCCCGGCGCAACGACTGTGGAAGTCGTCGGCGTAAACGTAACCGTCCCACCAACAGCCAAGTTAGCCGAGAGTGCTAAAACTACAAAAAGATTTATCGATTGACGAAACATATTACGCTTTTCATATACTTTCAAAGACGAACGTTAATGCCCCATTGGCTTAGCCACTGGAAACGATGGTATATTCGTATTACAAAAACCCACGTCCGCATTTACTACAGAACCACCGCCATCAATATCGCGCCGGTCGTCATCAGCCGGGCCAAAGTTTGGCACTACAGCATTAATCGCACTGGCATCAATATTAGAAACAATGCCATCATTATCTGCGTCACCCACCTGAACCACGAGTTGCACATTAAAAGCGCTCACGCCAGGCCAAGAACCCGTATTACGAACCGAGTACCATTTCCGATGAACCAAATCAGCAGCTCCAGTATCCTCTATTCGCAACACACGCGGGCTTGCCATATCGACAGTTACAGAAAATCCAGCCGAGAGGTCTGCCCCGAACGCACCGGATGGCAGCAGTTCTTGAATCACAATTTCACCCGCCGCCGGTACCGTAATATCCTGAGAGAAAGTTAGCCTCATGACATTCCCAGCCGAGCGAGACAACGAACGCCCGGTAGCAGGGACAGATGATAGAATAGTTGTTTGCGTTCCGCCGATAGGATTCAGAGAAAAGACTTCTAAAATATCAATTTCACCAGAACCGCTACCATCTATAACATATATTCTTTCTAGAGAAATGATGCCTAGCTGGTCGTGAAGGTTATCCAGATCAAGGAAAATCAGGTTGGCTATGACGTCGCCTGCAGAGCCGACTAACATATCAATATCTGCGCCTTGAAATCCGCCGCTGAAGCTCAGGAATATAAATTCACCAGGGGATACCGGCGCACCGATTTCAGTCGCCAATACTTCAACAACAATGCCAAAGTCGTCCGTTAATCCGCTCTCGTACCTGTTATTGCCTGTGCTGAAAGAGTTGTAATCCACGATCAACAATTCAAACGTCCGGGACGTTGTCGCGTTCGATAGGCCGCTTCGCAAATTTCCGGTTACGCCTTTACTATCTGCAAAATATACTAATTCTGTAGGGGAAAAAGCGCCTCCAAAAGTAACAATGTCAGGATGATTAAACGATTTCGCCTGAATGTTGGTTGTCGCACCTAGACCACAATCCGCGATGCAAAGTCCCGCGCCAACATTACACCCATCGCCAATAACCAGCCCGGCACAACTAGCGCCGCTGTTATCGTCACACTTCAATCCAAGCAGCACGGTGTTCTGTGTAACCGATCCAGCATAACTCGTAATCGCGACCATTGGATTCTGTGTTGCTTCTGCAGAAGTAAGCACTGTCGTAGCCAAGTCCAAAGTCCCGGCTGGGCTTGGCGGATTTATCCAGTTGGTGCACTCTTCACCAATCACGGGCAAGTCCGAAGTCATCCCACTCCAAATCAGAGAGTTGCTTAAATCGCCATTAGGATCGAGCAGGAAAGAAGCATTGCCTACCGTCCCTAAAAAAGCGGCGTTTGGCTGAGCGGCTATAAACGCACCCACACTTGAAGCTAAAAATTCATTCAGGACACCGGGATCGTCTCTAAGAGGTTGAATCGCCAGGAACACCGTTGTTTGAAAAGGCAAACTATTCTTATCTAATCCTGTCGTAGGATTGAGTATTGTAGCTGTCACCGTAATTGCCTGAGCAGCATTCTGAACAGCCGGATCACCAAAAACACTGTTCGTCGCCGTCACCGTCACATTAGCTGAGGCATTAGATAAATGAGCAGCCCCAACTGTCGGTGTTACAGCTACCGAAGGGAATCCAAACGATTGACCCACGACATTTGCATCTGTCATACCAGGCGCGAACGTCGCGACAAAAGAATTACTTGACGTGCCCCCGGACACGGACATATCAATATCGAACGCACCACCAGCACTAGCCGCGAACACACCAGGTCGGCCTACCGTCTGCGATAAAACTTCAAAAGTCTGCTCCGCGTCAACGGCGACACTTAACTGCGGCGCGGAAGTCGAAAGGGGCGCAACACCCGGTGTCGGATAAAAAGGCCCAACATTACGAATAAGTCGATAACTCTCCATCGCATCCACTACCGGATCATCAGCGACTCCAGCATCCTCAGTTGTTTTTGCGATGTCGGCATATTTACGCGCATAACCGTTACCAACAGTTGGTGTGAGTCGCGTGGTGTCTTCAATAGAAATCTGCGGAACCAACAGGCTAAAAGCGCCGCCATTAGTCAATATAGTTTCCAAGTCGTTGCAATTGCCAGGAATATCCATACAGGTCACAGGCTGTTGGTCAACCTTGAATGCGCTGTCATTATTGCCCGCGTAGCCATCCAACAAAGCACTGGTGCTTAACCCCTTCGTATCGTCAGGCAGAACAGGATGTGCGCCGACAGGAAGACACTTTGACCCGTCACCACAAGTACTACCCGGCGAACAAGCCGTGATTAAATCGCTACGGCAGAAGCCCGCAGCAGAACAGCCCGTCAGATTTTTATCGTCGCAAAGCTGCACATATCCAAGCGCGTCACGGTTCACGAGCAGATAAGCCCCGGACCCGTTTTGAACAATACCGCTTCTTGTTTCGTTAGGAATCGCGATAAAACTTTCAGCTTGCACTGCCGAAAAATTTGGATTCGTCACACCGCCGCCAAAATGATTGCCGTTGATGGCGATGAAATCATAAGCACCGCCTGTACTCGTCACTTGGCCATTGACCATTGCGATGCGTGTGTTCGACGTCCCTGCTAAAGCCGTAGGCGGATCATTCACATACTTCAACCAGCCAACCACGATGACCTTCCCCGTGGCCCCTGCTTGCAGGGTGGGTAGGTCGAAACGATAGTTCATAAGCTCAACGCCAGAGCTACTCGAATCGCCCTCCACTTCATAAAAAGTGAGATTGAGGGCGTTGCAATTAAGACTAGCCATGAGGTCAGCACATGGGGGTATGTATATTTCGATGTATTCCTGATGCTGACTAGCCGCATCGCTACCGACAGGACCGTCGTTTAAGCCAACAGGGTCAGTGTACACTTCGGTGATGACAGGATGGTCCAACACCTGCGCTAGGCTATGCCCTGGAGAAAGCGCAAAGGTTGCGATAGCTATCATGTACACGAAGGTGCGCACACCGGCGTTGGATTTATACACTTCTTTAGACCCCCGTCCCAATATACTTCTTTTCAAACTCTACAAGGCTAAACATCCATCGGGCCCCAATAGCCTACGCTCATTGTTGGCTCCTATTGTAGAATTATCAAAGCAATTCCAATGCCAAACGAAGTCCGTTAACCTTTACCCCCCTCAATGCTTGCATATCGCGTTTCACCTATCCCCACCCCATGACGAAACGTCTGCCAGTCGTGGCTCTACTCGCACTTATTCACTAGCGCCGCGACCACGCTCGCAGTAACAAATAACCTGCCAACCCAATAGCATGTTTCCAGGCTCTGAAACGCGACAACTTCATTAAAATAGCCAAATCTTAAGTGGAATGGATCGTGTACAGGTAGATTCTGAAGGGGATATTTATTCGCCAGTAAGGGCCGAAATTGATTATGAATCCAAAGCAGTGCCAAAACAATGAAGTTCGCGTGTTTGCCTATTGCCATGACGGCGTAGGCATCGGGCACTTAGCGCGCACTACAGCCATCTGCAATCGGATAGGGCAAGACCTGCCTGACGCTAGTTTTCTAATTGCCACTGGCACACCCTACGTCACCATGTTCGATGGCCTAAAGCACGCAGATTACATCAAATTGCCTGCTCTAGTGAAAGCGAATAACCACGATTATCAAAGCAAATTTTTCTCGCTGCCTTCAGAAAATGTCATGCAGTTACGGGCAAGCATGTTGCGTGACAGCGTTCGTTTTTTCGACCCGACGGTTGTTATCGTTGATAAAGCACCGATCGGCGTTTGTGGCGAGCTTCTTTCCGCACTGGAATGGCTTCGTGAGAATCGACCAGAAACCCGCATCATATTTGGCATGCGCGACATCGAAGATGCCCCGCCCGTCACTATTGCACAGTGGGAAGAACTCGGCGTGCCCGCAAAATTATCCACGTTGTTTGACGAGATTTGGGTCTATGGCGTGAAAGACATCTTTGATGTGGCCGACCATTATCAGCTCCCCGCCAATGTTCAGGACAAGCTCAAGTACGTTGGCTATGTGACACGCTCCGTGCCTACTTCGCCTGTAAAAAACGGAAAAACCGATTTGGCAAAAGCGTCGCCCTATGTATTGGTTACAGTGGGAGGCGGAACGGATGGTGGCGAACTACTACATAACTACCTCGACCAAGCGGCGGACGACTTAGCCAAGCAAGGTATACGTTCAGTGCTTATCGCTGGGCCTGACCTGCCCGCCGAAGCCGGTAAAAAATTGCAGGAAAAAGCTCTACGAAATTCTCATGTGGAATGGGTACCTTTTGAGCCAAACCTTGCGGAGCGCATGTGTCATGCCGAGATGGTCGTTTCCATGGGCGGTTATAACACGCTCTGCGAAGTCGCTATCAATAAAAAACGCTCGCTCGTCATCCCGCGAACCCAGCCTCGTGAAGAACAGCTCATTCGTGCGCGTCTCTGGCAAGACTTGGGCATCCTCGAAATGATAGAGCCTGCTGATCTTACGCCCCAACTGCTATCTGAGAAAGTTCGACACCTTCTAAAAAACGGCAAGAACGTCTCCGACCACTCGCTCGATTTGAACGGCCTGGAACGTATCGCCCATCGATTCAGCTTGCTCAAACATAAGGATCACGAAAGTGCGACTGCTATACGTTTGTAGCGATTTCGGCATCCCTGTAAGCGGCGTGAAAGGAGCCTCGATTCACCTGCGCTCCATCACCTCAGCCCTCGCAGAGTTGGGGCACGACGTAGCTATCCTTTCTCCCAATCCGGGTAACGGAGACGACCAAGCGACAGTCCCCGTGCTAATGCCACCGTCTAAATCGATCAAACAAATTCCGCGTCAGATGAAAACCTGGCTCGGCGAGCATGGGTTAAGCGAAGGGGTCGCACGAGAGTTTCGTTCGCTATGGTATAGCATCTGCGCCGGGGATGAAAAAGCCGTTCAACAGATAAACGATTTTGCTCCAGACGCGATTATCGAACGGCTATCGCTCATGGGCCATGTGGGCGTAGACATAGCTAAGCGGCTGGGCATTCCTCACATTCTCGAAGTCAATGCCATCCTCACCGAAGAAGCCGCCCAATTCCGCTCGCTGCATCTGGACGGATTAGCTACGGGCATCGAAAACAATGTGTTACTACAAACTGACCGGGTCATGGCTGTGTCAGATTGCCTCGCACAAAAATTATCCCAGCGCGGCATCGCCCCGGAAAAAATCGATGTCATCCCCAATGGCGTCAACATTGAACGCTTCATCAACGCGTCATCATCCAGCGAAATCCGCCGCGAATTAAATTTACCTGACGTATTCACTGTAGGATTTGTCGGCACGTTCAAACCCTGGCACGGTGTCGAAACACTTATTCACTCATTCGCTCAACTATTGTGTAACGTCAAAAAGGCTCATCTGCTACTGGTTGGTACGGGACCACAGCAAGAAAATTTGCGAAACCTGGTAACGCAACTTGGCATTAAAGACTCCGTAACCTTCATGGGCGCAATCGCCCACAGTGAAATACCGCGTGTATTAAATTCAATGGATGTAGCTGTCGCGCCGTCGCATCAATCGACCTCGTTTTACTATTCTCCCATTAAGCTGTTTGAATACATGGCTGCCGGTGCTTGCGTGGTAGCTTCGCGCATTGGACAGATGGCTGACATCTTGCAAGATAACGTATCGGGACTTTTGGTTGAGCCTGACAACGTAGATGACCTCTGTGCGAAACTAAAAATCGCCCATGACAATCCCGCTTTAAGAAAGCAACTAAGCCAATCGGCCTTCGACCAAGTGTGTAGCCGATACACCTGGCGACATGCTGCTATAGATGTCATGCGTACAATGGACAAAGCCATCCACCGCAGGGCGATTGAATCGCAGTCGGACGACCCGCAACAACGCCTTGGGCGGATTGCATAATAATCGTGAGTCATTATGAAGACATTGACATCAACGACATCCCAAACCAACCACAAGCGCATAGGTTATATGCTGCGCATGTACCCTCGGTTTAGCCAAACCTTCGTCGTCAATGAAATTCTAGAATTAGAAAATCAAGGTGTAGACCTACACATCGCCTCGCTACGATTGCCCAACGAAGGCGTCTTTCACGAGTCCGCAACGCGGGTTCGCGCTCGGGTAAATTATTTTAACGATCGCTTTATTGGAAATGTCAAAAAACAATTAATCTCCCAAGCGAAACTGCTGCGAAGAAATCCTGGCGACTACTTCAGTGCGATGCGACTCATTCAGCGTCATCGTAGCGAAAAATGGTTTGAACTCGTCCAGGCATCTGAGCTGCTCAGATGGGTTCACAAAAATAAAATCGACCATGTACACGTCCACTTTGGAACCGACGAAGCCACCGTCGCCTTGCTGGCGAATAAGTTAGGCAACTTATCTTATAGTCTCACGCTTCACGCATTCGACATCTTTCGTGACAACGTGGATAAACGGTTGCTGCGAGATAAGATCAACGCTTCGCAGTTTACCGTAACGGTATGCGAATCCAATCGCCAATACATGGTGAAACAACTGCCGGGCGTTGACGCATCAAAAATAAAAGTTCTCTACAACGGCATCGACGCCACTCGTTTCGCGCCAACAGGGTCAGCCCGTAAGCCCATGTCCATCTTCAGCGTGGGTCGCCTTATTGAAAAGAAAGGTTTCATTGATCTCATCCACGCCATCGACATCCTGCATCGAAAAGGGTTACAATTACAGTGCGAAATCGCTGGTGAAGGCCGAGAGCAACGCACGCTGCAACGGGCTATTAAAGATTTGGGCTTGAAGAACGTGGTCAAACTCATCGGCGCTCTGGAGCAAAACGACGTGCGCAAAAAGATGCAACAAGCCTCATGCTTCGCCCTGCCTTGTGTGCGCGCTAAAGATGGAAACGTTGACGCCCTACCCACCGTCCTACTGGAATCATTAGCCTGCGGATGCCCAACGGTTAGCACCATGCTCAGCGGTATCCCCGAAATTATTGAAGATGGCATCAGCGGCCTATTGATCGAACCTGGTGATGTCCAGGGCTTAGCTAGCGCCATTGAAAAAACTTTAGTTGATCCTCAACTTGCAGAGTCCCTCTCCTCAGGCGGACAGGGTCGCGTGCGAGAACGGTTTAGCGTAGACAAGAATGTGGCCCGGCTTCGCAACCTGCTATGCGAAAGCCCCAGTGACATCTCCACTGCCCAAGCCACTACAACCGTTCTCGACGCATCTGTCCCGCCCTGTGATAGCCTCTCGACGGAGGGTCTTGGATGAAAGGTTGGTTCATCAAAACAGCTCGCGGAAAACTCGACCTGGGCGCTGCTGGCGCCGTGTGGATCCGTTTCGCGCAGTACGTTCGTCCGTATCGGCCAACATTAGTCGGCGTACTCGCAGCTGCGTTCGGGGCGGTCACGATGCAACTGCTCGCCCCCTGGCCCATTAAAATCATCTTCGACTTCGTGCTAACCAGCAAAATGTCGAACAGCAGACTAGGCCAATTTTTGTCGAGCATAGCTTCTTCCCCAGAATCAATACTTGGCTGGGTGTGCGCAGGTATCATTGTGGTCGCGATACTGGAGGGATTTTTCTCTCATATTCGTGACGTAAACTTGGCACAAACAGGCCAGCGCATCGTCGGAAACTTACGCCGCGATCTTTTCGCCCATTTACAATCTCTGCCGCCTCAACTGCTGGAGCGCCGCCGCACGGGTGATCTACTTATGAGGCTCACTGGCGACATCCAAATGCTCCGGCAAATGCTCATCAATGCCGTCATCACCACGACTCAGGCAACCCTAACGGTAGTAGCTATGATGGCTGCGATGCTTTGGCTTAACCCTGTACTAGGGTTAGTAGGTATCGCCACCATTCCGTTCACCGTTTGGCTAGGATATCGCATCTCCCGTCAAATTCGCAAAGCCACTAAAAGCCAGCGAGAAAAAGAAAGCCTGGTCGCGAGCATTGCCCACGACGCCCTAGGCTCTTTACCCACGATTCAAGCTTTCAATCGCCAGGAAATTGAACAGAAACGCTTTTCCCGAGAAAATCGCAGCTCCGTACGAGCTGGCGTCATTACGACCCGATTACAATCTAAACTATTTCGCTCGATCACCATCGCCTCAGCGATTTCGACTTGCGCTATCCTATATTTAGGCGTCCGAGCCGTGCTTAAAGAAACGATGACCGCGGGCGATTTACTCGTGTTCTTATCATACCTGCGTGCACTACAAAAACCCATGCGGCGATTTGCCAAGGTGGCTGGACAACTTGCTAAGTCAACCTCTTGCGGAGAGCGCGTCGCAGAAATTTTTGCGATGGAAGCAGAGGTGTGCGATAATGAGGATAGTAAGCCGATTGAAAATGTGCGCGGCGACATAGCCATTGACAACGTGACCTA
Organism: Planctomycetota bacterium; assembly: GCA_024280855.1. Taxonomy (GTDB): domain Bacteria; phylum Planctomycetota; class Phycisphaerae; order UBA1845; family UBA1845; genus JAJRPG01. The sequence goes on along the minus strand of JAJRPG010000058.1, from coordinate 89,829 downwards.
CGCCTACGCTGACGGGACAAAAGCCCTTGATAATATATCGCTACATATCAAAGCCGGAGAGCGCGTAGCTGTTGTCGGACACAACGGCGCAGGGAAGAGTACGCTGGCGAAGCTACTGTTACGATTTTTCGATCCCACAGAGGGCTGTCTCAAAATTGACGATGCAGATATTAGGCTAGCGACACTCGCATCACTGCGTCGAAGCATCGGATGGGTTCATCAAGACACTGTCTTGTTTGGCCTATCTATACACGACAATATCGCGTTCGGCGTACCTAACGCCAAGAATAAAGAAGTACGCACCGCGGCTAAGGCTGTCGGCGCACACGATTTTATCCGTGAATTACCCGACCGCTACGAGACCATGCTCGGTCAGGCGGGGTGTACACTTTCTGGTGGTCAGCGACAAAGAATTGCCCTGGCCCGCGCACTGATGATGAACCCCGCAATTTTACTTCTGGACGAACCAGCGACCGGCTTAGACCCGCTTTCTCATCGCGAGGTGGAAAATATATGGATGTCATCATCTACGCCACGCACCACCATTGTTATATGCCATCATTTCCATGAGATGCAGCGATTCGATCGCATAGCCGTTTTTCGAGAAGGACAAATTTGCGAAAATGGTACACACGACGAACTGCTAAAACTTGGCGGCGAGTATGCTCGATTAATCGGCAGCCATGATAAACCCGCAACGGGGACGACAAGCGAGGAGCAACTCAAGTGCTAATCGCCCCTCACGAATATCCTGCGGACCATGTAGTGACATCGCTGCCGTCGCTGCTAGATGAACAAGCCGTGCTTGACGCCTGCCGTTCACAACTTGTTCGCGGTCGAGATGAAGGCGAGAAGCATGACTGGTGTGCAGCTAAGCGCATTGAAACACTTTATCACCCCAACCGATACGTCAAAGTTGTTTATGCTTTACTTTCAGACCCCAACACCCCAGCTAACCGATATTGGCCCACTGGTCAGTTAGTTTACTTGTTCGCCCCTGCAAGAGAATCAGCCTCGCGGCGTGGAGAAATTATCCATGTCGGCGGGCAGGATGTCGAAGCGTATCAGTTCCCCAACGATCGCCGTTTGCGAGGCGTGCGCAATTTCGCGGGCCGTGAATCGTGTGTTGAGGTTTGGCAAAATTGGCTTCGTGCTTCAGGTATTCAAGCCACCGTAAAAATCGACACGCTACAGCGACTGCTCGTGCGCTACGTCCCCGAACAAAAGTGGATCGTCCGATTACGCGCCGAGCTTGATGGCTGGTCAGACCATCGAGGCAGTAACAAACAACGTATCGCGATACGCTCAGCCTCGCCTGAGTCCATCGAAAAATTGACACACCGACATCGAGCGTTGGCCAAGCTATCCACGAATCCTGAGTCCAGCTTTCAGGTTCCCGCTGTCGTTGGCGCTTCCATCGACAAGGGTTTGCTCGGCGTCGAATGGATTCGAGGACACCAGGTCATCGAAGCCATCAATGACCAAGGCTGCGAAGAAATTCTGCACGGCATAGCCAAGCGCTTACACGCCCTGCATCATTATAAATTCGAAGGTCTCGACCGTGTCACCCCAGATGATTTCATCAAACGCATCGAATCAGCTTGTACAGACCTGTCAACCGCGCACCCGGCCCAAAAAGATGCGCTAGCTTCGATAAAAACTCTGTGGACAAATAGTTTTCAACAACTTTCGGAATCAAAAGACGTAGCTACGATCCACAATGATTTCCATTGGAATCAATTGTCCATCAAACGAGATCGTTACGCATTATTCGATCTCGAAAGGATGGCTATCGGCCACCCGCTCCTCGACGTAGCCAATTTTTCGTCCCAGCTTCTTATGCTAGGACATCGTCCGGAACTTAATGTCAAACTCTGCGATGCGACGCACTGGCGAGAAACTTTTCTAACGAGCTGGGAAAAAATAACAGATGAGCCAATAGACCGCCAACGATTGGGATGTTACGCCGCGCTCTCCAAGTTAGATTTATCACGCGGCATGATGCGACACCTGCGTCCCGGGTGGAAAGTTTTAGCAGACCGGTGTATTCAATTAGCCAAGGATGATTTGAACGATAGTTGAATTAAAACATGAAGACCGATGCCACCAACACCTCTAATAGCCTGCGATTGCAGCAACTGCTCGATGGGCAGGTGGCGATGGGGATACTTCGTGACCATGTTTTTTCTTCCTGGAAAACACTCGGACAACCTTCAGACCTGCGCGTCGAGCGGTATTGGCCTGGACGTGATGAGACCTTTTCAATCGAATGGTCATTCTGCCTGGACCAAGGCCAGCGATTCTCCTTGTACGGTCACGCATTGCCCGAAGGCGTTTCGCCTCAGTTTTGTAAACCAGCAAACGACAAGCCAACGATTAACGGCCAGGTGTTATGGGGTGTCTCAGTATACGTTTCGGATTGGCACTTAACTGTCCACTCGCCGGATTGTGACGCGGTACTGGACCAGCTTGACGTGTGTCTTAACGATGCCCCGCTGCTCGCACGCAACATACATGCAGCAAATAATACAAATGGAAACGAGCAATTTTCGCCTCAGGCAACCTGCCAACTGATGGGATATCGTGCCGGTCGACGAGCCGCACTTCATTGCTCCCTAGTTCAAAAAGACGGAGAAACGGAAAATTTATTTTGTAAAATGTATCGCGACGATCGCGGGTATAAGCTTATCCGGCGACATGGAAAAATATCCGATCAGCTGCACATGATGACGCATGGCCTGGTGCGCGTACCTGATCCTATTCGGTACGATGCCCAACTTCGCATGGCTCAATTTGGCTGGACTTCCGGCCAAAAGATTTCCTTGGACAACCCCAATTTCGCAGCACAATTAGAGCTTGTAGCCAAAGCCTTAGCTACGTTTCACAATATCGAACTCGACGACTTGAAAACTTTTACTCACGAAAACGAATGGCACGTCGTCAAACGTTGGACAACTTTAATGAATACGATTGCGCCACAGCATCATTCATTACTGGACTCGCTATCCACCATGCTGCACGAAGCATCTACGCACATTGACGACGACGCCCTGGCTACGCTTCATCGAGATTATTATCCTGCGCAGCTGCTCATGGATGGCGAACGCATAACCATCCTGGATTTGGATACCGTCGCTCGGGGACACCGATGCGTTGACATCGGAAACTTTTTGGCGCATTTATTACTTGAAATTATTGCGAATAAATCATCAGCGGCAGACACTTGGCCGACCCATTGCCAATCATTTATTCGAGCATACATGGACCAGGGAGGCACATGCCGTCAACACGCACTTACCTATTATCTTGGCTCATCGCTAATACGGATTGGCATGGTCCATTCGCTACGACACAATGGCGGGCGTATCGCAGCGCAGTTGTGGGATACGGCTAAACATTTACTATCAGACCCACATAGCATGTTGACGATAAATGACAATGACCTGGATTCGCGGCATGGAAAAACTGCGAAATATACCCGGGAGATGAAATGACCATGATCCCAACAGCTCATAAAAAGCGTTCCGGCTTTACACTGCTGGAGTTACTCATTGTGATTTCCATCATCTCCGCGTTGATGGGTATTCTATTACCTTCCATGCATCGTGCCAGGTTACAAGCACGCGATACCCTGTGCATGACGCACCTCAGATCGTTACATCTTTCGCTGTTCGTATACTTGCACGACAATGAACGCTTCCCCCCCTTAAATAATGAGCCTGATGACGGCGCTTGGCAATATAATTATCTGATCTACGACGGTAGAGATTTGAATAGTAACTTCGGCGCGTTGTTGGGAGACGGCGTATCGTTAGATACCATCGCCCCACTGTTTTGCCCAAGGCAAACCGACCCTTACCATAGCTTATCGACCCCGGAAAATCCCTGGCCGGTTGTCCCGCTGCTCGATACACGCGCGGCCTACGGTCGTCGTTATCACCTAACTGGCAAGAAGCTGTCACAATTAACAAGAAATCCAGCCATCCTGGCAGACGTATTCCATCTTCCCAAAGTCATTAAAAGTGGCCATAAAAACGGTGTAAACGTCGCTTATCTTGACGGACATGTACAGTTTGTGCGTGACAAGGATTACCTGGTTGATAACGAACTAACGCATCCTTTTCAGCCCGAAGATAATGATATTATTGAAGATATTTGGGACGAATTTAACCGGGCAGGAAAATAGTCACTCATGTCTTTAGACTACTTTGCTGAACGTCGATGGCTTTACTCCGCCATCATTGCAGCCCTAGCCGTGACAGCGTTGGCCTTTGCCTTTTGGCCTACGCAACCCATCGCCAACAAACGCGACCCGCATCGTGCGCTTTATGTGGAAGCGGAATACGCCATCAGTGGCGTCAAAGTCCAAATCGATACAGACGGCGAAAAAGATGACGATTACATCATCTACACTGGCATGCGTGCTCCATTAAGAAACCATCCCCTATTTGAAACATCGCTAAAACGTAACAATGAATTAGTGAAGGGTAAAAGGCTTCGACTGCGGTTTGGTAAAAAAAAGTATGACGCCAAAGGCCGCATGTTGGTATACGTTTTTGTAGATAGCACATTCGTCAACGAAACGCTCATCAAGGAAGGCCTAGCTTACGTCAGACTCACGGACGAAAACCACAGATTCAAAAAACGACTACTCGCCGCACAGGAAGAAGCCCGCCTTTACCGACGAGGTCTTTGGAAATCTCATAAATCCTCACGAGAAAGCCAATACATCGCTGATCGCAAATACGGAAATTTCCATCGACCTCAATGTGAAGAATGCGACAAAATTAAACCGGAACGTAAGGTCGTCTTCAAAAGCACGGGTAAAGCATTCAAAGAAGGGTTAGCCCCTTGTGCTAAATGCAATCCATAATCCGATGACACAAAAGCTTAGTGACATCATTTCAAATGAATCTTGCCCGCTCGCTCAGCCGCTCGACGTGTTGCATGATTGGCTTTCAACATCCGTGCAATGGCCTGCAGACACTTCGCTCTCACACCTGAAATTGCGCCGACTTTGGCCTTCTCGTCGAAAAGAAATTTCTTTTGAACTATTGATCACACTCAATACGAAAACCACCCCGCGCGAAGTCACCCTGCAAGGCGGCTGGCGAAGTCAACCTCGTTGGAAAACGTCGCGTCACAAGGCTAAAGTTTTCGGAGACGCCCTTCTAGGCGTAAGACTTCGCCACGATTCTCAAGACCTCTGGGTCTGCTCACCCGACCGCGACAAACGCATACGCTGCGCCGCAGAACTTTTCGATCACCAAGAACTAGCCAATCTACTCTCATCCATCGACAGTCCTGCAGAAACACCGATACTTGCAGACTATTCTCCAGATCAATTACAACTATCGCTTAAAGGATATCGCGTGCAGAAACGCTGTATTGTGCAAGTAACGCAAGACAATCACACCAACCATGCAGGTGTCATGGTGAAGGCATTCCACCGACTGCCCAAAGGCTATGACCTCGAATCTCTGTCTCAACTTCATCAACAACTACAACAACTTAGTCAAGACACAATCATGCTAACAACGACCCTAGCTATCGATCATACAAAACGCTTGATCGTCACATCCCGTGTTCACGGCGACGCCCAGCCATTATCTTATCAGCAAGACGGCGTCGCTCTGGCAGCTAAAGTGCTCGCCTGCTTACATGCTTGCGACCCCAAAACCACAAATACCACCCACTCAATAGCCGATGAACTCGGAACGCTCACTCGCTGGCCTGATGTTCTAACGCTTATATGTAAATCGCTTGAGCAAAGCACATTATCAACGATCATCGAAAGGCTAAGTGACCAGGCTAACCGTCATGCTTCAGATGACCTCGTCATGGTCCACCGAGATTTCTATCACGCCCAACTATTACAGCACGAAAAAACAACTTGGCTATTAGACCTCGATACGATATGCACCGCCCAGCGCGAAGTTGACCTAGCTACATTCCTAGCCCATCTGCTGCTGGACAACGCTCAACAAAATTTCGATAGTCAACAAACCAGCGACATCGCCGAAAGCTTTGTCGCGTCTTACATCAAACACGGAGGCACAATCAATGTATCGCGCCTTGCCTTTTATTTATCCTGCGCACTGGCTCGATTATGCTGCATTCATGCCGTTCGAGGCGAGCGCACGCACACCATCCAACATCTCTGGACCCTAGCCAGCGCGATATTAGACGCCAGCGCACTCGTAGAATCTCCTACACAATTGATACAACTAGCGATTCAGAAATGTTCATCATCTTGTGTACCAAAAAATATATAGAGGATTAGCCATTGCGTAGCATTATACTTATCGTATTGGATTGTGTTCGTGCGGACCACGTCAGCGCCTACGGATATGCCAGGCCCACGACACCAACCATAGACGCCTTAGCTAAACATGGCACGCGATGGACGCACGCCTATAGCCCCTCGTCGTGGACTAAACCTTCGGTCTCGTCTCTACTCACCGGACTCTATCCTTCTGCGCATGGCGTGTTCAAAGGCGTGAAAAGTCGCCGCAACGATATCGACACTAAAACAGATGCGCTGATGACATCCACCCCCACGCTCGCCGAAGCACTGACCAACGCAGGTTGGCGCTGCGGCGCTTTTCTCAACAACGCCCAACTAGGCGAATACACCAATATCAATCGCGGGTTCGACACCTACGTTCCAAACGGCGGCAAGGTAGACAAGCTACTTGCCCAATTCGAGGCTTGGCTAAAGACAGAGTCAAATCGCCCCACGTTCGCTTATTTGCATTTCCTTGAAGCCCATTGGCCTTATCGCCCGCGCCGACGCCACATGAAACAGTTCGGCGGCGACCGCGACACGAACTGCTATCGCGACTTTAGCGCGAAGGACTATGGAAAACTGCGGCGAGAAATGACAAAAGGAGGCAAAGTATTATCAGCCAGCGAACTTACGGATATGGTTGATATGTACGACGGCGCGATTCGACGCCTCGATGGGAAAATTAAGCTGGTACGCGCGATGCTTGACGAAGTCGGCATGCTCGACGAAGCCACCATCGTCGTCACCGCAGACCACGGCGAAGAACTCAACGAGCATGGGTCCATAGGCCATGGACAAGACCTTAGTCAAGTTCTCACGCACGTCCCGCTTGTCATATCCTCACCGCAACACAACATGGGGAATCAAATTTCGCAACCTGTAAGCCTAGCCGAACTCACACCCACCTTGCTCGACATAGCTGACGTCGCCTGCCCTTGGTCACGGGGAAATTTGTTCCAACAATCTCCACCGCGCGAACCAGTATGCGCAGAGCTATTAGTAGGCCGGCGATATGAGCAATCGCTCTGGGATAAAGAATGGAAAATCGTCCGGAGTTATCAGCTAACCGCAGATGAACACGAAAATATCAACAGCTCACCACGGGCGACGCTTCTTGCGCAACAATCACCTGAATCGATAAAACTTTTCAATCTAAACATCGACCCCCAAGGTGCCACCAACCTAGCTGACCAAACCAATGCTCAACCCAAATTACACGAAATGATTAAAAAACTAGATGATTGGTGGTCGGCATGTACGCCTCAATACGACCAGAACAAGCCTATTCAAGTAACAGTCAACAACGACATTGTTCAACGACTCCGAGACCTGGGCTATATTGATTAGAATAAATTCTATTCATCTTCAAGCGGCGGCGCGTTCGAGGATTCCTTTTCATATCGTTCAAGCCGATACCGAATAGCATCGCGAGAAATGCCCAGCAAACGAGACGCACGGCTCAAATTATGATTGGCATAATCGAGGGCCGCCCGAATAATTTTATACTCCACTTCACTCAACAGCGGCGGCGAATTCGCAAAGTCGATCGTAATAGTCTGCTCCTGAGGCTGACACGCAACCGTCACACCGCCAGACGACGGCGTGCTAGGCCATGAAAAATGCTCCAGCATCAACTCGCGCGAATCAGAGATCAGCGCGGCACTTTCGATAGCGTGTTGAAGTTCTCGCACGTTTCCAGGCCAATCGTGGGCCAACAGAGCTTCCATAGCCGGCGCACTGAAATCGTGGATATTCAGCCCATATCGCTGCGAACAATGCTGCAAAAAATGTCGTGCTAACATTTCGATATCGTTATCTCGTTCGCGCAAGGGAGGAATTTCTATTCGCAAGACCTGCAAACGATGAAACAAATCCTGGCGAAAACTACCGGACTCAATAGCCTCCTCCATAACTCGATTCGTCGCAGCCATGACATGCACATCCAGGTGGCGATCGCGCGTACCGCCTACCGGCCGAATCGTGCGTTCTTCGAGAACCCCAAGCAACTTGGATTGCAGCGACATCGGCATATGGCCAATTTCATCGAGAAATATCGTGCCCTTATCAGCCAACTCGAACAGGCCTCGTTTTTCTTTTCGCGCGTCCGTAAACGCACCTTTCACGTGCCCGAAAAACTCCGACTCAGCCAAGTGGTCGGCAATGGCTGTGCAGTTCACATGAATAAACTTACCTTCCCGACGCGGCCCGTTATAGTGAATCGCTCGGGCTATGAGACCCTTCCCCGTCCCCGTCTCACCAGTTATCAATATCGTTGGCGGATTCTCCACTGACAAAGCAGACGTACTCGTCAGGCGTATAATCCGCTCCTTAACTTTTAGCATCACAGACGATTCACCAATAATAGGCTCACTCTGTACCTGTTCTAAATCTCTAGTACGAAAATAATTTAGATCATCAGCCACATGTTGCTGACTGACGACTCGATCGACGATGAGATGCAACGTATCTAAGTCGAGGGGCTTAGGCAAAAACTCCGCAGCCCCTGCCTTCATCGCTTGCACTGCCATAGTCACGTCACCATGCGCCGTCACCATAATCGACCTGGTTCGCGGAACGGATTTACGAATAGCCGTAAGGACTTCCAATCCATTTATCCCTGGCAATCGATAATCTACTATCACCACGTCCGGCGGATCGGCCTCCACCAGAGCAACCCCTTCCTCACCAGTCCCCACGCACATAGCCACATGCCCCGCCAAGGCAAGTGAATCTCGCATGTTCCGTGCAAGAACCTCTTCATCCTCAATAATTAAAATAGTAGCCATAGCGTCTGCGCCTCTACTCTCACCCTGCTTTCCTGTATTATATCGTGTTATCGTTACTTTTGCGTCATGATCTCAAGGAAACCTCTCAAGAAAGACCCGTTTCAGATCGTTACAGAACGATCAGCCAATAGTCGAAATACGTTATTTACTTGCGCGGCAAATATTTTCAGTCGTACTAACAACGAGCCTGGGGAGATATGATACAATCATAAGCGACATCGTCCAAACAGAACTTCGCAGGATGCACCGCGCATCATCATCGGGAGATCGCCAGTGACCAGCCCTGACATGAAGGCCAGCACAACACGAAACATTCGCTGGAAATGGTATCATTACTATTTCATCCTCGCCGCGTTTGACTTGCTGGTCATCTTCGCCAGCCTTCTCCTTCACGACCAAACGCTCAACTCCTACGACCTTGCCCTGCGCAAGTTTGGGAAAATACACGCCCAATTACGAAGTGTCGCCGCCCTTAGATTAGGCGTCGTCGATCTTAATGCACCCGGTAACGACGTGTTTGCTTCTCAGCAGGCCGAAGTAGAAATTCAGCGATTTGAACTGGCGCGGGATCGACTTCCCTCTCTCATGCGCACGGCACAAAGTACCGGCATCGACCTGACCGAAACGCAAAAGTTCATTACTGACCTATCAGAACAAGCTCAAAAAGTTTTTTCCGAATTATTGCTTACGCGCACCAAAAATACGGTCATCGCACAAGCACACGCCGCAGCCACCATGGCTTCAATGGACAATCACCTAGCCGAAGCGCTTACCAGCCTGACTGAAATAGAACAGCATGCGCTGATGAGAATCGATAGCATCTTAGCTGAATATGGACTCCGCCTCGCATTCTACGGCAACGTACAATCATCCCTATTGCTCGTGGTCATCGTCATACTGCTGGGCGTATTTTGGTATGGCCGAAAGCTTCATACTATGCACGATTTGATGATGGCCGACCAACGCACCGCTCAATCTGCGCGCCACGAAAGGCTCGCCACGGTTGGACAATTATGCACCGGCGTAGCCCACGGCATACGCAACCCCCTCGCAGCCATCATGACTTCCGCTCAACTAGGCCTCTCGATGCAAAAAACCAAAGACGACATAACGCCCAGACTCACCGACATAGTCGAAGAATGTCGCAGGTTAAACCACCGCCTGACACGATTGCTCGACTTCGCTCGCGGCGCTAGCGATGTCATCCACACCTACGATTTCCCCGAAGCCATCACCCAAGCCTATAACGAAATATACGAAGTACTCAAAGTCGCAAACATCACCGTCAAAATAGCCTCCCCCGATAAACCACTCATGGTCCGTGGCGACCGCGAGCGTATGGTCAGAGCGTTTATAGAAATTTTCTCCAACGCAGCCGAACACACTCATGAAGGATGCGTCGTAAATGTCACTTTCATCATAAACGATCATCGACCACTAGGCGTCGAAGTCGTCATCGCAGACACAGGCCCAGGGATCGATCAACACGTCCATAAACAAGTGTTCGACTTATTCTTCACCACCACGACCACCGGAACCGGCATCGGACTATCCGTAGTGAAAGACGCAGTCGTGTCTCATGGCGGTGAAATTTTAGTTGACGCCTCCCCCAACCAAGGAGCCACCCTACGCATCCAGATACCCCTTGCGGAGTAATTCACCAATAAATTACCCCTGGAAACCGAGCCAGACACTGCACAAGGCCAATAATATCCAGACGCAAGCTAAGCATATGAACCACACTCATGACATGACAAGCCCGGTAACATAAAACTGTTGCATTGACTTTCTTGATTAACAAGTAAACAATCTATCGACAAGCGTTTTCATAACCGCTTGTAACAAGACCTCGCGGGGGGCACAATAAACATTGTGCGGTAACGTAAGAGTTATCGAGGCAGGCGTAATAAACGAATGGTAATATTCTGTAATCCAAAACGAGGTAGTTACTCACTACGACAACCCAAGGGTGAGTTGCGCGAAGATTTGTCCAACCGGCGAATAATATCTACCAGCCAGCTTTGCACAGTATGGCTAACCCTACTATTAACAGCTGCGGCGTCCGCCGCCACGCTTCAAGTCCCCTCGGCATCATACCCAACCATCCAATCTGCCATTGACGACGCCATCGCTGGCGATGAAATAATCGTCGCAGCCGGGACTTACCCGGAGAAAATCAATTTTCTCGGAAAACCAATCACCCTTCGCAGCGCCGATGGAAAAGATGTAACCACCATCGACGCGACTGGACTCATGGACAGCGTGGTCAAATGCGTCACTTCAGAAACGGCTGCGACCATATTAGATGGCTTCACCATCACCGGCGGGACTGGAGATGTATCCGTTGGATTATCCGGCGGCGGTATGTTAAACATTGGCAGCTCGCCCACGGTATTAAACTGTATTTTCATTGGCAATATCGCCTCTACTTTCGGAGGCGGCATCTTCAATCGAAACGCAAGCCCCACCATTACAAACTGTGAACTACGCAACAACTCGGGCGTTCGCGGAGGGGGCATGTGTAACGATACGGGTAGTCAACCGATTATCACTGGCTGCCTGTTCCAAGGCAATAGCTCTAACGATGGTGCAGGCATGTACAACTATGAAGCCAGCCCGATTATACGAGATTGTATCTTTTTCGATAACCCCGGAAATTTTGGCGGCGCGGTGTGCAATGAAAATTTCAGCAGCCCTACATTTACAAATTGTTTATTCGAGCAAAATGTAGGAGCCTCTTCCGGGGGCGGTATCGCAAATCTTGGCGACTGCTCGCCAACGATTACCAACTGCATTTTCAGGGAAAACCGCGCAAGTGAGGGAGGTGCTATAGCCAACGATATGTCCTGTAACCCTACCGTGCGTAGTTGCCTTTTCGTGGGCAACTCCGCTCGACGCATCGGCGGCGCCATCATGAACTTCGTAAATAGTATGCCGCAAATCACAAATAGCACCTTTGTAGGAAATACAGCAGATTTCGGCTCCGTGATAGACGAAGATGCCAGCCAATCGACCATCGAAAACAGTATATTTTGGGATAATCTAACCAATGCCTTCGGAGGCACGAATAATCCGGTCGTCAATTACACCATCGTGCAAGGCGGGTTCGTAGGCGGCGTAGGCAACCTCGACATAGACCCACAATTCCTTGACGCAGATGGACCAGACGACGACCCGATGACTTTTGATGATAACAATTACCAAGTAGCCTGTAATTCGCCAGCCATCGATACCGGCAACCCCGCCTTCATCGCCCTGCCAAACGAATTGGCCCTAAATACTCAGCCACGCATACTCGGCAACAATGTCGATCTCGGAGCCTATGAATTCTTACCACTTACGCCAGGCGATTTTAACAATGACACGTTGATAGACCTCAACGACGTAGCCAAATTCTACACCTGCATGAGTGACAACCCACCGTCAACAAATTGTCTTTGTATTTTCGATTTAGACGAATCAGATACGATCACACTGGAAGATTTTGGCATATTCCGACCACTAATAACCGGACCATAGCGCACGCCAATTAGCCCGCGCAACTTGCATTTATAGCTTTATTGAATCAGCTCAACAAATTCGACGTAGTCACCCAAATCAATATCGCCATCATTGTCAATGTCACCTGCTTGACACCCCGATTCAAAATTGACATCCGACGAAGTGTAGCACCGCTGAAAACGTTGCGCATCTAACAAATCGACACGCCGATCACCATTAAAATCGCCGTTACCGCCCGTCGCCACCCCAACTATAATTTTCGCAGGAATAATCATTTCAAATGGATGAAACACAAACAGACCATCAAAGATACCCGTCAATGATGAGAAAGGTGCATTATCAATTCCCGTGTCAAAATCGATAGAATATGTACCGTCAGCATCCAAAGGAACGCTGATTATGAGTGTACCAAATAGCGCCGACTGCCCAACATCAATCGGCCCATCCACCCTTGAGATAAACGTTGAAAAAATGTAATCCAATCCACCGTACTGAAGAGCTGTTGTTGGGTTCATACCCGAAAAAATAAAATCAGGATTATCAACACAAACGCCTTCGGTAGCACTATCACACGGCAGCGAGACCGAACAAACCCGTTGATTTATCGAACACGTTTTGTCCGGCAAAAACGCCCCTAAGTCACACATATCGCCATCCGATGGACATCCCAACCCCGCATTCATCGCGCAGTCTCGTAACGGATTCGCTGGATATCCAAGAGGTGCAATAGGCTGGCCAGCACCGCCACAATAGCTGAATCCATCCACCTTCGCCGTAACATTTATCACATTACCATCACCCACTGCACCCCAACCAGAAACATAAAGTGCCAACTCTATCGTAATGCCGCCGTTATTCACGGTGATACTATTCCCAGAAATCGCCGCAGCGCCTGAGCTGGCAGAAATTGGTACAAGCTCAAGCGTCAACGAGTCACCGGCTAAGCATACACCAGCTTCCGCAACAATGAGTACTGCAACGACAACATATAGATGATAATTATTCCAGGATAAACGCACGCCCCCCGCTCCCTTCTAATTCTTGCCCTCTACGCCCCGCAGACATAGCACATATTGTAGCAAAACCGCTGAATTATTGCTCGCAAAATCTTGAACAAGTTTGAGAAGACTTAGCTGGTTTCGAGGCAGAAATTGAACAACCACTTGAATATGAGAGGTTTTGGTTATTTAATCACGTTTTTCTGCGTATTTCTTGCTCGATTGGAGTGACGACTAATTTCGTTTGCTACAAAACTACGACATGAAAAGGCGCGGACAATCTATAACCATCAATCAATAAGGTCAGTTTGGGATAGCCCCAATTCCCCCGCCCCCAAACCCTCACGGGCGCCGTATAGCGCCAGCTCCGCACGATAGTGAATATTCAGCTTGCGCATGATACTCGTACAATGATTCTCCACCGTCTTAGGGCTAATGTGACTCACCGATGCGATCTCGCAATTTGGCATGCCTCTAGCTACATATGAAAGAATTTCCAACTCACGTTTCGTCAGTTGTGACAGCAACGAAGACGACGTCCCCGCCCGCGAGCTTGACTCATACGAAAGAACCCTTTCGCGTATTTCTGGAGAAAAATAAGTATGCCCCGATACAATCCGCCTCAATCCTTCAATCAACGACTGTGGATTCTCACTCTTACTAATGAAACCGAGAGCGCCAACTGACAAGGCTTGATCAATTTGCTTGTCGCGCGAATATGCCGAAAAGAAAGCAATTTTAACGTGCGGTTCGCTCTTCCTAACCATACGCATAGCTTGAAAGCTATCCGTACCTGGCATAATCAAATCACAAATGACTAGATCAATCAGCTTTTCCCTAACAACGGCGCAAACCTCGTCAGCTCTATCAAGAGAGGCAACAACTTCAAAATCAGAATGCTGCCCCAACAAGTGCGCGAGCGATTCACGGATCAATGGATGATCATCAATGATCAAAACCCTTGTAGGTTGATTTGACATGCACATTTAATTCTCAATCAACACGTTTAAGCTAGACACAGGCGTATGGCAACGTGTAATCGTTACGCCCCCCAAAATGACAAAACATGTACTACTTAACAGAGAAACTGACGCGAACGTATCAGTTCTCCTGCTGCATCAAATATACAACCCAATGTGTACATATATTTGTTTTCGTCAAGTGCCGCTTCGCAGTGTGAGTAATGTTTAGAAGAATTTCTTGTACGGTGACAGACTGTTTGGCACTCAGCGAAAACGGCTTTGAAAATTAGTCAGATTGACAAAATCCCCCATCGCCCCAACAAAGGGCATACCCCTAGGAAATATCGCCCAGTGCCCTGAATGTGACACAAATTATCCTCTCAATATGATAACATCTGCCTGCGCTGCTAATTAGAAATGTTTAGTTGTGCAATTTCATTTTTCTCAAACGACATCGCTATGGCACCGGCGGCTTCAATGTGTCCAACCGGCGTCCAATGTTGGTCGTAAGTAAAGTAAACTTGTATTCCTTCAAGTGTCGTTTGCCGCAAGTAAGCTGTTAACCCTATAAAATCGATGGATTCACTACGACAAAAATCACCCATAACTTTTTCACGCGACTCTGTACGAGCCAATATATTTCTAAGCAACACATCCGAACGCGGCAATTCTTTCTTCACACTCATGCTTGTAAAAGCTCTAACCTTTTCCGCAGGCAAATTATTCCCGACTAGCGGAAGCATAACATGAGCTTTCGTTGGGGCAAAAACTACAATCAGTTTCGCGCCAATTTCCTGACACAATGTATTAATTTGTAAAATCTGGCCACGCGGGTTTAGCCAATGCTTATCCACCTCAAACGCCTCACGACTCTCATATAAATCCCGTAATTGCTTGGGCGCAAACGCATAGGCCTTACCGATTTCCCCAGCCGGAATACGAAGCGGCAGCCAATCGATCACATCAATACCATTCACAGAGGCACTAGAGCCTACCGACCCGAACGTACCGATTAGCAAACCATCAATAGCCCGCCTTAAAGGTGACTGCTTAAAATACGCCTCGACACGTTTCGAAATCGAAGGCTTCATCCGTTTACGGTCCGTCTTAGCCGACCGAAAGTCGTTACCTTCGTAGACCATACAGACTACATATTCCGGCTTAAGGTCTTTACCGTATCGTTTCAAAGACGCCAGATAGTGCAACGGATCATAGCCCGACATGCCAAGATTATAGACCGAAAGCCCCGTCTTCTCAGCCAACCGAACGGGCCAGGGATGCTCGTCGGAAACGCCCGAACCTTCCGCAAACGAATCGCCCAATGCAATCACATCATACTGATCCAAATCGGTAGTGTTTCGATAGCCCCGCGTGTCTGTTGTTAATGTACACGGGATAGAAGCATACCCCTGCGGCGCATTCGGATACGTCAGCGCCGCTTTAGGACGATCTTCAAACTCAACAGACACACTGATATTAGGCTGACGATGGTAAGCTAGTTCGTCCTTAATATAGTGCCCAGTCTGTGGCGTGCGTAACATGAAATCCACAAACAACATGGACGGAGTCAGAATCATCAAACTCGCTAATACCCGAAACCATCGCCGCTTGTACTCCGCGCCGATCGACCAATCGATATACAGCGTCACCACGGAAAACATAGCCATCCCGATGATCCAATAGAAGTGCGTCCTCGAATATCGCCCCAACAGCGTAGGCCGATCACGCACAATCTGCTCGACGACGTCGCTTGGCACAATCCAGAGAACCAGATTCGTCACTACAACAATCGTGAGCCAAAGTTTCTGTCGAGCGATCATCTTCATCAGTCCACTGCCTCCTACGAATTCCTCAAATCGGTGCCAAATTACTGTCAGCGAACCCCGCCAACAACTTCCGTCGGCTTAATCGTAATCGCCTTAGGCTGTGTCGGGCAATATCGCTGACACAAACCGCACCCCACGCAGCCATCCACCTGCACCGTCGGCGGCCCATCACCCACAAAGTAAATCGCATCCGATCCCAACGGACATCGATCCACGCATTCTGTACACGTCTCACCACGACTCCGCACGCACACAGGCTCATACACCTCAGCTACGCCCATCGCCATTTCGCTCGGCTGCAAAACCGGCGTCAACGCTCCGGTGGGACAAACATGGGTACACTGCAATCCATCGCAAATCACGCACGCCGAAATATCAGGATCAATAGCCGGCGTACCAGCTAATTCACCATAGCTCGCGGGCAATATGACAAGACACGACGCGGGGCAGACCTCAATACATTTCCCGCAGCGATGACACAAATCGCTAAACGTCGCCTCATCCACAGCCCCTGGTGGACGAAGCCAGGTCGGCGCTGGCCTAGCAGGCTTTGATGGCGCAACATCATCGAATCGTTTAGTAACATAATCCGCAGCGGACCCCACCGCCCTGGAAAATGCCTCACGAAAAAAACTTCGCCGGTCAGGATGTCGATCTTGTTCACTGGTCATATTTCGTATTCCTATGTGTCTCAATCATAGACGATCACAGTACAAGGGTCGATGATGTCGCTCAGTCATTCCCATCTGCGCGGAAATGGCGGCCGGGTGGCATGGGTTCCGAAGTACATCGGAACCCGTGTCTTTTGCTATTTAATGGGCAGCTATTGCATAATGATTTCAAAACAAAAACGAGGGCGTACCTTGCTGACTCTGGATTCGCCCTAGATAATGTAACCCTAAGTGCGCGGGAGCATCTGTTAGCTACGCCAGAAATCAGGAACCCGAGGCCCCATGACGCAAAACAACAAATCATCCCAGCCCTCGGAACTAAAAGACGTATTCCGCAATTACCTGCACCACAATGGCATCAAATACACGCAGGCCCGCCGACACATCCTGGACATCGTACTAGAGATGGGCGAACACTTTGAAGCCGAGCAACTGCTCTACCGGTTGCGTGAAAATAGCATCTCGGTGGGAAAAGCTACGGTCTACCGCACGCTACCCATTCTCGTCGATTGCGGTATCCTCAAAGCCGTCCGCTTCGACGTGAAACAAACGCACTACGAATTCGTCTATGGCCAAGACCCACACGACCACATGGTATGTAATCGCTGCGGGCGCATTGTAGAATTCTCGTCGGATAAAGTCATCGAGCTACGCAAACAACTCGCCAGCGAAAACCGCTTCCACGTCACCGGCCATCGCTTGCAGCTAACCGGATTATGTTGGGAGTGCGCGACCGATTGCCCTGTGGCGATTAAGAAATAATGGCAAGCCTCAACCAACCTCGGTACAGTTAAAATCAAAGTTAAAAGTCCACCATGACCTAATCTACTGCACGACTCGGTGGAACATCCTCCAATGGTAGATCGTGAGCTTTTAGAACGCCTAAAGAAATCCCGAGTCTCCGCAGATGGACCATTTCAGGCCGTATGTTTGGACGACGCCCGCGCCCTAGAGTCTTACAGTGATGCGCACGGGCTAGTATAGAATCTCGAATTTCGCTTTTGGGCAATCCTAATTCCACGGCCCGTTCGATCGCCCACACGCGCACATCGACATAGGGATCTTCATCAGAGGCAATATATTCTAAAATTTTCTTAGGAGGATGCTGCATCTCAATCTTCTGGATACTGTGTTTGAGGAACATGCGCATCGTAGGATTATCCTTAAACGGTCTACGAAGCGCGTTAAGATCATTCAAAATTTCTTTATCACCTAGATGAGCAAGCGTCGCTGCGACGCCAGCAAACAAACCGTCTGTATTATCGCGACCGCGGACAGTATCTTGAAACAGTTCACGTAGATCCTCGCGAAATTTGGGATCGTCTAAACTTATTACTGGCGGATGGTGAAGAAGATTTCCATAAACGTTGAGCATGGACAGCGCAAATGCCTGGCGCTGAATCTTAGGCCCATGACATGCGTCGAGAACGTCCCACCAACGAAAGCGGCGGCGTATATTCATGGCTTCACCTGCGCAGATTGCTTTTGTAAGCGTGAAAGCTGGTTCGCAATCAGTCATAACAGCCTGAAGTTGGCCGAGCTCATCGATGGCTAGATTACCCACTATACTCAAACGGTATGCATGTTTTTGTAGTGAACCTGCCCATGTACGATCAGCCGGCGGTGTTAGTCTGGCTAGCTTCTCCGCTTCGGCTAGCCAACCGAGCATAATGCCAATGAGATCACTTGCGATTTCCTCGTCGGCGATAACACACGCGATACGCATGCTGTCGTTCCAAATTTTGTGATCCAGTATATCGTTTGTAAGTGTCTCACGTAATTTCTTCCAAACCATTTTGTCGCCGACTAAACAGACGTCTACTATTTCCCGCATTTGCAGCCTTGAAACCTCCCAATCAGGTTTAGCAAGATAGCGAAAACGCGCGTCGATGAGATCAAGGCAGGCCGAGCTTAAGTCAACGGGGCAGGCCGAAGTTCTGCCGGCATTCGCCGCGCCACACACCACAACCACGCATAGAGACAAATTCATGCTGCTTTTCATAGCGATAATCCTACATACTCAGCCCAATAACCTACCGCCGACCACTCATGTTTCTTCTGCGTTCACCTTTATTATCCTGAGCCGCACAGCGCACGATTCGGGCCGCCTCTTTTTCTGTTAGCAATCCGTGCTTACGCCATCGTTTGGTGAGTTTTGTTATACAGCTCACGAAATTTCCATGACGACCAGCCTTATCACTGCACTCACTAAGCTTGTCCATCATGTTACAACCATCTTCAAGGAAGACATTAGCTACGCCGCTGTCACAACTATTTACGACGACAGTTTCAGAAGTGTCAGAATCTGGGCACTGATCGCAATCGCCGGGAGAGCCATCATGATCACCGTCCGACTCGCATTCGTCCGGCACATGATTATCATTGCAATCTTGGCTTTCATGCTGCTTTATATCGCACCCGTCGGGGACGCGGTTGTTGTTGCAGTCCAGCTCGACGCCATCTTCAATGTCACATGAGTCAGCTACGCCGTTATCATTGCAATCGGCCTCGCATTCATCGAGAAAGCCATTAGACGTGCAGTCCTGAGATGTTCCAGCAGTGACATCGCAAGAATCCAACACGCCATTATCGTTGCAGTCCGGCCCGCTAAGGCCATACGAATAAAGCACGCCGTGGGTTTGTCCCTGTAAACCTACACTGCCACCTATAAATGCAGTTTGTCCACTAATTCCAATCGCGTCGGTGAAATACGCCACAGTATCCCCCGCGGGCGCGAATAGAATTTGCTCTTCAATCCATTTGTCTCCCTGGCGATGAAAAACAACAACTGCTTCGCCACTCTTTGGACCAGACCAAACAACTCCTTTGAGCAAAATCCGATCTCCATCCATCGCTATCGAACGACCTAATCGATTAATCCCCGAAGATCGCGATGCCTTTAACACAGCTTCCAATACCCATTCACTATTTTGTAGTCGGTACACATGTCCCGCATTACCAATTCGAAGTGCTGCATTAGTCGGGTCCCCTACAACAATTACATCTTCTTTAATAAAAACGGAAAGGCCAAATTGCCCGTGAAAAATATTACCTCCGGTGAATTCCGCTTGCTGAATCCACTGCCCGTCAATTCGCTTATAGACATATATAGCGCCCTCCCCTATCCCCCAAATATTTGGTGCTCCAACTACTAATGTATCACCATTAGTCGACAATGATTGACCATATGACAGGTAAATGTTTTCATTTGGGCTAGTAAGTTTTGATTCAAATTCCCATGTTTCTCCCACTAAACGATATGTATACACAGCATGAAACGGAGCCTTGTTATATTTAACAGCAGAAACAAAAGCCAAGCCTCCTGACAGCGCAACAGTATAGCCAAAGTCTTCACAAATTTCGCCTTCCGGCAGGGTGAGCTTCGCCCGCTGTGACCAACCGTGACTATTTTTCTCAAAAATATAGGCCGAACCATCGGATAAATCGGACGCATAAGTGCCCGGAGCACCAACAATAATACGATTTCCATGCGTGGCTATAGATTCACAAAAACGATCGTTAGTAATGCCATCCGGGGCAAACAATATCTGATCTAATCCCCATTCCGTGTCTGTAGATTGAAACACATATGTTTCATTTCGGAAATTACCGTTTTCATCCTCTCCACTTGAGCAGACAGCCACAACATCGCCATCCATCGACAACTTTCTAGGGGAGTTACCTAGTTCAAACTGCCCTCGGGCGATCACCTCGCACTCGTCTGGCACGCCGTTGTCATTGCAATCCGCACTCTCACCTTTAGAAATATCGCACGAATCCGCTTGGTTGTTTCCGTTGCAATCAATCTCAAGGACATCCAGAATACCGTCGCCGTCGCAATCAAAGCACGGAGAACCAGGTGTAATATCGAACACATACGCCGACCCACAACTCCCCCCAAGGCAGTGACCATTGAATGCTCCCACCAGAACCGTTCCATAGTATACCGCTACAGCAATACCAAAATTATCCCCCATGTTTGCATCGGAGGCATTGAGTCTACGTTGCTCGGTCCAACAGATGCCATCAAATCGATACACATAGGCTGCGCCGCAAGAGTGGCCTGATTCGCAATAAGCACCCACTGCTCCAACTATGGCGGTGTTTCCAAGCAATGAGACAGAATTACCGAACCGACCAATATCATCCGTGATTGTAGCCGTCAGCTTTTGCTCATCTACCCAACTGGATCCGTCGTATCGAAATACGTATACCGATCCACAAGATTGGCCTGTCGAACAAGTGTGCCGACGCGTCGACACCATAGCCTTGTCGCCACTTAGGGAAACAGACCAGCCGAATTCTTCACCCAAACGCACACTAGGTACAGTATCATTGGCAATCAATATCTGTTCCTCAATCCACTCAGTCCCGTTGATGCGAAAAACGTATGCTGCCCCATTATTTTTTATATAGCCATCATCCGTAAAGCCTCTCATTCTATAAGCCCCAACCAAAATAGTTTCATTGCTGGCTGATACAGAAACACCAAACCTACCTTGAGACCGTGCATCACTAGCAGTCAGCTTTTGTTGCTCTACCCAAGTAGCCCCATTAAAACGGAACACATACGCCGCCCCGGTGCTGTCATCATCTCTCATAGCACCTACGACAGCTATATCACCATACACAGAAACCACGTTTCCAAATGTGTCACCTTCCTCGGCGTCGGACGCGACCAGCTTTTGCTGTTCGACCCATCTTGTCCCATTGAATCGAAATACATACGCGGCCCCGCAAGTGCGACCAGACTCACAATCAGCATACGCCGCCCCCACGACAATCGTATCTCCGTCCACCGACACAGATTTACCGAAGCCAAAGAACTGGCCAGGTTCGGAAGCGGTCAACTGCTGCTTTTCTATCCAGGAATCGCCGTCAAATCTATAAACGAATACCGCCCCGCAGGCAGTGAGCGCATCGCAATCTCGCCCATACGCAGCCACCACGGCCGTATCACCACTTATTGAAACGGCATTGCCAAACCCGTCGGGCCCGCTCGTACCAGAAGGAGAAGCCAGCTTCTGGTTTTCAATACATTGAGCCTTAGAAATGGTGGTTGAAGCAATTAGTACCACAACTGCTGCTATCGCTATCATCGATTTATATTTACACATTCTCGAATCCCTTTTCTCAAATGGAATTAGACATATCTCCAACACTCGTGAAGTCACCCCTGACTTCACCTCACCCTTACAGCCCCCAAGGCCTACAAAATGCGCGCGGAATCGGCGCACTAATTCCCTGCTATTCTACGACTCAAAATTTACTTGTCAGCGCAATAGCGCACAGGCTGCCGCAGACGACGACCTCACCCCCGCAATGTCATAGTCTGCGGCCCTTTGAACCTGCGATCTGTAGATAGATGACGACCCGCCTCGTCTTATGACAACGCGATCAACACCTGTCTACTCCTATAACACCAGCCGCGCATGAATGACGGAAGAAAAATATGAAATTTTTTATTTTTCAGGAATAAATATGCAAAATGTAAAGTGAGTCACGAATCAAGATTTGAAATGGCGGACGGCTTCATCAGTAACCAGCATGTCCACAGGCCTATCCAAAGGCCCCATCGGAATAGCTGTGGATGACATCTGCACATCAAGGGCAAACGCACAAGCCGTACCCTCAAACTCCGCGTGAGAAAGGAACCGATCATAAAAACCGCGACCTCGGCCCAAGCGATTACCATCCTCGTCAAACGCCACGCCCGGAACAATCACTAGATCAATAAGCGAAATGGGAAAAGGAATGCCAGCCACCGGCTCACGGATGCCCATCGGTGTCACGGTGAGGTCATCCGTAAGTGAACGAATCTCCATCGGAATCATGCGTCGCTGATTCCAACTAACTTTCGGCGCTAAGACTCTCTTGCGGTCCTGCCATGCACGCAGCACCAACGCAGATGTATCAGGCTCCGTCGGCAGTGACAGGTAAACCATAATCACCTCAGCTTTGATATACTCAGGCTGCTCAAATAGCCTCTGACAAGTACGCAGCGAACTGGCACTGCGCGTCTCGTCTGGCATATCAGCGAGGAGTTTCTTAAATCTTTGTCGTAATTCTTTTTTCACTGCCTACCCGGCACTGAAAACGTAGTGACACCATAACGCCTAACCATTGACCATCGCGGGCTACGCACGATGATGCCCAAGGCCAATTCGCTAGACGATGCTGACTACGTTTCCGCTACTGCTCATCGGCTTGTATCCGCCGAACCTGTTCCAAATACGCCTTGGCATGAGCCTCCCAACCACGATCCGTCGGTAAGTAATAAGCCTTATCCACACCAAGATAATCTTGCCTCACTATACCGTCTTGTGCATCATGGGGGTACTGGTATCCAACACCAGAACCAAGTTTTTCCGCACTTTTATATTTGGCCGACTTCAGATGCTTGGGGACGGGGATCGTCCGACCATGACGAACATCATCAGCCGCCCCCCAAATAGCTTTCGCACTGGCATTAGACTTAGGCGCACACGCCAGGTAAATCACCGCCTGAGCTAAGATCAATTGACACTCCGGCATCCCCACCACCAGCGTCGCCGCAGCCGCTGACTGAGCCAAAATTAGACCACGCGGGTCAGCGTTTCCAATATCTTCAGAGGCACTGATGACAATTCGTCGAGCTAAAAAACGTGGGTCTTCTCCACCTTCCAACATCCGGGCTAACCAGTAGACCGCCGCGTCCGGGTCACTACCGCGTATGGACTTTATCATCGCACTTATCGAATCGTAATGAACATCACCATCCGCGTCGTAGGTAATCGCCTTCCTCTGAATAGATTCCGCAGCCACGGCTAAATCAACCACCACATCACACCCACCCTCACACGCGCCCTCAGCAGAAGTAACCTGCGAAAGCACGGCTATTTCCAGCGCCGTCAGCGCACGACGTGCGTCGCCGTCACAAATTTTCGCCAAGTGGTCTGCGGCTTCTTCGGTCAAGGTAATGCGATGCTTTCCCAGCCCTCGCTCCGGGTCTTTGATCGCTCGGTGCATAAGCTTCTTAAGATTTTCAGGCGACAAAGGCTGAAATTGAAAAATCTGACTACGCGAAATCAGCGGTGTGTTGATCGCAAAAAACGGATTTTCCGTCGTAGCTCCGATGAGAATTACCGTGCCGTTTTCCACGTCACCCAGAAGCACATCCTGCTGCGATTTGCTAAATCGGTGTAATTCGTCCACAAAGAAAATGGTCCGCTGCCCGGAAACCTCCAGCCGCTGACGCGCGCTTTCGAGAATGACGCGAACTTCCTTAACCCCAACCGCAGCCGCATTGACCTGATCAAAATGTGCCGAAGTCCGCGCGGCGATGACCGTCGCAAGCGTCGTTTTCCCCGTTCCGGCCGGGCCATAAAACAGGGCGCTAGAGAGTCGGTCAGCCTCGAGCATTCGCCGCAAAAGCTTGCCCTCGCCCAGAAAGTCCTCCTGACCGAGGAATTCTTCCAGGGTTCGAGGCCGCATTCTTGCAGCCAATGGCTCTACCTGCGACCGATGCTGCTTTTTCTGCGCTGCGAATAAGTCCACTTCATACTCCCGAATGGGTTGATTATAGCTGGGAAACACGTTTTCGTCCCCCGCCAGGGAGATTTTCACCCCACAAATGAAATCATCAAATGATACGGTTTCTTTGCCATTTTTGCTTACTGTGCCGATAATAGGGTAGTCGGGAGCGGTTACGCTGTCTGCGGGGCTTTAGCTATCAGGCTTAACGCCCTGCATGAACCCCGGCTAATTACGACGAATCGTCAGGTGTAACATACTGACATTCGATACACAGCATGTAAAACGCTAAGGAGGCGTGAAAGCCTATGTGTGGGATCATTGGATATGTTGGCCGAAAGCCCGCGCTGCCGATTCTCATCGACGGTCTGCGGAGACTTGAATATCGAGGCTACGACTCAACGGGCGTCGCCTTGGTTCAGCCGAGCGAGGTTACTGTTCTCAAAGCTGCCGGTCGATTATCCGTCCTCGAAGGAACCCTCGACTACGACGCCCACCCCCAAACGCACGGCATAGGCCACACACGCTGGGCGACGCATGGCGCACCAACCAACGTCAACGCGCACCCACATGCGGACTCCAGCGGAAAATTCGCCATCATCCACAACGGCATCATCGAAAACAATCGCACACTGCGCACCTATCTCGAACAAAAAGGCGTGATCTTTACCAGCGAGACCGATACCGAAGTCCTCGTTCAGCTTATTGCCCAACTATATGAAGGTGATTTGGAACAAGCGGTGCGTCTCGCGCTGCGCGAAGTCTCCGGAACGTACGGCATGGCTGTCGTTTGCGCCGACGAACCAGACCTCATTATCGCCGCTCGAAAAGGTAGCCCGTTGATCGTTGGCGTTGGACAAGGCGAACACATTTTAGCTTCGGACGCCGCAGCTATTCTAGCCCATACAACTCAGGTTGTTTACATCGGTGACAACGAGATAGCACGCATTACGCCCGACAGTTTAAGAATTACAACTTTGGATGCCGTTCCCGTCGCGAAGGAAACTGAAGAGGTTGAATGGACGCTCGACCAGATCGAATTAGCTGGCTACGAACACTTCATGCTCAAGGAAATCTACGAACAACCTGAAGCATTGGAAAACTGTTTACGCGGCCGAATCGATCTTAAAGAAGGCGTGATACATCTTGGCGGCTTAGCAGACTGCGCCCGAGAACTCACCCAAGCGAAACGAATTATCATCACCGCCTGCGGAACGGCTTGGCATGCAGGACTGGTCGGCGAATACTTGTTTGAAGAATTGCTGCGCGTCCCCACCGAAACAGAATATGCCAGCGAATTTCGCTATCGAAATCCAATCATCGACGAAGGAACCGTCGTTATCGCCGTCTCGCAAAGTGGTGAAACAGCCGACACCCAAGCTGCGATACGAGAAGCGAAGCAGCGCGGAGCGCTCGTGATTGGCGTGGTAAACGTCGTAGGAGCTACCATCCCACGAGAAACAGACGCAGGCGTCTATTTGCATGTAGGCCCGGAAATTGGCGTAGCTAGCACCAAAGCGTTCACAGGCCAGGTCGCCGTGTTGGCACTCATCTCGTGCTTTCTTGGAAGGCGCAAACATCTTTCTCCATCCGCAGCCATGCAATTTATGAAAGCATTGTCAGCTATTCCTGACCAGATTCGCACTACTTTAGGACATGCCGACACCGCCGAAAAAGTAGCACGCGAATATGCCAGCCGCGAAAATTGGCTATACCTGGGTAGAGGATATAACTATCCGGTCGCGTTAGAAGGTGCGCTTAAGCTCAAAGAAATTAGTTACATTCACGCAGAAGGTCTACCAGCCGCCGAGATGAAACATGGGCCACTCGCTTTGATTACCGATGGCATGCCCGTAGTCTGTATCGCCACCACTGGCTCGCAATATGATAAAATTCTCAGCAACATTTCCGAAGTGCGTGCCCGAGGCGGAAGCGTCATCGCCATAGCTACGGAAGGTGACAAAGACATTCAAGACTTAGCTGACCATGTGCTATATGTACCCGACACCCTCGAACCATTGCAACCGCTGCTCACCGTGATACCACTTCAACTAATCGCCTATCACGCAGCCGTCATTCGAGGATGCAATGTTGATAAACCAAGAAACCTAGCCAAGAGCGTGACGGTAGAATAGCCCCGCGCTTCGGATGCCCCATTCTTCGGGTACTCCCGAAGGGTGGGGGAAGGACGCCATCAGAGGCGCAAGCCTGCGGGCACGTTTTACTGATGCCATCTGATAAGCACACACACAAGCTTGGTGGCTGTCCAGAAACATCGTCGTGGCTCACGGTTCATGTAAGCATGTCCGCAGGCTTGCGCCGTGCGGCTCTGACGGCATCCAAGCATTCGTGTGGCGAGGGTTAAGTTATTCTTTATGTAATATCAGCGGTCTTTTGATCGTTACAAACGTACTAACAATCATAGTGCCCATTCCAGATTCTCAACATGCTAATCGTCACGAACAAAATTCTAATTCTCTTCGCTAATTATTTGAGTAGCCGTCGCCGCATCCAGCTCACTCCACGCCTGACGAAGGCGAATTCGCGCCCGAGCCAGGTTCGCATCCGCAGCAATATAATCCCGCTGCGTCTCATTGAGTCTTGTCAAAGGCTGCTTCCCACCTAAATACGCCGCTTGCACAATGCGCCTGTTTTCGAAAGATGTTTCCAAAGCCTCGCGGCGCAGTACGATTTGCGCCTGCGCATCCGTCAGCGCAATCACCGCCTGCTTAACCTCTGATTGAACCGCAAGCACTATACGCCTCTCTCGCGCTTCGGCTTCATCTAATTGAGCTTCAGTCTCTCGCACGCGCGCTTCAATAGCCCCACCCGTATAAAGTGCCCAACGAACAGCGATAATCGCAGCCGAGGTCTGGTCTTCATTGCTGTAACGGATATTCGTGTTGTCGTTAAATCCCCACGAACCCGTAGCAGCTACCAGCGGGTAAGCCAACCCTTTCGCAGCCCGAACCTGCGCCTCCCGGCTATGAACCAAATGCTTTAACTGTGCAGTGTCAGGCCGGTTCGTCAATGCATCCTGAATACATTGCGAAACCAAAGGCTTAGCCATCGCCTCAGGCGTTTCCGTTTGTAACGGCGAAAGTTCTAACGCTACAGGCAAATCCACGCCATCTAATCCCATCAGCTCCGCGAGCGCGACCCGGCCAATTTCACGATTACCCATCGCAGCCGTCACGTTAGCCTTGGCGACTAACATACGCACACGAAAGTTGTTGACATCAGACAAGGTTGCCCGACCAGCCGTTTCGAGTTTCTGCGTCTCCTGAAGCTGCTCCTGACTAAATGTTTCGTCAGCCTTAGAAATGCGCAACTGCTCCTCAGCTAACTGAACTCTAAAGTAGGCTGTATCCACCGCTTGCACGACAATCCGCTGCATGTCTGCCAGCGCCATCGCTGATGCCCGATGAACATACTTAGCCGCGCGCAACTGCGCATCTCGAATATAGCCATCAAAAACCGTCCAACTAAGCGACAAACCTGTTGTATGTTCGCTGAATGCGCTACGATTTGGCTTATTCACATCACTACCCAAAACCAAATTTCGTAACGTTTCGGTGAGAAAGTTTGTACCCTGTGGTGCGGGCGTCGCCACCGCGTTGGGTGAGATCAACGATTCAAAACTTAAGCCATTGGAGGGCCTTTGAAAAACGCGCGTGGTGTTATGAGCAAAAAATATCTGTGGAAAAAACTGTGCCCGCGCTTCCTCAATTCTCGCAGCCGCAGCCTCCAAACGAGCTTGCACCGTGTGAATGTCAGGATTGGCCCGCACAGCTATGCCTCGCGCATCTTCAATCGTCAGCTCACCTTCCGGCAACATACGCTTGGCGTAATCCATAGGTACCGGCGTACCATAAGCATCAATGCGAATAGAATCTTCGGGCGGCAACTCAGCCATCGCTTCACGATGACGTTGAACGATTGACTCCAACTTCGTGAGCGGTACACGGCAACCAGAAAATAATATCAGCCCACACACGAAAACCGAACCAGCACGTAGGCCGAAGAGTTTTACATGACAACGCACACTTTTTTCGATACAAAAATCATTTCGGCTATTCATATCGCCTCCTGACAATCTCATTCATTCATCAGCTATCTACGCCACAGCGCCGACGGCCTCCTGGGCTGCTTGTTCAACACGTTCCGGCGAAGGCAACGCCCCGCCTCGCCTTAACCAATGAGCCAATCGTTTTAGATCATTCGCCGCGATAAACATGACAGGTACAACAATGAGCGTAAGAACAGTCGCAAACATCAGCCCAAACACCATTGAAATCGTCAAGGGAATAAGCGCTTGAGCCTGCGAGCTGGTTTCAAAAAGCAATGGCAATAGACCCACCACAGTCGTCAGCGACGTCAGCACCACAGCTCGGAATCGTTCCTCTCCTGCCCGCGCTACCGCGTCGCGCACCCCGACACCCTCTGATATATTACCGTTAATGCGATCAAGTAAAACCAACGAATCGTTGACCACAATCCCAGCTAGTGCCACCATACCAAACACACTCATCAAAGTAATGTCCGCACCCATGACCAGATGCCCAACGATCGCGCCGACCACGCCCAGCGGAACCGCTGCCAAAATAATCAACGGCTGAATGTAAGACCGCAAAGGCAAACCCAGCAGTGCATACATCACCGCAATCGCGATAATCATGCCGTACAATAAACTACCCATCGACTCTTCAATCCGCGCTCGCTGTCCATCGATGAGAAACGTAACGCCAGGAAATTTTCGTGTGATGTCTGGTAAAAACGTCTTGGCTATAGTCTGTACAATTTGTTCTGCATTGGCGTGGCGTTCGTCTACATCAGCTTGAATGCGAATCCGACGTCGGCCATCTTGCCGACCAATGGACGAATAACCACGCACCATCTTCGTATCAAGTACTTCGCTAAAAGGAATCTCGACACCCCCGCTAGTCCGCAGACGCATCTTCTCTATCGCACCAATGCTACGACTATCGTCCACGCCATAACTAACGACAACATCAACCTCATCCTTACCCCGTTGCAAATGAACCGCGTCCGCCCCCAACAAACCTTGCCGCAACTGCCCAGCGACCTCCGCCACCGTAAGCCCCAAGTTGCCCGCGTTAGGTTTAAGACGAACCTGAAGCTCACGCTTACCCGGATTAAGGTCGTCAGAAATATCAAACACCCCTTCATACGAAGCTAACTTAGCCTCCACAGCATCCGCAGCCTGTCGTAATTGTGGCAAGTCGTCACCAAGCAGCCGAATCTCCAACGGTTTTTCTGTAGGGCCTAGCGCTTGTCGCGTGATCGTAAAAATTTCCGTATCGTGAATCTCCCCCACGGCTTCCCGCCATCTTTCTATCACAACCGCCAGGTCAATATCACGATCTTCCGCAGCCATCAATTCAATATAAGTCTCGCCGTAAGCGCTGCCTCGGTCGGGCACAAACTCCGCCCATTCACCAACTGCCGAATAAATATGCTGAACCAAAGGCCCAGGCTTACCCGTCGTTAATAACGGATCACTATTTAGCATTCGAGCAGCCGTTTCCAATCGAAGCACCGCAGCTTCTGTCGTCGCAATCGGCGTACCCTCTGGAAATTTAACCCGCGCCTTGAGCGTATTACCATTCACCTTGGGAAACAGCACAAACGGCGTGCGGCCACCCAACACCAACCCAACGGATATTAGCACACACGCACCAACCGTAGCCAAGACCAAACCCCGATGGGCCAACGACCACCGCACGACCGGACGGTAATACTTCGTGACAACCATTTCAATAAATTGGTCCAGCTTAGCCCGCGTTCGAGTTCGCCAATTCTTTTTGTCAGCTTTATTCTCGCTCACCCACTCAGCTAAGTGAGCCGGCAAAATGGCGAACGCTTCAATCGCCGAAGCAACAATCGTCGCAATCACAACGACCGGCAACACATAAATAAACTTTCCCATCACGCCTTTAACAAACATGATCGGAATAAACGCCACAATAGTCGTCAGCGAAGACAATAGCACAGGCAAAGCCACCCGCCGAGTCCCTGCCACCGCAGCATCTAAAGGTGCAAGACCATCGCGAGACTGTTTGCGCACAGCCTCAGCAATTACAATCGCATCATCCACCACAATCCCCGTCGCCATCAATAGCCCCAACAGGCTAATCATATTGATGGTACTATCCGTCACACCCAACACCGCAACCGCACCGGCGAACGCCACAGGAATCCCCAGCGCCACCGCAATCGTGGACCGCAAGTCCATAAACAAAAGCAGCGCAAACACCACAAGCACCATGCCCGTCATGCCATTTTTAAGAAGCATCTTCAAGCGGCCATCAACATCGCGCGACGCATCAGCCCACGTCGTTAGGTGAATACCATCTGGCAAATCGCGCTGCGCAGAGGCGACATAATTTCGCACAATCTCAGCAATCTCGCTGATGTCTTCAGGCCCCGTCTTGGAAACCGTAATCATCGCACCAGCTTGCCCGTCAACCCTTCCATAAAGAGGCACATCCTCAAACGAGTCATGTACCTGTGCTATTTGCCCTAATCTCACTACCGCGCCATCAGACTTCGCGATAACGACCAAGTCTGAAAAATCAGCAGCGTTATATCGCTGGCCAAGCGTGCGCACATTAATCTCTTCTTGTTGCGTGCGCACCGTACCAGCAGGCAAATCCAAACTACTAGCCTTGATAGCTTCAATCACATGTTGAAACGTCAGCCCATACCGCTGCAGCCCTTCCTCAGAAAGTTTGATAGCTACTTCATAATCGCGCACACCAGCGATACTAACCTGCGAGATGTTGGGATTCGCCACTAAGTCGTCATGAATCTGCTGAGCAATGTGCTTAAAAGTATGCTCAGGCACATCACCGCTAATGCCAATGTTGATGACCACACTTCGAATCACTACTTCAATCGCCACCGGCCTTTCGGCATCGGGCGGGAACGTAGTAATCGCATCAACCTTATTACGAATCTGCTGCAACACATCAGCCGTGGGCGAAATATCCGTATCCACCGCCGCGACCACAAGCCCTACATTTTCTCGTGAAATCGAAGTCAGTTCCCAAATACCGGGCACACCCTGAATCGCCTGCTCAATCTTGATGCAAATACTCTGCTCAATGTCTTCAGGCGTAGCACCTAAGTAGGGAACCGTAATCAGAATATGATCGACGTTAGTATCGGGAAATGTTTCTCGTGGTAGCTGACGCGCAGCTACCACCCCACCGACGAGGATGCCAATGGCGATAAGATTAGCCATCACCGGGTTGCGCACGATCGCGCCAATAATCCCGCCGCTTTCTTTAGGCTTCATATCAGAAACACTCCGCCGCGATTAACGCACGCCATCCCCGCGCCAACCCGTCATTCCCGTCCCGAAGTACATCGGGAGCGGGAATCCAGTGACACCACACGTCGCGTAGTGTCCTTGCCACTATCAAGGTGTCAACAATGCCAACTAGATAAGCAACCAGAAAACACACAACACCTCACCACATGCTCTAATCAGCACCTTTTCAACAATTAGATAAAAATTACATCCAGAACTTATTAATACGCATATCTTCCACCAGCGACTCCATCCGCTCGCGCAATTCGCGCGTAATGCGCACCACCTGCTTAGCCTCGCTCAATCCTTCATAACCAGGCGACCAGGCCTCACCGATATTAAAACAAAAAGGGCCGCGCAATAAATTAACCATCCGAAACACATGGCCATCAATCACCTGCCGCTTCTTAACATTTTCTCTCAAATTTCGTCGCGGCGTAAGCATCGCAATCGGAACAATTGGAACCCCGGACGCCATATAAATTCGCGCGACCCCCGGCATAAACCGACCCAGCGAAAACGTCTCCTGAATATCACCTTCCGGCGCAATGACCACAGGCTCACCTTTATTCAGATAGTCCGCTGCCTGGTCGACCATATCCCTGGCGTCTGGAACAAAAGCGTTTATCGACTCCATCGCATCAAGAAATTTCGTCCCAAGCCACGACTGATAACCAGGCCCAATGATGTAATGCACCGGCTCGGTAAACAACGGCGCAAGCCAAAATCCGTCATGCGAACTGATATGATTCACCGCATAAATTTTTGGACCGGGCGGAATTTTATCTCGCCCCCAAATTTTCGTTTCAATGAACAACCGCTGATACAGCCTGACTCCGCCAGCGTATAATTTGTGCATGATGTATGAGCGATTAGTCATGTTCGATGAGACCGGCTTAGTTTACAGAAGCAGCTTCTTTAGAACGGCAGACCGCCGATTCTATCGTGTCACTTGGCAATAATAATTCATGAATCGATTGCAACGCGGGAAAAATAACTTCCGTGCTAATACGCATAACAAGCTCACGAACCTGACGAGACCGCCGCTGATATTCCGCCTTATCATTCACCAACGCCACGCACCGGTCAGCCAATGTCTCAAGGTCTGACTCCTCAAGCAAATCAACCCCACGACCAGGCTCAATCGTACTTACAAACCCCTGCGAACGCAGCGCGAAAGCTGGAAGACCACTAGCCAGCGCTTCTACCAGCGACAAGCCAAAAGTTTCGCTCGTTGAAAGCTGAACAAAAACATCAGCCTGCTGATACGCATCCAGCAATTCCTGCTTATGCAAAAAGCCCGTCACACAAGCCCCCCACTTCTGACGAAGGGTAGCCGCATATGGCCCGTCACCCACAAAAACAAGTTTAATCCGCTCATCATCACCAAGCAGCTTGCAGACCAAGTCCAAATTTTTCTCTTTGGCCACCCGCCCCACAGCCACGACCAAAACCCGGCCATCTTGGGCATATTTTTTTCTAAACGACCCGTCCCTGGTTTCCCCCGGACAAAAGCCTTGAACGTCAACAGGATTAGCAATCAGCTCAATCGGGCCTCGAAAAAAACCACCTACCGTATCCTTCGCCGTCAAACTTGGCACGCACATCGACGCACAGCTACCATAGGCAAATCGATCAAGCCACTTCGCCCCATAACGACAAAGACGACCACCCAGCCGCCCAAACCATCGCTCGCCATAAACGCGACCATACTCTTGTAAATCAGTGTGATAGTATCCCACCGCAGGTATTTTCAAATCCCTAGCCACCTTCGCCGCACACCAACCCATCGAAGCTGATGTCGCGATGTGAACAACCTTCGGCGAAGGAATCTCATCCACGATTCGTTTCAATTTCTTAACCGGGAAAAAACCCATAATAAGGTCTTTATAAAAAGGATTAGGCCGCTGCAAAAATCCCCTGACAGGAATGACATCCTCAGACACCTCAACATTGTCCAAATCATCCCTAACCGGGCAAATGATTTTGATGCGAACCCCTTCCGTGCGATTCGCCCAGCTCAAAAGCATTCGATAATACGAACCGATACCATTGACTTCAAAAAAAGTATCCGTGAACACAATGATGTTAAGTGGTCCTGCTGATGACATCAGTGGCGAATCATAACAAAATTGCGCCTGATAAGCCACAAACCAGAACCGCGCCCGTGAGGAAGCGGACTAACGCCATCAGAGCACCCGGCGCGAGCCTGGTGGCATTTTTACCAGAGCACCTGGCGCGAGCCTGGTGGCATTCCTATTCCCGCACCTGGCGCGTGAATAAACTATTTTACACGCCAACAGGCACAAGACATGTCCGCAGGCTTGCGCCGTACGGCTCTGATGGCATGGCTCCCCCATTCTTCAGGTACTCCCGAAGGGTGGGCACGGACAGTCAATAACACGTCACCCAATTACCAATGTAGGCGCGTCGTGATTACTTTGTTACGCTAATAATCTCGTGGCTAGATGGTGCGAACACAATCAACCCGCGAAGCCATAAGCCTCTATGAGGAACTCGCGTGAACTGTATTCTTGTGACACACGGCACCGAAGGCGACGTCCACCCATTCGTCGCCATTGGCATCATGCTCCGCGCCAAAGGCCATCACGTCACACTCATGACCAATGCCCATTTCGCCCGTCACGCAGAAAAGCACGGCTTTGATTTTACCCCCATCGGCACCGAAAAAGAATTTTTTGACGAGATGGCTAACCCCGACATCTGGAAAGGAATCCCCGGTGCGCGATCGCTAGGCAGATGGATGGCCCGCTCCATGCCCACGCAATACGAAGCCATCATCGAACGACACAAACCGGGGAACACCGTCATCATCGCCTCCGGTGCAACGCTCGGCGCCCGCATCGCCCACGAAACCCACAACATCCCCCTGGTGACAATCGTATTACAACCAGCCATCCTGCGCAGCGCCTACGCCATGCCCGTCGTCGCGGGAGCGCCGCCCATCCCCAGCTGGGTTCCACCATTCGTGAATCGCGCAATCTTGCGAAGCCTCGACGTTTTTCTCGATCGCATCTTCATCGTGAAAAAAATAAACGCTTATCGAGCCACTTTCAATCTACCACCCATCAACCGCATGATGCACGAATGGTGGCTATCGCCGCAGCGCATCATCGCGTTATTTCCCGATTGGTACGCACCCCAACAACCAGATTGGCCCCAACATCTCCGCCACGCCGGGTTCCCCCTCTTCGATGAACACAATCAAGACCAGAAACTCGAACCGCACATCGAATCATTCCTAGCCGGCACAGACGCACCCATCGCTTTTACTCCCGGTAGCGGCATGATGCACGCCCGAAGCTTTTTCGCTGAAGCAGTAAAAGCCTGCCAAACGCTAGGCCGACGAGGCATTTTGCTGACACGGTTTGAAGATCAGGTTCCCGATCAATTGCCCGAAACGGTGCGCCATTTCAAATATGTGCCCTTCAGCCAATTATTACCGCGATGCTCAGCCATCGTTCACCACGGCGGCATCGGCACATTATCCCAGGCTATGGTCGCCCGCATCCCACAACTAATCATGCCCCTCGCCTGGGACCAACCCGACAACGCCTACAGACTTAAACGTATGGGCATAGCTGACACCATTCTACCCAAACACTTTCGCGCTCAAGCGATAGCCAAGAAACTTGCTGGACTATTAGAGAACAAAGAAGTGTCAAACAAATGTCATCAATACGCTAAACTATTACATCAAGCCAAACCACTAGAAACAACTTGCGATCTGATTGAGGCGGTGGTTTGAGAACTACGAAAGAATGTTAGTCGGTATGAGATACGAGCCGTACGCGCTGGACAAGTACCGGAGTTTTCGTACCAGCCTTGGCTAACGTATTTTTCCGCAGTGATACCTTCATGCCCAAGATAGGACGCATCAGCGGTGAAGTCACGACCAAATCGCTTGGCAATAATTCACAAATGTCGCTATCACCTCGACCAAGATGATCGACAAGAACATCATCACCAATCGTTCGCAACAATGAAATCTGACGACGCGCGAGCGTGCCAATCTTTGAATCGCCCTCTGTCTCAACCACATACACGAAACGATTATCGTAAATCGCATGGCGCGGAACCAACACAGCTTCGGACAACTCAGCCGCCGGCAACTCAGCGCGACAATACATCCCAATCGAAAGCGAAGGCCTATGGTCATCCCCCACGCCGATGGTCGCTTTCATATCAATATCACGCACCTCAACCACCAACCGAGCCGTGCGCGTCGTTTCGTCCATGCGTTCAAAGCGGGAGACCTGACCTTGCCATGTAAACTTCTTGTTCGGCGAAGACCAGCGAATATCCACAGGAGGCCCCGTAGGCTCATCAGTAAGCGCCAGCGCAGCAGGCTGAATCGATTCGTCCAACCACGGAAGATCACGAGGATCAACACTCACCGAAATCTCAAAAGCTTCCAAATCAGTCAACGTCGCTATGGAAAAATGAGCCGTGACCACTTGTGATTCCTGAGCAATCACAGACTCCACTCGAGCGCGGAACGGGCAGAAAATTTTCGTATTCTCCAAATCGTGCAACGCCTGTTCGAGCCTCGCCTTCGCCGCATCTAACTGAGCATGAGACTCTAGCTTCAATAGAGGAATCATAGCCACACTATTTTTGATACTGACTAGTGCGTCTTGCTGACGAAGATATTTTTGATGCACCATGTCAACATCGCGCGGCGTCCCCACCTTATCGTCTTCGTATAATTTCTTGGACGTTTTGTAGTCGCGAAAATCAATCTCAACCATCGCCTCGACATTAGCCAACCGCTCGTTGAGATTTCGCAATTCCTGATCGTGAAGCTGCAAAGCGGCCTCCAACGATCGCACTTCCGCCTGCGCTTGATGCTTACGCGCTTTATAGACCGTGTCGTCAATCTCAAAAAGTAATTCGCCCTCAGGAATGATATTTCCCTGGGCTAAGTTTTTATGAGCTTTGGTCAGCTTACCATTCACTTCAGGAATGATATTGATTTGGTTCTTCGGGCGAACATTGCCATACCCAACTATCGGCGCAGCCAACGACCGACGAGTCGCAGCCATGACCGCCACCTCAGGCATCGCCGAAAACGAGCTGTCATAAGAAGCCGCCGCAGGCTTCGTAGCTACGAGCCTCATCGCAACAGCTCCGCCAGCCAACAATATCACGACGGCTATAATTGAATTAATAATATGTCGAAGCATGTTTGAATTCATGAGTTGCTCAAGCATTCCTGCGAGTCGATTCATTCACCAAGCTAGTGTCAGTATAAGTTGACCGTGATGTCCAGTGAACACTTCCGAATAATTAACGTCTCGGCTCCACATCGCCCAACAATTCTTAGTCGCGACGAACTCAGGTATTACCCACTAAGCGGCGGTATTGTTGAACCACAGGTCCATCCTGTCAATCCAGCCGGCCAGAATACACGTCCAAGTTTGGATGCGCCATTCTTCGGGTACTCCCGAAAAATGGGGGACGGACGCCTAGTTCAAAGCCACCAAGCCATTATAAGCATATCGGACTTTTTCAGCGCCTAGCGTAATCGCCCGCACAGAGTGATTCGCCTCATCCTAAATGTGATTTCTTCATGCAATCCGTACTAGCTGTATTTTTTACCATTTAACTACACTCCATCATAGCGCTACCTAAATCCGCCTTCTTGCCTCAAACGGCTGAAAGCGGTACGAATTAGCGAGAATCGCAGCTGTAGACCTTACGCAGGCCCGTTAATCTGGGATATTTATATAAGGGAATGAATCATGTCATGCTTTGTCACTCACCTGGAATCAGCTATCGACGGCACTTCCCTGCCAGCGGACACCATCCAAACGCTCCATAAAGACCGCCCCCTATGGGTACGCTACGACCTGCCAGCAATAGCACGCGTGCTTTCGCCCGAAAAGTTAGCCTCCAGGGAGCCTACCCTTTGGCGATATCGAGAATTACTGCCCCTGCCAACGGACGAAACGCCGATTTCCCTAGGCGAGGGCATGAGTCCCCTAATCCCCGCCAGCAATCTTGGCCAATCTCTCGGACTGGACCAATTTTGGATCAAAGATGAATCCCAACTTCCCACCGGCTCATTCAAAAGTCGCGGCTTGGCTATGGCAGTTACGATGGCCAATCATTTTGGTATCAAACGGGTCGCCATCCCCACGGCAGGAAACGCTGGCGGAGCCATGGCTGCCTATGCCGCACGGGCGGGCATGGAAGCGTATATATTCATGCCCCGCGATACGCCCGTCATTAACCAAATGGAATGCGTCATGGCTGGCGCCAAGGTGTTCCTCGTTGAAGGTCTCATAACAGACTGCGGAAAAATCGTACGACAAGGCATCGACGAAATGAAATGGTTTGACTTCTCAACACTAAAAGAACCCTATCGAATTGAAGGCAAAAAAACGATGGGGCTGGAACTAGCCGAACAGTTCAACTGGCAATTACCTGATGTCATCGTATATCCCACCGGCGGTGGTACAGGCCTGATTGGTATGTGGAAAGCGTTTCACGAATTGCGCGAACTTGGCTGGCTAACGTCCGACAATATGCCCAAAATGGTCAGCGTACAAAGTGATGGCTGCGCTCCCATCGTCAAAGCGTTTGAAGCAAACGAGCGATTTGCTACACCCTGGGAAGGCGCACACACCTGCGCGAGCGGCTTACGCGTCCCTGCTGCGGTCGGTGATTTTATGATTCTCGATGCTATCCGCGAAAGTGGCGGATGGGCGGTGTCTGCCGCAGAGGAGAAAATCATATCTACGATGTATCGGGCAACGGCGATGGAAGGGATATCGGTCTGCCCCGAAGCGGCGGCGTGCGTACTAGCCATAGAAAAGCTTATCACAAATGGTCAGATAACCCGCACTGACCGCGTAGTGATGTTCAACACCGGCACGGCCAATAAGTACATCGAAACCGCACGTCTTAATTTGCCAGTGATTCATGACCCGGCAAGCGTTGATTATTCGACACTTGCCCCATAACGTGTTTTTCACGATTTATCGGCGCAGGGCTTCCACCTAAAAGTGACAATCTCCTGTCACTTTGCGAAAGGTCCATGTATGCAAAAAGACATTTCGGTCTATAAACAAACGAGGAAACAAGTAAATTCGTGCGCACATTTTCCGATGGTTAAGAGAACATTAACGTTGAGGAAGACAAATTATATTCGCAAGGGTTTACAGGGAGTCAAAAGTTATGTCGCATAGAATGTTTCGCACGCTGGTTGTAGGCGTTATGGGTTTAACCATTGTTGTCGCCAATGGTTGTGGCGGGCCAGCTAACAATGGCCTAGCCGAAGAAGTCACGGTATTGCTACCCGATGGCACTGAAACCACAGCTACTCTTGGCAGCGGTGTCATCTCCTTGGCTGACAGCACATGGGAATTTTACACCACATCAGTCAATGGCCAAGGCGTCCCATTTGTGGTTGTCACTTTCGGTCCAAACGGCGAATTATCAGAATTCAACGACAACACACTAGGTGCAGAAATTTTCGGGAGCACCATCCTTTTCGATGGCGCGCGACATGATACCGCACAAGCCGGCTTACAATATGCCGCAGCTACATTTGGCGCACAAACATCTGACGCCACAGGTTTCACCCTGGCTGCGGACATCTCCGTTTTTGCCGTTGGCCTGGAAGCAGCCACCGCCACCGCCACCGCTACAGGAACTTTTGACGCAAACGATTCTGATGTAATGACAGGCACATTTGACTTCGTCTCGACAGTCACTCTGCTAGACATTCCAGAAGGCAACCAAAACCTGAGCATCAACTTCCTGGGTCGTCGGATTCAGTAACACTCCAGGATAGATAAGACATAGCTTTTACGATTACAGCGTCGTGGCTTCTCTGATTATTGAGAGGCCACGGCGCTTTTTTCATTCGGGTGCCCCATTCTTCGGGTACTCCCGAAGGGTGGGGGAAGGACTAGATGTTCAATCAACCTTCAAACTTTTTGTAGATGACCAATAGCTGTAGACGATTGATGATCCGGCATGGCTTTCTCTACTTCTCATTAATTCAATCCGTCCCCCACCCTTTGCCAGTAGGCAAACAATGGGGCACCCGCGCCGAAAAAAAACAGTCCGGAACAACAGACGTATCGCTTAAGTTCTTTCAACCATTCGATCAATCAAAAAGCTTGATTGCTCAAGTGCATCCTGTGTGAATGAGCCAAAGTTTTGTTTGACTTTTTCAAATAAACCCTCGAATGCAGCTGCGTCTTTACGAGTCACGACATCAGCGAGTTGCTTGGCTGAATTTATAAATGCCTGAGCAATCTTTGGCGTGAGATCGTTGTTCATCTGAATCGCACTATACAATCGCGG
The DNA here is from genome assembly GCA_024280855.1 of Planctomycetota bacterium. Lineage (GTDB taxonomy): Bacteria > Planctomycetota > Phycisphaerae > UBA1845 > UBA1845 > JAJRPG01. The sequence goes on along the minus strand of JAJRPG010000058.1, from coordinate 49,608 downwards.
AGACTGCGCGAAGTGTCGGCCGGTCATAAGCATTTCCATCATGTAAATCGGAGAAGTAAACGTGAGTGTCTCTTCTATGGATACATCCAATGCACCCAGCGTCATACCCATCACTTCTGTAGAAAAGTGCATAAGCACCTGCACGATAGCCATGGCTTCGTCGTGCTGACGGGGCGAAGCTGTAATCGTCACCAAGCCGCGAGCATGTAGCATAGTCTCAAGCCAAGACAACCACTTATCACCACGCCCTTTCGTTAACACAAACCGCTGTCCCTGTAAGGAATGTACTGCAGGACCAAACAAGGGGTGCGTGCCAACTACAGAAGCTTTTGTCGCACTTAGCATAGCCTCGACGGGCTTGGCCTTGATAGACGTAACATCCATAAGCAGCGATGACTCTGGAACAAGCGGGCCTAGTTCGTGAATGACCTGTACGGTAGATTCAATGGGTACACTGATAATAACTACGTCGGCTGAGGCGGCAGCTTGAGCGGGAGTTAGTGCCGTATCTACGTCAGCAATCAAAACCTCGTGGCCCAGATCACCAAACAATCTAGCTAGGCAAGCCCCCATAGCCCCACAGCCTCCTACAATTGCCACTTTGCGAGGCTCAGTCGTCAGCGGAAGTTCAGCTTTGAGTGACGCTTGTCGATCTCGACTGCCCCACAAAATGAGACGGTACAAACTTTCCAGAAAATCTCCGGATAGGTTTTTCTTGGCCGCCCAATCACGTCGATCGCTGATGAGCTGGCGCTCTCGTTGGGGATCCCGAATCGGGGTACGATCACCTCTTTTGCACTGGGCAATATCGGTGACAATGTCATTACGCGCGGCTAGCAACTCAATAATCTGCCGGTCCACAGCATCGATTTTGCCTCGAAGTTCAGTTAGTGTTACAGGAAGTTTCGGAGGCATTGCCATGATATCATTTCTGCAACAAAAAATTGTAAATTGGCCATTACGCGACCGGACACTGACTCACAGCCTTCGTAATAATCTCAATAGCCTGGTCGATTTCTTCCTGCGTCGTTGGATGCCCCAGGCTAAATCGCACAGCACCAAACGCAACATCTTCAGGCACATTCATCTGAGCTAATACCTCAGAACGCTTTCGATGAGCCGCGTGACAAGCAGCCCCGGTGCTGGCACATAATTCTGGACAGGCCAATAAAATATCTGCGCCTATCCTATTTCGAAACCCAACGGCTAACGTATTAGGCAGCCGCTTCGTGGGATGCCCCAGCAACACAGCGTCATCACCAAGCTGCTGACTAATCCCCTCCCAAAGTCGATCCCGCAACATTGCCGTTGACGTGTCACCCACATGAGCCTTCGCTAACTCTGCCGCCTTTCCCAACCCGACAATAGCCGGGACAGCTTCCGTACCCGCGCGACGACCACTCTCATGCCCGGCTCCATGATGCAAAGGCTCAAGGTTAATACCTTCTCGAATATACAAAGCACCGATCCCCTGCGGCGCATAGACCTTATGGCCTGCGATAGACAAAAAATCTACACCGAGTTCATTAACATCCGTCGAAAGCTTCCCGCAAGTCTGAGCCGAGTCCGTGTGCATCCATATGCCACCTTCCCGCGCAATCTCAGAAATTTCCGAGATAGGCTGAATCGTGCCAACCTCATTATTGGCGTGCATAATCGAAATGAGAATCGTGTCAGGCTGCACGGCGTTAATGACTTCCTGAACATCGATCAAACCGTACTTATCAACGGGCACATAGGTCGTTTCAAAGCCTTCGCTTTCAAGCGATTTACATGGATTAACAACAGCCGGATGTTCGATAGACGACGTAATGATGTGCTTACCACGATCACTTAACTTTCGAGCCACGCCCTTAATCACATAATTGTTAGATTCCGTTCCACCGGACGTAAAAAGAATTTCCTCAGGCTTAGCCCCAAGCAAACCCGCCACTTGCTTGCGGGCGTTCGCCACAGCTTCACTGACTTTTCGGCCTAGAGGATGATCGCTGGAAGCGTTACCAAAAAATTCGCCGAGAAATGGCCACATCGCCTCGCGCACAGCCGGGGCCACAGGGGTTGATGCGTTGTAGTCAAGATAAATCATGCCATTCTCTCCGATATTCCTCTGAGTCTATAGTTCCGCCATTAGCCAATCTCTTGCATTATCAACAATTTTTCCACCGCTGACAATCACAGCAGCTTCTGCCTCGCTCAAAACAGCTTCGCGTAAAAGCTTTCGCCAACAACGTAGAGTACGGTCCACGGTAGGGCACGGTCGTTCTTTCGCTTACTAGCGAAAGGTTGACCTGCCTCAACCATCGACACTCAATCCACCTCCGCCAACAAATAAGACTTCATGTTCAACTCGAACACCAATCATCGCAATCACCTATAATTCGCAGCGAAATAGTTCAGGCAGGCCCACGACCCGCCCTACAAAAACAACTTCGCATAAACAGTATCACCCGCGATATAGGCAAAGAAAACCAGCGTTGCAACGAGCACCAAATTCGTCAGCCAACCGTTACGAAACTCTCTACCGACCCAAGCCGTGCGGTTGTTCATCAACAATAACGTCAGCGCGAGCAGCGGCATAAATAGTGAACCCAACACCGCATAAGATTTCTGCGCCCACTCCACCGAACCCCACAGCAGCGGGATAGGAACAATAGCCAAGGCAAACATGTACACTCGATAGCCAGTCGTCGTAGCCAAGTCCTCAACTACTTCCGCCTTCGCTTCTCGACGCTTTTGCAACGACAAAAAATCGGCAAACAAATACGGCACACTCTGCCACACGCCAAGCAGGCTCGAAAAAACTGCACCCCAAAATCCAACAAGAAAAACCCATCGCCCCATAGGCCCCATCGATTCCGCGAGCCTGTCCGCCAACGTTATCGCCACGCTAGGCCCCTTCCCCGAAAGCGAAACCGTCGAACCAATGATAATCATCGAAATGCCAAACAGCGCAGTCATCGTATAACCAAAGGCTAAGTCGAGACGGCACATGCGAATGCCTTCCACCCCGGCTCGTCCCTTCTCCCTTATCCAATAGCCATAAGATAAAAGCGTAGCTGTCCCACCGACACCGCCGAGAATTCCAAGCACCCAGGTCTTATCATGCGCCGGCAAAGTTGGCGTAAAAATCCCAGCTAGCACAGCCGACCAGTCCGGCTTAACTAAAATGGCAGCCGAGATAACGGTCACGCACATAAACCCAATGCACACAGCCATGAGCTTTTCAAAAAGCTTGAACCCGCCGGCTAACACCAATCCCAACCCCACAAACGAATGAACAATCCCCCAGATAATTTTGGACGTTTTCAAATCGCTGGTAATCGGAAAAATACCAGTCCCCGCGACCCCGCAAGCATTCAACAACGCCCCGCCGGTGAACAATGACCACAACAAAAGGTAGGTAAGAAAAACCCAGCGAATCCATCGGCCAAGCTTATCAACCCACCCTTCCAGCAGCGTGGTCCCCGTAGCCATCTGCCATCGAGCCACGCCTTCGTTGAGAAACCATTTTAGCAACGCCCCCACACCCGCCGCCCACAAAATCGACAAACCAACCACCGACCCGCCCAAGCTAGCCGTCAGCAAATCGCCCGCGCCGATTCCCGTCGCTGCGACAAGAATCCCCGGGCCAAGCATAGATGTCCAAGATGAACGCTTCATAATTTCAAAAACGAGCCGCGGGCTTCAGCCCGCGCGGACGCACAAAAGTTCTACGGTCGGGATGGCCAATAAAAAATAAAAACCACTCATTGTATAACCTTTTACTGTTGACGCTTCCACCCTGTCGAGTCACTATAATAGTTTTGGTATGCAAAATGTAGCTTTTTTTTGATATTGAACTTAGAAACCGACATTCTCAGGTGTAAATCATGAAGGTTCTATTAGCCGACAAATTTCAAGCGTCTGGACTCGCCACGCTCCGCGACATGGGATGCGAAGTCACTATCGACCCAACCCTCCAAGGCGACACCCTGCGCGACGCTGTCATCAAAACGCAGTGCGCCGTCCTCATCGTCCGCAGCACCAAAGTCCCCAAAGATGTCATCGACGCAGCCGACTCCCTCGCCCTCATCGTCCGAGCAGGCGCAGGCTACAACACCATCGACGTCGAAGCCGCCTCTCAACATAGCGTCATGATAGCTAATTGCCCCGGCAAAAACGCCGTCGCTGTAGCCGAACTCACCTTTGCACTCATCCTCGCCCTCGACCGCAGACTCGTTGATAACGTCATCGACCTTCGCGCGGGCGTTTGGAACAAAAAAGAATATGGCCAGGCCCGCGGGTTAAAAGGTCGCACCCTTGGCATTCTCGGCTTAGGTCAAATTGGCCTAGCCGTGATTCGACGCGCTCAAGCTTTTGGTATGCCCGTTGTCGCGTGGAGTCGATCGCTAACCCCTGAGCAAGCACAGGAATTAAACATCACCCAAGCCGAATCCCCTATCGACGTAGCCAAGCAGTGCGACGTGTTGTCCGTACACATAGCCGTCTCTCCAGAAACCAAAGGGCTAGTGAATGCCAAGGTCTTGTCAGCTATGAAGCCCGGCAGCTATCTCATCAACACCGCACGGGCCGATGTGGTTGACTACGAAGCCGTGGCTACAGCTATCAAAGAGCAAGGGCTGCGCGTAGGCTTGGACGTTTACCCCAACGAACCCACCACAGGCCAAGCCGAATTTTCGTGCCCTATCATTAAAGCTGACGGCGTCGTCTACGGCACGCACCACATCGGCGCATCGACCGAACAAGCCCAGGAAGCCATAGCCGACGAAGCCGTGCGCATTGTGCGCGTATTCAGTGAAACCGGAAACGTCTTGAACTGCGTCAACCTCCGCCGGCCACGCACAGGAGGCTGCTCCCTTCGCGTAAGACACCTCAACAAGCCAGGCGTATTGTCGAGCGTATTACGAGTCATTAGCGAAGCCAACATCAACGTAGAAGAAATGGACAACGTAATCTGCAAAGGCGGGCACTCAGCCACCGCACAAATAAAACTAGAATCCCCCATAGACCAAGCCACAATCGACATCGTGCGACAGGCTAACGACCACATTATTAGCGTAAGACAAACAAACGTAGCGCAGTAAATAAAGCGCCACCATCTGTCATTCCCGCGCAGGCGGAAATCTAGCCAGGGAGGCACGGCTAATGAGTCAGGACACCTTAATTGAAGGGGCCTTTACCGCCTTCAGCGTCAATTTTTTCTTTATCCAGCATTGCACGATCCCCATCTTGATTGCAATCAAAAGCAAGAGCATCTAGTGTAGGAAACAAAGTCGAGAGCTTAACTCCCATAATATCTAAGTGTACTGCAATTTCTTGTTTCACTTCCGGCGCAATTACAGCCTTTTGGAGAAACTGCTCACCACTGGAGTATTCCTCAAGTGGTTTGTGCGAGTTGTGTACTGTAAACCGTGAAGACTGCATCATCATGTGCACTGACACTTCAGTAGGAATCGCTGCGACTATCTGGTCGGCTGATTGAACGCGTCGCACAAAAGCATTTTTTACACATTTACTATCACGTATTGCATACAGCATATGTATGCCGTTCGTATTGTCAGTATTTTGATTAAGAATTGTAGGACAAACCATCCAAATACCGCCATCACGTTCGATATTACTTGTGCCAACAGCGAAAAAACATGCGACCAATAGCGACTCTGACCAATCCAATAATCGCGTATGAAGACCACTATGACGCATCAACGACAACCAAAGATCATAACGACCCAGGTTTGGAGTATCCGAACACCGGGCGGGTGATTGCAGCATAAAATTCTGTGCTAGATTAAATTCATATTGGTGATCTAGATGTTTCCTAAATACGGAGGGGGCAAGCTTCCATGTATTATCTGAATGACCGCGGAACCATATTTCTCCAAAAGTTTCGCGGCATCTACGTGACCACACTAGCAATTGGTTAAAGCTATCGATTGCTATCTCATTTATCATAATTCTGCCATCCTCCTAGATATGCCGTATTGCCCATGTCCTTCTGTTTGGACATAGACATAAGGGGGTCGATGATACGCATTACTTAATCTCGTAATAATAATCTCCACTCACCAACAACCTACCCCTCAACATCCTTCATAAACTCATCGAGCGAACCAATAACCTGCCCAGCCGCCCCATCCTTAGCCGTCTTAACTTCTGCATAAATCCCGCCCGCGCGAACAATCTGCACCGTCGTCCACCCTAACCCATTAGGGCCAACAAAATCTTTCGACGCATTATCAGCCACATAAACGCAGGCTTCATGCCCAACCCCAAGACGCTCAGCCATCAACTCAAACGCTTTCGGATGCGGCTTACCAAGCCCCTCGCCAAGCTCAGCCGTCAAGATAACTTCGTCCACCATGTCGCGCAGCCCCAGCGCCTCAACCTTCCCCTGCTGCATCGTCAATGGGCCATCCGTAATCACGCCCAACTTAAACTTCCCCTTCAGCCGATCCAGCGCACGATTCGCATCTTCAAACAAATTTATTTTAGGCACATGACCACGATAAGTAGCCACCATCTTCTCAATCGTATCTTGATCCTCTGATTGCCCGCAATGCTCTAATATAGAATTAAACACCCGACGGCGATCTGGCGTATCAAACATCGCACACATCTTACTCGTTGCGGTTAGCACATCGCCAAGCTGCGACTGAAAAGCCTCAGCCACGGCTAAAAACCCACTAAACGCAAACTGCCGCTCAGGAAAGAGCGTATCGTCCATATCAAAAATAACCGCTTGTATCTTAGTCATTTCATATCCAAAATATAATGTGCCATCCGGGTGGCATGATCACCTCCGGGGTGGCATGGGTACGTCCAGACTCCAATGCCAATTGGAATCGGGACTTACCCGTGTCCTAATTATTGTAGGCTAGGCTAGCTAGCTCTTTCTTCGCTCTCTATTTCGTTGCGTATCGTGTCCCATTCATTCGGGGCAACACGCAGGAAAGCATCAACAACTTCGGGGTCAAAATGTGACACCCTGCTGTTTTCTATTTCTCGTCGTGCCTCGTCGTAGGTCATGGCGTCTTTATATGGCCGGGCAGACGTCAGTGCGTCGAACACATCCGCTACCGCAAATATCCGCGCACCGCGCGGTATGCTCATTTCGGATAGCCCCAGGGGGTAACCCGAGCCATCGAACTTCTCGTGATGGGCGTATACGATTTCTCTAGCTGCATCCAAAAACCGAACAGGTTCGAGTATTTTTCGTCCCAACGCCGGGTGCTTTCGGATGCACTCCCATTCGCTATCCGTCAAACTGCCTCGCTTGAGAAGAATCGCATCGGGTACGCCGATCTTTCCTATATCATGCAACAAAGCCCCAAGCGCAAAGATGCGACGCTGTTCAGGCTCAACGTTAAGTTCATCTGCCAGCCTCAGTGTATAAGCTCGGACCCGAAGCGAGTGAAGTTCTGTATCGTGTTCACGCATATCCAAAGCCGCAACCAGCGCCATCACAACCCCTTCGTATGCGTCAGCAAGGCCTCGGAGCGCGCCTTTCTCTGCGTCCACAAAAACTCCAGCGATTACGGCGGTCACCCAGATAGTGACAATTTCACCAACTTGGTTGATGTTCTCTGCGCGTTGACCACTCCATTGCCAGATCACATGGGGTGCATAAAGGAGCGTCACGGCTCCGGCAGTCAGCAAAGCCGCACGCAGGTTGAACCAAATCGCCGCTAGCACGACCGGGACAACATAGAGTTTCCGCAGTGATATGTGGATCGCGTGAAGATAGTCCTGCCCTTGAGGCGTCCACCAATGAGCGCTGGTGATAGCCACCACAAGCAATGCGACGACCCCTCCACGCAATCTTGCGTGTCCAGAACTAGACATATCGGAAGCTAACATTTTTTTCATACCGAACCTCACTCGTACCCACACGACTGTCCTATAGCATTCAATCGCCGAACGCACCCACCCATGGTGCCGTCACGACGTAAGTCGCGCACTACACGACATCTTTATTCTTAATAATTTTCAGGCTATTGCCTGACGCGGGCGCCAACAAAACATCAATTTGTTTTGCGTATCGGGTGCCCCATTGTTTGCCTACCGGCAAAGGGTGGGGGAAGGATTTTTCGCATAAATAAAGGGGGCAGTGGGACTTGCCCGTGTCATAATTTTTGCAACTCAACTCTATGTCTCATTGTTTCTCCAGCCCCAACACCCACACTACCACAAGCGCAGCTCCGCAAACCATTAATCCAACAAGACACCAGATTAGAATGCGCGCTTTTCGTGATGCCAACACGACATGCTTTTCTCCCCCAAAGAGACCACGGCCTTGCACCCACGCAACTAGGAATAACCACGGTAATGCCGCTATTAGCCCTACCTTCTTAAACAAATCGTCTGTAATGGAGTGATCAAAAATAGCAATAAACATAAAAGCGAGGCCAACGCATAAAGATAACAGACAAATGCCTAAAATTGTCCAGATCATCCATGGTTTAAAGTTTATCAAAATCATCAACTTTTTATCGACTAGCATTACTCACAAAAACCGACTCATCATAACGAAGCATAGCTACATCATCTCGAAAACAAGTCTTACAAATCCGCGGCTTCTTCCCGCATACTGACATCAAAATCCACTTCGGGAAATCGGCCCCCGCGTGAATCGCCAACGGCGCTCCCCCGCCAAACCGTGGATTTATTTCGATCACCCGAATCCGCCCTCGCTTATTCCGCATCAATTGTACGGTGACAACACCGCGACACTCTCCCAAAACTTCAGCCACCCGCAGGCCGACAGCCATGATCTTCTCATCTTTAACGATCACAGCTTTACTTACTTCGCCGGTGCGAACTTCAAGACGTTTTCGCGGTACCGCGCATCGCGGCTTACCATCAAAGCCTGTATAAACATCAAGCGTATATTCGTCACCATCGGCAAACTCCTGCACAATCGCATCGGGCACGCGCTTACCAAAAGTCTTCAGCTCTGCCAGCGTACTAATTTTATAATTCCCCATCCCCGCACTACCCGCCCGCGGCTTGAGAAACATAGGAAACTTGTGCTTCTTTAATTTCAGTGCCTCACGCCACGTCCATGTCACTGGCGTATCAATCCCCGCATCGGACAACGCACGAAACGTCGCAAGCTTATCGCTACACGTTTCAATCACACCCGGCGAAGAAACCAAAGCTAAGCATCCAGCTTTTTCAAATTGTGACGTCGCATCGGCCAGCAGCGCAAGCTCGGTATCAATCAGAGGAATCAATAAATCAATTTTGTTTTTACGCACCACGCTAAGAAGCTGCTTGATATATTTCCCCGACGAAATGCGATCTACAAAATGGGCCTTGTCCACCAGGTTGATAGCTGGCGACATCTTGTTGAGGTCCGCGCCGTGAATTTCCAATTTAATCCCGAGCATCTCAGCCGCCCGCCGAAAGGCATTCAAAAGCTCTACCCGCCTGCCAATACAGGTCATGAGTAGGCGGACCGTTTTTCGAGATTTCACCGTCGCAGATTTCTTCATATGATTCGTTGCCTAACTACATTAAACTATCTGGTGCTTTATGCTTTCGCCAGCTACTGATACTCTTATCAACTATGAACGCCATCATTATTAGCATCGGCACGGAACTTACCACTGGCCAATGTCTCGACACCAACGCCCATTGGCTATCCGAACGGCTGACCGACCTCGGCCTGCGAATCCTATCTCATATAACAGTTTCGGATGATGTAACCCAAATTGCCGAATCGTTTCAGCGGGCTATGACCGAAGCCAATATAGTCATAACCACCGGCGGACTTGGCCCAACACCGGACGACCTATCCCGCGAAGCCCTAGCTATCGCCCTTAAAGAGCCTCTTGAAATAGACGATTTAGCATTTAAACAACTAGAATCTTTTTTTATTCGTTTACAGCGCCCAATGCCAGATTCCAACTTGTGCCAAGCCAAGCGGCCAAAAAACTGTGAAATAATCCCCAACCCGCGCGGAACCGCTCCAGGAATCGTCCATTCCAGCCAATCAGGACACTTTTTTCTCCTTCCAGGCGTCCCCAGTGAAATGAAGGCTATGTACGAGCAGTCCATCGAGCCGCTTGTCCGCAAACTTTCAGATGGCGCTCGAACAATAAAGTCTCGCTTATTAGTCTACGGCATGAGCGAAGCCAGAATCGGTGACACATTGGGTAATTTGATGGAGCCAGGCCGAAACCCATCGGTCGGCACCTCGGCCGCCGACGGCGTCATCAGCATCCGCATCGTAGCAAGAGGTAAAAATGACGCTGATGCTCAAATTTTGCTCAAAAACGACGTTTCTGAAGTCAAAACGCGACTCGGCAAAGCCGTATTTGGCGAGGACGAAGACTCGCTAGCTAGCGTCGTCGGTCAGATGCTCCTCGAACGCGGGCTGACCGTAGCCACGGCTGAGTCTTGCACGGGCGGGTCGGTGGCTAAGCGACTGACGGACGTGCCTGGCAGCAGCGGATATTTCAAGGAAGGGTTTATTTTATATCACAATTCAACAAAAACCGCTCGTTTGGGAGTTCCTGATGACTTGATCGAACGAGACGGGGCCGTAAGCGAATCCGTGGCTAGAGCCATGGCTGAGGGCTGTCGGGAGGTGTCGGGCTGTGACATTTCGATTAGCACGACGGGGATCGCTGGTCCGGGGGGAGGGCAGCCGCCGGATAAGCCGGTCGGGCTGGTCTATGTGGGGCTGGCGCGAGAGGGTACGACGGACGTTAGGCGTCTTGTACTGGGAGATCACCTCACGCGGGAAGAGGTTCGGGATCGGTCGTGCAAGGCTGTGCTTAATATGTTGCGGTTGTGGCTAATTGAATCTCGATGAGGTTTGTGACGAGTGCTGTTATCGCCACGCTCCAGCCTCTCTCCGCTTGCAACTCCGCGCGGGCTGAAGCCCGCGGCTCATTAAGAGAAATGCTTCACATTAGCGGTTACACAAGTTCGGATAATGTTATAGAATTCGCAGCCCAAGGCCTAGATGGGCCGGTTGGCGTGGTGGTTATATTAAGGTTGAGCGAGCGTATACATGCAAGAACGTCCAGTGCGTGATTATTTTCGTAACATTTGGCTCACGGTTTATACCATTCTTGTGGGCATGCGCATCTCGTTGAAGTATTGTTTTGCCAAGACGGTCACGCTGCAATATCCCGATGTCGCTCCGGCTCTCATGCCTCGATATCGTGGTTTTCATTTTTACGAAGCGGAAAAATGTATCGCCTGCGATCTTTGTGCCAAGGCCTGCCCGATCGATTGTATTTATATTGAAAAGACAGGGCCTCGAAAACTCGACAAGGCAACTGGCATTGCGGGTGGTGGGTTAATGACTCGCTACGCGATTGACTATTCTAAGTGTATGTTTTGCGCCCTATGTATTGACCCGTGTCCGACGGAGTGTATCCACATGGGCAACCTTCATGACCATTCGGGCTATACGCGCGAGAGCATGATTGTTGAGTTTACAGAATTGGCGAAGCAAGGTTTGCAGACGCCGCAGCCTTTGTGGATGCAAAAAGAAAAAATGCCGGCGTGGGCGGCGGAGCGAAAGCAGGAGTGGGTGGATTTTAAGCATTCCAAAGACAAGCTTACCGGCCAGGATGATGCGCGACGGGATGAGATGGTGAAAGCTATTGCGGACTAGCCGAGGGTATTTGCTCGGGCGATCAAACGCCAGCTTGTGAACGAGATACGAACATGATGACTTATCAACTGACAGCACTGGCTACGACTTTCTTAGCCTCGGTGGAGACGGCTAACCCGGCGCTGCATACAAACTCTAACCTTGAATTAGTGCTAGGCATTTTGATGTTTACAGCTGCGGGGTTTGGCATTGTGTTTGGCGGATTGACCGTGGGTAGTATCGCTCGGCCTAAGCTTTTTCATCCTGAAAAAGGCACGGCTTATGAATGCGGTGAGCCTGCGATTGGTAATAGCTGGGTGCAATTTGACCTGCGGTTTTATACGGTGGCTTTAGTGTTTATCGTTTTTGATGTTGAAATTGCCTTGCTTTGGCCTTGGGCTGTGGTGTTTAAGGAAATGGGTTCGCCGGCGTTTTGGGCGTTTTTGGTGTTTTTCCTGCTTATCGCTATTCCGTTCGCCTATGAGTGGAAGTCGGGTTACTTGAATTGGGTTCGTTCCAGTTCGGGACAGAAACACGAACCCCTGGTTAAAGATGAGGCTACTCCGGCGGTGGTTTCTACGTCGTCGTAGTTGTAGCTGTGATCGGTAAACGATTACATGGAATGAGATTATGAGTTGGATTGAAAATCGATTCGAAGAAGGCGTCATCGTGACGTCACTCGACTGGGCGATCAACTGGGGTCGTAGTAATAGTATTTGGCCCATGACTTTTGGGCTTGCTTGCTGCGCGATTGAAATGATGGCTGCGGGCGCTTCTCGATTTGATCTTGATAGATTTGGGGCTGGTGCTTTTCGTGCCTCGCCGCGACAGTCAGATTTGATGATCGTCGCGGGTACTGTCACCTATAAAATGGCGAGTAGACTCAAGCGTTTGTATAACCAAATGCCTGAGCCTAAGTTCGTTATGGCGATGGGCGCTTGCACGATTGGTGGCGGGCCTTATTTCAAGCATGGTTATCATGTGGTTAAGGGCGTGGACCTGGTGGTTCCAGTAGATATTTATGTGCCTGGTTGCCCGCCGCGGCCGGAAGCACTCATTGAGGGGCTGATGCGTTTACAGGATAAGATTCGTGCGCAGCGCCGGACCAAGAGTGTGATGACTAAGGCGAAGGAAATGGCGTTGGCGTAGGTACGTCGTTGCGTTGCTTGGATAGAATATACTTATACTTTTGAGACATTGTTTTGGCACCTGAAGATATTTTCAAATTACTGGCTGGTGAATTTGGCGACGCGGTTGAAGGTACGTCTACCGATGGCGGACATCCTTATGTGACGATTAAGCCGGAGTCCTGGCCTGACGTAGCTATGTTTTTGCTGAAAAACAAGAAACTTCGTCTGAATTTATTGCGGTCAATCACTGCGCTGGATTTATTGGCTGATGACAAGTTAGCCTGCGTTTATGATCTAATGCATGTACCGACGGATGATGCGGAGGCGTTGATTACGGAAACTTTTGAGATTGCAGTGCGGGTAGTGACGGAGCGCACGACCCCGGTCATTCCGTCCGTGGCTCATGTTTGGGCGGCTGCGGATTGGCATGAGCGAGAAGCGTTTGACCTGATGGGTATTCACTTTTCGGATCATCCTGACCTGCGACGGATTCTGTGTACGGACGACTGGGTGGGTCATCCGTTGCGTAAGGATTATGAGTTTCCGTTGGAATATCACGGAATCCCGGCTACGACTGAGTTTGAACTGACGAACCCACGACACTAGTTATTGATAAACAGGAATCGCCAACGCGATGAGTGATACAGTCCTAGAATCCCAACCTGACCTATTGGTCGATTATGACAGCGGCACGCAGGGCGACCTTCGTACTGAAGAGATGTTAATCAATATGGGGCCTCAACACCCCTCGACGCATGGTGTGCTGCGTATTGTGCTGCGTACCGACGGTGAGATGGTACTCGAAGCTATTCCGCATATTGGTTATCTTCATCGCTGCGCCGAGAAGATTGGCGAGAATGTTCAGCCTTACCAATATATTCCTTACACCGATCGCATGGACTACCTCGCCGGGATGAATAATAACCAGGGATTTGCTCTGGCTGTGGAGCGTTTGGCAGGGATTGAAGTTCCCGAGCGTGCCCAGGTTATTCGGGTCATTTTCGCCGAGCTTAATCGTATTGCATCTCATCTTGTTTCGTTGGGAACGTATGGCTTGGACATGGGTGCGTTTACGGCATTTTTGTATTGCTTCCGTGAGCGTGAAATGATTCTGGATATGTTCGAGGCTGCGTGCGGTGCGAGGTTAACGTATAGCGCGATCACGGTCGGCGGGATACATGACGACTTGCCGGATGGCTGGGTGGAGCGCTGCCGAGAATTTTTGGATTATTTCGAGCTTAAAATTCACGACTATAACAACTTGCTTAGCTTCAATCAGATTTTTGTGAAGCGTACTTCTCGCGTGGGCATTATGAGTATTGACGAGTGCCTGGCGTTTGGTGCGACTGGTCCCATGCTTCGTGGTAGCGGTTTACGATGGGATTTGCGTAAGACTCAGCCTTACGATGGGTATGAGACGTATGATTTTGATATTCCTATCGCGTATCCAGGCGGGGTGAATGGCGTGCCCGAAGGCGTGGTTGTCGGTGATTGTTGGAGTCGGTACTACGTTCGCGTTTTGGAAATGACCGAATCGGTGCGGATTCTTCGACAGGCGATGGACCGTTTGCCTGATGGGCCTACTGAAGCGAAAAAAACGAAGAATATCAAACTCCCCGATGACGAGGTTTATGTCGAGGTGGAGAATCCACGTGGTCAGCTTGGTTTTTATGTACGTGGTGATGGCTCTGCGATTCCTGCGCGGGTGAAGGCTCGTGGTCCTAGTTTTTGTAATTTGTCTATCACGACCCATGTTTGCCGGGACGTGTTATTGGCGGACATCCCGGCTATCATCGGTAGTATTGATGTGGTGATGGGCGAGGTTGATAGATAGGTAATTGTTGGTGGCGCTCTTTGCGCCGCGGTTAGATGTAACTATGATTTTGCTCTTTATGAGCAACATGCGTTCTTGATGCTTGGAGTAGCAGCTTCGTGACCCAATTTGCGTTTCCCTGGAATCCTGATGTAGAGAAGCCTCACTTCGCGGTGGCAACGCGGGCGGTGGTTCTGTCAATCTTTTTGGCTGTTATGGCTGGGGTTGGTAGCTGGGTTACGGCTTCGCTACTCGACGGCCATCCCCTGGGTACGATAGTTCTTGTCATTGGGCCTGCGGTTACGGCTGTTTTATCACTGCTCGTCGCGTGCATTATCAAAACCTGGCGAGGCGTGGGCCGATTGCTCTTTCGGTTTGCGTTGGTGATTTTAATCGGAGCGGTTCTATCGGCGGGGTTTGGCTTGTGGTTTGTCAACATGCTGTTCGAATGGATCAGCGTGGATTTGGTGGCTCATGCGGCTAATGACCCGGCTGTTTTCACCTGGTTCGGTGGTGCGTTAACTTTGGCGGAAATGCAATCGGCGATTGACTGGCTTCCTTCGTGGATGGTTCTGGCGTTATGGCCTTTGCAGTTTCCGGTGGTCCGCGACATTACGGCTTTGAATGCGATCGTTGTATTGTTTAATGTCATCCCGGTATATCTGATTTGGTGGGAGCGAAAAGTTGCGGGGCGAATTCAGTCAAGGCTTGGTCCGATGCGTGTGGGTGGGTGGCATGGCTGGGCGCAGTCTTTTGCGGATGGTATCAAACTTCTGCTTAAAGAAGACCTGATACCCGACGAAGCGGATAGCAAGCTTTATCGCATGGCTCCTTATTTCGCCATTATTCCTTCGATGCTCGCGTTTGTTGGTTTGCCGTTTGGCATGACCTATGTGTTCCGCGACTTAGATGTTGCGCTGGTTTTTGTCTTGGGAATGTTGGGTGTTGAAGTGCTTGCGGTCATCCTGGCTGGTTGGGCTTCTAATAATAAGTGGAGCATCTACGGCGCGATGCGAGAAGCGGTGCAGATGGTATCGTATGAAATTCCGATGGGGATGGCTTTGATTATTCCTGTTGTGTGTGTGGGGTCTTTGAGTTTACAGACTATAGCCGATGCCCAATCGGGCGGCTGGTTTAGCTGGTTGATTTTTACGAACCCATTTTGTTTCGTGGCTTTCATTTGTTATTACATTGCGTCGCTAGCGAGTTGTAAGCGAGCGCCGTTTGATCTTCCTGAAGCGGAGAGCGAACTGGTGGCGGGCTTTGTCACCGAGTACTCAGGCTTTCGATGGTCGCTGTTTTTCTTTGCTGAATATGCTGCGATGTTCGTGGTTTGTGCGTTGGCGGTGATTTTGTTTCTGGGCGGCTGGCATTCGCCGTTGCCCGCATCGTGGTCGGCGCATTTGACGGATTTGATTGGTGACAATGTAGCTGCCCGCGGGATTAATGGTTTGTTGTTTAATAGCCCGGTTTGGCTTTTTGTGAAGGCATTATTCCTGCTATATGTACAAATCTGGCTTCGGTGGACGCTGCCTCGTATTCGTATTGACCAAGTTTTATATGCCTGTATTCAGGTGCTGCTGCCTTTGACGATGTTGCTGCTCTTTGGCGTCACGCTGTGGACGTGGGCACAAACTTCTGACCACGCGGGCTGGCATTTATTCTCTGATATTGTGAACTGGGTGCTGGGCATTGGCGGTTTTATTTTCTTGTTGGGATTCCCGATTATCGCGGCTTACGGTTTTTATCATCGCCGCAGCATGGTTGGCAACCTGGCTGTCGATGCGCTTCCAGCGTCGTAGCTTGTTAGGTCATTGGATGTTTATGTTTCGATCTCGATTTCATATAATTGCCCTCGCATCGCTTGGTGTTGTCGCGTTTAGCGCGCAGGCCTTGGCTGGTGAAGTGGCTGGCTATTCTGATGTTACCCACGCGGCGGCTTCGGGAAGTTGGTTGGAAGTCGGCCTATTTTACATTGTCGCAGCGGCGGCTTGTATTTCAGCGTTGGGCGTTTGTTATAGCAAAAACATCGTGCGCATGTCTGTTTGGCTTTTCGGTGCGTTGGGTTCGGTTTCGCTGTTGTACTTTATGCTCGCAGCGAACTTTCTCGCGGCTATTCAACTAATTGTTTATGCCGGCGGCACACTGATTCTGCTTGTATTCGGTGTCATGCTCACGAGCAAATCGCCTTGGGCGAGGTTTGAGCCTCGAAAGATTGAAATTCTCGGAGCGACGGTTGTTAGCGGTACGTTGTTTGTCTGCCTGAGTTTATTGCTCACCCGTGCAGATTGGGCTACGACGGATGCGGTGGTAGCTGGGACTTCGATGTCGGACTTTGGCCATTCGCTGCTCACGACGTATCTCGTGCCCTTCGAGTTGGCTGGGGTGCTATTGATGATTGTAATGGTCGGTGCGGCTCATCTTGCGCGACAGGATAAATAAAGCTATGGAGCATATTGGTCTTACACACTATCTGATTGTCTCAGCCGTGCTTTTTTGTTGCGGTATTTTCACCACGGCTACCAAGCGTAATGCGATTGGTATTTTGATTGGTGTGGAGCTGATGCTTAATAGTACGGGCATCAATCTGGTAGCTTTTGATCGGTATATGGGCCCGGGTCGATTGGACGGGCAGATCGTTGCTCTTTTTATGATCGTCCTAGCTGCGGCGGAAACGGCATTGGCTGTGGGTATTTGTATTAATGTTTATAAGAATCTTTCCACGGTAGACGTAGACTCCGCCTCGCAATTGCGGGGTTAAGAATAGCTACACTAGTTCACTGCGTAACTGAAAATTGTTTATGAACTCACACACATACGAAATTTTGTTGGCTTTAGGCGTCCTTTCGCCGTTCATTAGCTTTTGGCTTTTGGTTTTCGTTGGGCCTAAGTTGGGTAAGCCGCTGGCGGGTTGGGTCGGCGTTATCCTTGGCATGGGCGTACCGTTGGCGATGGCGTCTTATGTGCTTCTGGGCTGGTGGTTTGGTGAGGATGCGGCTAGCCGAGCGATGTTGGGCGAGCAGGCCTTCCGATATCACTGGGCTAATTTAGGCACGGTTCCCATTCTAGTCGGGATCAAACTCGATTCGCTGACCATTGCGATGTACTTCATGGTCACGTTCATCGCGTTTTGGATTTTCTTTTTCAGCGTTGGTTATATGTCGGGCCATAGCGATGAGGTGGATGGCAAGAGTAAGTACCACCGCTTCTTCGCTTATCTGTCGCTATTCGCTTTTAGCATGTTGGGACTCGTACTCAGTTCCAATTTGTTGTTCCTGTTTATCTTCTGGGAACTTGTGGGCTTGTGTAGTTATCTGCTGATCGGGTTCTACTTCCACGAGCGGGTTCCGCAATATGCTCAGATGAAAGCGTTCATCACTAACCGTGTGGGCGACTTCGGTTTTATTATTGGTTTGATGCTGGTTTATTTTCAGCTTGGCACGCTCGATTTGGACGACGCGGCCCGCATCTTTGCGGAGCAATACGCGGCTGGGACTGGTATATTTGCCAGCACGTTCACCATGTTTGGCTGGTCATTAGCTACGATTATGGGTGTCGGCTTGTTCTGCGGTGCGATGGGAAAATCTGCTCAGTTTCCACTTCACGTTTGGCTTCCTGACGCGATGGCTGGCCCTACGCCGGTTAGTGCGTTGATCCACGCGGCGACGATGGTTGCAGCTGGGGTTTATCTGGTCGCTCGTGTGTTCAGGCTTATGACGCCGGAAGCGTTGATGTTTGTGGCGGCGATTGGCTGTATTACGCTGACGCTCATGGCGCTCATTGCGATGGTGCAGACGGACATTAAAAAATGTTTGGCGTATTCAACGCTATCACAGCTTGGTTATATGATTTTCGGTCTGGGATGCGGCGCGTGGATCGCGGCTTTGTTTCATCTTATTACCCATGCTTTCTTTAAGGCGATGATGTTCCTTGGCTCTGGTCAGGTGATCGAAGGATGTCACCACGAACAGGACATGAGGAAGATGGGCGGGCTGATAAAGAAGATGCCCGTGACTGCGATCACCTTTTTGGTGGGCGTTTTAGCAATCTCTGGATTTGGCATTCCTGGCACGAACATTGGCTTGGGCGGTTTCTTTAGTAAGGATGAAATCCTGGCTGTCGCTTGGGTGCGGACTTTTGATTGGAATGATTATTCTCGACATGAAGCGGAGCATGGAGAACATCATGCTGCGTCAGTTCCTGCGATTGATTCAGATGACGATGCTTCGGATAACCTGAACGGAAACCATAAACAAATGCTGCTTGCTTCTGATCCGCAGCATGGTGACAGTCATGCGGCACCTCAACATGGCGAAGCGCACACTGCTTCTGAAAGTCCGCGCGGGCTGAAACCCTCGGCTCATGGGGACAATGCTCATGGCCGGGCTGGGATTTTCTCTCATGTACCGCCGATGCCGAAGTGGATGTTTTATCTGGCTTTGTTTACGGCTTATATCACACCTTTTTATATGATGCGTTGTTGGTGGATGACCTTTATGGGTAAGCCTCGTGATCAGCATGTGCATGACCACGCCCATGAATCTTTCATGATGTACTTCCCACTGATTATCTTGGCGGTGGGGACTTGCTTTGCGAGTTATTTCCTATTCCGCGATTTGATTTCCGATGCGTCCACGGCTGCGACGATTGCGCCGATGGTCTTAGCTACGGATGGTCATCTGCACACAGCGGCTATTGCGGCTGCTCACCATTGGCTCATCACGGGCGTGGGCGGCTCTTTTGTCGTCGGCTTTGTCATCGCTATCTTGATTTATGGTAGAGGGTTGGGCATTGCGTCTGCGATCAAAAATACGGTTGGCATTCAGCAGATACATACGATACTCGATCACAAATATTACATCGACGAGCTGTACCATTTGGTATGGGTTAAGGGTTGCCTGTGCATCGCGCATATCGCGCGGTTCTTTGATACCTGGGTCGTGGACATGACGTATAACACGCTGGCTAAGCTTACTGAAAGATTGGCTGCGTTCATGGGATTGATTATTGATACGCACGGCGTGGATGGTATTTATAACGGAATAGCGGAGACGGCTATCGGCATGGGCGAAGCCGTTCGCCGCCCACAGACCGGACGTATTAGAAATTATGTATTGTTCGCAGCAGGTGGCGCGACGGTTGTCATTGTGCTAATGCTTTTGTATTGGGGCGTTGGTTCACCGGAACAGGTAGCTATGCTGACCCCGTAGTTTTTGGTAAGCGGATGACCTGTTAGTAAAACTGCGGCGTCATCCGCGTTTGTTAAGAATGAAATGGCGAGCGCGCCAATGTGTGGTTGGCGCTCGTAGTGACTGGTGGCATTGATCCGCTTAATAGAATCGATATTGCGATGAACACTTTAACGATCATAGTTTTTCTTCCTGCGATGGGCGCATTGCTTTGTTTGATTGCGCCCAAGCCAATGATCCGCAGCATTGCGGTACTGACTTCGCTCGTCACGTTCCTCTTTTCGCTGACGCTGTTTAGCATTTACTTTGGCAGCGACGCAGGTACGAGTGCGGATGTGTTTGGTAGTACATACGGGGCGTTGCACCATGTGATACGGCTGCCCTGGATCACCACCGATAGTATTAACATAGAATTCTTCCTGGGCATTGATGGTCTGGGCTTTCCGCTGATTATTTTGACGACGCTGGTAAGTTTTCTGTCTTGCTGGGCTAGCTGGAACATGGAGAAATGGAAGATTGGCAAAGGCATACGGGCCTATTTCATTTTGTTCTTGTTACTGGAAACCGGCATGTTGGGCGTCTTCGTCTCGCTGGACTTCTTCCTGTTCTACATCTTCTGGGAACTCATGCTGCTGCCGATGTATTTTCTTATTGGTGTGTGGGGCGGTGAGCGTCGTGAATACGCAGCTATTAAGTTTTTCTTGTTCACGCTGGCTGGTTCGGTGCTGATGCTCATCGCGTTAGTTGCGATGTTCTTCTACAGCGGCGATGCTATCGCCCAAGCGGGTGGCGAAGTAGCTAGTGCTTATCAAGAAAACGTCACGCTAACTCATGGCACGTTCGACCTTATTGAGCTAGCTACCAATGAGACGATTCAAGCGTATTTTTCATCGCCGGTCACGAGATTTCTTAGCATTAAATTCGCACCGCTGATGTTTGCATTCCTGTTTATTGGGTTTGCGATCAAGCTACCGATTGTTCCGTTCCATACCTGGCTTCCTGATGCCCACGTGCAAGCGCCGACGCCGATTAGTATGATCCTGGCTGGCGTGCTGCTGAAGATGGGTGGCTATGGTTTCCTTCGACTTTGCTATCCAATTTTTCCTACGGGCGCTGAGTTTTGGGCGTTTACGTTAGCGGTGATTGGCGTGGTGAGCATTATTTACGGCGCGTTATGTGCGATGGCTCAGAGCGATTTTAAGAAACTCGTGGCTTATAGCTCGATATCTCATATGGGTTTTGTGCTGTTGGGTATCGCGGTGATGACTAAAGCTGGTTTTCAGGGTGCGATGTTCCAGATGATTGCTCACGGGATTAGCTCACCGATGTGCTTCTTTTTGGTTGGCGTGATTTACGACCGTGCGCATCATAGAGAGATTAACCGCTTTGGCGGATTGTGGATGACGATGCCTAAGTATGGCACGATGGCTACGATTGGTTTCTTCGCGTCGCTGGGTCTTCCTGGTATGTGCGGGTTCATCGGCGAGATTTGGGTATTGCTGGGCACGTTTGATGCTGGTTCAAAATATCCTTGGGCTTATACGCTGGCAATTATCGCGGCGTTTAGTGTAATTCTCACGGCGGGATACATATTGTGGCTCATTCGCCGCGTGTATCTTGGTAAGGAAAAAGAAGAGTACGCAGGCTTTTCGGATGTGAGCGGTCGAGAGATTATGATTCTCGCTCCGATGGCGCTGCTGGCTTTGGTGTTGGGCATTTTCCCGATGCAAACAGTGTTTGATTTTACCAACGGGACATTGGACCTGGTACTCGCGCATGTAACAAACGCGATTAGCATGATTCCGTAATGGTTGGTGATTTTATGTATAAGTTTGGAACTATAACTCGAAGGATATGCTTAGCGTGACCATGTGTCTTGCACAATCTAACGCCTGGGCCGGGATCGATGTCACGAGGCATCTGTTTCTATTTTCGCCAATTTTAGCGCTGATTCTGACGATGCTAGCTATCGTTGCTTGCCCGATTATTGTCGGCAGGTCAGCTAAGACCATCGGCGCAGTTGCGGTCATGGGCATCATAGCTAGCTTCATTCTAGCCTTGCGCGTTGCGGGTGAAGTGAGCGAAGGCGGTGTCAGTGGACTATCGACGCTACCGGCTGCGGGCCTGCTGCTGGTGGACAATCTATCAATTGCGTTTCAAATCATTCTGTTGGCCTTTATGGGCGGGGTGACGTATTTGTGGTGGATGGGGTCTAGTGATAGCGAAGAAAACGCGCCGGAGTTTTTCATCTTACTCTTTGGTAGCGCCGTAGGCATGGCTCTGATGGTCAGTACGAGTAACTTGCTGATGATCGCGCTGGCTATTGAAACCGCTTCGCTGCCGAGTTATGCGATGGTGGGCTTTGATAAACGAGATCGTCGCGGGGCGGAAGCGGCTTTGAAGTATCTTATCTTCGGAGCGATCAGCGCAGCTATCATGCTATACGGAATTAGCTTGCTATATGGAATGAGCGGAAGCTTGAGCGTTTCTGTCGTAGCCAAGCATTGTATTGAGGCGCTTGCTACCGGACATGATTTGGTCATCACGATGGTCGGGCTCATGTGTTTGTTAGCGGGTATCGCTTTTAAGGTGTCTGCTTTTCCATTCCACTTTTGGTGTCCAGACGCTTTTGAAGGTGCGAAGGTCGAAGTTACGACTTGGCTTAGCGTAGCGAGTAAGTCTGCGGCGCTGATTCTATTGGCTCGCCTGGTGATGGTTTTTTGTGCCAGCATCTCTGCACCGGAAGCGATCGGCATCTTGTCACCGCTGGCGTGGGGGATTGGCATCATGGCTGTGATGACTTGCACGTTGGGTAATTTTGCCGCGTATAAGCAAACCAGCGTCAAGAGACTCCTCGCATATTCATCCATCGCACACGCCGGGTACATGTTGATGGCTGTGGCTGTATTCGTGCATCCTAATAGCGAGCATAGTCAAGACGGTATTAGTGCGCTACTGACTTACATTGCGATTTACATGTTCATGAACCTTGGGGCTTTCGGCGTCGTATCCATGGTCGTTTGGGACACAGGCAGTGACAAGCTCTCGTCGTTTACCGGGTTGCTTCGTCGCGCACCACTGTTAGCGATTCCTATGGTTGTTTGCCTGATGTCGCTGGTTGGCTTGCCGCCGTTCGCGGGGTTCATCGGTAAGTGGTGGATTCTCGTTGCCCTTGGTCAATTGAATAATACGCTGGGGTGGTTCTTAATCATCGCAGCCGTTTTTAACACGTTGATTAGTTTGTACTATTACATGCGCATCGTCGTTCACATGACCTTGCGTGACGATGGCCAACCTGCCCTTTCATTCCCGCTTGGTGGCGTGGCTTTGGTCAACCTATGTGCCATTGTTTTGCTTGCTATGTTTGGACTTGCTCAGCCGATGAAAACGACGAGCGAACAATTTACGCGAAACATTTTTGATACAACAACCGTGGCTAAGACAGCCGTCGTTGACGCGGCGACTATTCAGCCAATTGAGAGTGTGCAACGATGAGTGATTTACTTGCACCACAAATTCTTAACGAACTCATGGGCTATGAACTGCAAAGCTTAGCGGTACGAGCTATCGAGTCTACGACTTTTATTCCTGGTTTATCACTTGCCGTAGAGCCATTTGTTAGAAAATTAGCGTCGCAGAATCACAAGAACGCAGCCCGCTTAGCTGATGTGGTTTCTACGCTAAATGCCTCTCCTGGCATGAGGAGTCTTGACGCAGCTACGGGCGATTTGCATTTTGTTGATCTTATCCAGGCGCTGCCACGCATTGTGGAATATCAACAGCGATTGGTTCGCTATTATGAATCTGCGGGGCCACAGCTTACTGAAACACCTAGCGCCGCGGCGATTGTAGCGAACATACTCAAGCTACATGTGACGATGCTGGAAGAACTGCTTGCTTTGACCAATGATACATCTGCTTCTTCTTCGTAGATTATTCAGAGCACCTGGCGCAAGCCTGGTGGCATGTCGGTTGACGACGTCCAAGAAAAATTAACCTCGTGTAAATACTGCCCGCAGGCTTGCGCCGTGCGGCTCTGATGGCGACTTCATTATTTATGTCTTGTGCATAACGCCATTTCGACTCCGCGCGAGCTGAAGCATGCGGCTCGTTACCTCGATGCAAAGAAGAAAATGATAGCCATCATCCAGCAGTAAGGCGTGAAAAGATGAAGCCGGGCGTTGCGTACTAACGAAAGCAAAACCCGCAAAGACATCACTCCGACGATTGTCGCAACGACCGTGCCCGCAATCAACGGCCCCCAAGATAGGCTTGATAAATCCATATGGGACATCGTGGCTAGGTCTTTGATTTGAAGTATCGCAGCGCCAACTATCACAGGGGCTACGATCAGAAAACTAAATTGCGCAGCCCACTGCCTTTTAATGCCGCAAAAAGAGGCCATGCATATTGTGGAGCCGCTACGAGAAATGCCGGGCATAATCGCCGCCCCTTGCGCGATTCCAATGAGCAGCGCCTGCCACCACGCGAATTTTTTCCAGCCGCGCTTACCACGAGGCACCACGGCTGTCAGGGCTAATAACACGCCGGTGATGACTAAGCCAATGCTGATGCCCGTCGCACTGCCGAAGGCTTTCTCAAATTCATCTTTGAATCCTACGCCAATGATTCCCGTGGGGATGACAGCTATTATGGCCAGCATCGTCAAGCGGCAGGCGAACTTGTTACGGACGGGTGGGCCTAGAATTTCTTTATGAAGTCGTCGCAGAAAAAGATTCATCGGCGGCGCGAAGACATAGCCCACGGCGATAAGCGTGCCGAGGTGCATGAGTATGTCGAAAAATAATAGCTGTTGGTTGGTGGCGTCCAGGCCCATGAACTTCTGCGTCATCGCCAGGTGGCCGCTGCTGCTTATGGGCAGAAATTCGGTTAATCCCTGCACGATGCCTAGCAAAACCGCGTTCAAATAATTAAGCTCGTTCACGCGGAGGGTGTCTCTGTGAGTACAAATCGGGATTGAATAACATATTGGACAGCCGATAGAACGGTGGCTATGACTGCGAACCAAACACAAGAGGTCTGTAACAGGTTGGCCCAGTCACCGGAGGCCCAGGTGTTGTTGTGGGCGATGAGCAAGGGGATGACAGCTATGGTAATACTTTGCACCCACATTTTTATTTTGCCATGAACCGAAGCCGGGAATGAATGGCCCATAGATTCATTGATGCCGCGCAAACCAGTGACTAGCAACTCTCGGCCGACGATAAGTACAACCATCCAGGCCTGCACGCCGGTCACGTTTACGCCATCTCGCCCGACAAACGCCGGGCCACAGTACAAAATAAACGCGCCACACACCAATACTTTATCAACCAGTGGATCAAGCAATCGGCCTAGCACGGTAACTTGGCCTAGTTTGCGGGCTAAGTAGCCATCCAAACTATCGGTGAGTGCGGCAAAGATGAACAAGCCCGCGGCCCAGTCAAGCTTCCAAGGCTCAGGGTCTCGTTGAGAATACTGTGACAACAAAGCAAAAAAAACGACGGCTAGGCATAGCCTTACGATGGTGATCGAATTGGGGAGATTCAATGCTTTTGTCATAAGCCCAACACG
This sequence comes from Planctomycetota bacterium, assembly GCA_024280855.1. GTDB lineage: Bacteria > Planctomycetota > Phycisphaerae > UBA1845 > UBA1845 > JAJRPG01. Next base: position 24,291 of record JAJRPG010000058.1, on the reverse strand, counting down.
GGTAACGAAACCTGAGTAGGGACAGCTATTAGGTCGTAGTTGTCCCGCGCCGTACACCGAACGTAGATAAATTCGCCCGCTTTTGCTCCCGCCCGCGTGACTTGAACCACGCTATCCACTGACGGCGCTTGTCCTTGATGCCGCGCGATCGCACTACCGTCTTTTTCAACGGAATCAATCAAAACCTCAAACGTTTTCCCAACGCATTCATCGGCTGCGGCAAATGCAACTTCCTGCTGGGCTAACATGAGTTCTTCCGTTCGATCACGTTTTACCTGTTCGTGAACTTGATCTGGCATTCGTCCGGACGGCGTATCAGCCTCTAATGAATATGGAAATACGCCTAGCGCATCAAACTTAAAATCTTTGACGAACTCTACCAGCTCATCATGCTCAGCCTGCGTTTCTCCTGGGAAACCAGATATTAACGTTGTGCGAATCGCCACACCGGGAATACTATCTCGAATCTTTTTAAGTAGAAGCTCCGTCTCTCTGCGATCAATTCGTCGGTGCATAGACTTAAGTACGCGGCTATTAATATGCTGCAACGGAATATCGATATAGTTGCACACCTTTTCGCACTGAGCGACAGCGTCAAGAATATCATCCGACAACACCGTTGGGTATACATACATCAGGCGTAGCCAGCGAAGACCATCGAGCCGATTAAGTTGCCGTAACAAACCAGCTAACCCGCCTTCGATGGGGTCTTCACCCAGGCCATAACTTGTTGTGTCTTGTCCGATCAAACTAATCTCAGCGACGCCATCGCTAACCAGCTCACGGGCTTCGGTCATAATCATCGAAGGCGGCTTGCAGTGCATCTCCCCTCGAATCGACGGAATGGTGCAGAAGGTACATTTCTGATCGCACCCTTCGCTAATGCGCAGGTACGCATAATGACGCGGCGTAATGCGCAGCCGGGCTGTGTCTAGTTGTGTAAATGGGTGATAGTCTGAAAGATATATATCTGTCTTACGATCAGCCGCGCCCGATGAAGATTCGCCAAGCACTGCCCTCACCACATCATCACGATTGTTCACGCCTACAAGAGCATCAATACCGGGCAGCCTGTCCAGCATAGCCTGTTTGTCTCGCTGCACCAAACAACCAGCAACCACCACACGCTGCACACCGCCACTACGCTTATTGTCTAGCGCCTCGGCCACAACCTCGTCTGCTTCTGTTCGAGACGCCTCCAGAAATCCGCAGGTGTTCACGACAATCACATCAGCCTGGGACTCATCAGCCGTGATGATACACCCGGCTTCTGCCAGTTGACCCAGCATCTTTTCGGAATCCACCAAATTTTTGGCGCACCCCAAAGAAACAAAAGCAACACGTCGTGGCTGACTCATATTTGTATCCGCATTATCCATTAAATAAAAAACCTCCGGCGTAGTGTATCAGATAGCCAGAGGCTTGAAAGTGAGCCAGGATAATCTAGAAATAAAGGGATGCATGACAGAATATGCGGGTTCCCCATTCTTCGGGTACTCCCGAGGGGTGGGGGACGGACGCGATGAAAATCCTCGCACCCCACTCCTGATTCAGCCTGACGCAAAATCGGGTATCATGCCCAGCATGAGCGATGACACCCAACTGGCTAACATCATCAATCGAGCCCGACGCGGCATCGCCTTCACCGGGGCGGGCATCAGCACCGAAAGCGGGCTGGCTGATTTTAGAAGTCCAGGCGGGGTCTGGTCTCGCAATCAGCCCGTCATGTACGACGACTTTTTACGATCGCGCGACGCGCGAGTACGATATTGGGAAATGCGCCAGGAACTCTACCGTGAAATGAGCGACGCCCAACCCAATGTTGGGCACGAGGTTATCGCCAAGCTTGAACGCCTAAACAAACTGGCTGCGGTCATCACCCAAAACATCGACGGGCTTCATCAAGACGCCGGTAGCCAAAACGTCATAGAAATTCATGGAACGGCTAGAATCGTGTCATGCGTGCATTGCGGTAAGGAATGGACGCCGGTGGAAATCATGGCACGCATAGACGCTGGAGACGCAGCGCCGGATTGTGATGCGTGTGGACATCCGCTTAAATCGAAAACCATTTCATTTGGACAAGCCATGCCGGAAGACCTTATGGCTGAGGCATTTTCTCTGGCTTCCCAAGCAGACATCTGTCTGGCGATTGGCTCATCATTAGTCGTCGAACCAGCCGCTTCGATTCCGCGAATCGCCAAAGAGCATGGCGCGACGCTGGTCATTATCAATCGCGAGCCAACACCACTGGATCATTTAGCCGATTTAATCATCCGCGATTCGATTGGGCAAGCTTTGCAGACTGCTTTTGAGCAATTGAAAAATGTTACTCGGTAAGCAGGAACGGCAAGAACAAAATCAACTCGCACGTCAGACTCTATTCCGCCTGCGCGGGGATGACGATGTTGAATTAATGAGTTCCCGACGATGGCTCAGGCGTGTCCTTGGTTTTCCCATCATTGGCTGAACGCTTTGAAATTATGGATTCGAGCTTGCTGATTCGGTCGGAGAGCGACTCGTTTTGCTCCTGCGATTCTTTCAGTTCCGAACGCAGCTCGGCTAATTGCACTTGGGCAGGCTCGCCTGACTCGATGGCTTTGATCGCTTTCTCAATGCGAGGTTTGCTGCGTTCGTCGGAATTATTCGCCAATAAAGAACGAAGCGCAGTCAGTGCAGGCCTAGCCTTCGACGGGTCCGCAAGTGAACTGAGTGAGGAAACGGCGGCTCGGCGCACACGCACGCCTGTGTCATCCAGGCACTTTGTGATGGCGTCGACAATTAACCGCATCTGCGCATCGTCGATGAAAGTTGTATGGGTAAGATTCGCCAGCGCCATAATCGCCGATGGTCGCGCGAGTCTTGGCTTACCCAGTTGCGTCCATGTAGCCAAGACATCGACGGCTGTGGAATCCCGAACGGTCCCTAGCCCCGTAAGCGCAGCCCGGCGGAGAACTTCACTGCGCGAGTCCCGCGATAGAACAGACGTCAAAACTTCTACAGCATCGGTAGCACCAATTTTCGCGTAGGTCTCAATGGCTGCGGCTTCCACGTAATAACTGGGATCACCCTGTTGCACGATTGCGCGAACGGCTTTGATAACTTTCTCATCGCCCAGGTAGGAGTCAAGCTCTTCGGCGCATCCTCGGCGGGCTTTGTGGTTCTCGAATTTTAACCCGGCTAACAGTGCGTCGCGGGCTACATCGCCCCCAGCTTCACCGAGCGCTCGAGCGATTTCACGTTGCACACCCCAAAAATTTTCTGTTGACAGAGATTCAGCCAGAAATTTACGGTCATCTTCAGACTTAGTTTCTCCAAAATGTATAGCCGCTCGTATTCGGGCTACGGGATTGAGATCATCCGTTAGCTGCGTCCGCCAGAGATCACGGCCCTTTTTTTCCTTTAGTTCCATGAGCACCGATTGGTCGGGGTCTACCCGAACCAAAGATGGCTTGCTGGGCAATGGATAATACAACCCCGTCTCTTTTTTCGTTATCTCTCGCACGACTTTTATAGGCTCGGTCTCATCGTCGAAGACAAACTCTATAGCCAGTGGAAACTGAAAAGCGTCGTCGTCCTGGATTTGCTTGATTGAAATGTCTGCAAGATGATCGTCAGCATTCCACTTATAAGAAACCGTAACTTCCGGATGGCCTGGACGCTCGGTCCAGTCGTAGAAAAAACGCTCGAACGTTTGCCCGGTGATCGTTTCGACCGCTTTACGGAGGTCGACAGTCTCCACGGTTTTCAATCTATTGTCCTGGCCATATCGGTTAATGACTTTCCAAAATGTTTCTTCGCCGAGGCGCTTTCTCATCATGTGCAAAACCCACGCACCTTTAGGATACGCCCGTGCATCGAACATGCTCCCCGGCGAGGCATACGAACGGTCAACAATCGGACGCTCTTTCCCGCCCTTTCTGGCGCGATTCGCTTTGCGAAACATGTCATATCGAAACTCGTCGTCGCCGAGGCTTTCTTCCGTCCAAAGTGCTTGAAAATAGCTGGCAAATCCCTCGTTTAGCCATAAGTGCGACCAATCTCGGCAGGTCAACAAATCGCCCCACCATTGATGAGCCAACTCGTGAGCGATCAAACCATCCGAATCGGAATCCAGCGAAGACCGCTTATTGTGCAAGGCCCGGTTGCCCATCGTCGTGACGGAAGTATTTTCCATCCCGCCACCAAACCCCTCGCAACAGACTTGCCCGTACCTGTCCCAGGGATATTCAATGCCGATACGATCACTGAAAAAGTCTAACATGCGCTTTGTATTGCGAAATGAAAAGTCCATCTGATCCTGATATTTTGGATGAACCCAATAGTTAAGCGGCTTGCCCCGCCAGGTATCCTTTTGGGTTACGAAATCGCCGACGATCATGCTCACTAGATATGCGGCGTGCGCTTTATCCTGGAGCCAATGGTATGTCACCGTCCCCGTCGCTTCATCTTCGGCGTGAGAAACCAAATGCCCGTTCGCGCTAACTTTGAATCCCTTCTTAGCTGTCACGATTAACTCGGTCGTCTGCCGTTCGTTGGGGTGATCGAAACAGGGAAACCAATAGGAATTGGTAATGCTCTCGCCCTGCGACCAAACGACATAGGGCACGTCCGGCTCATCCTTAGTCGGACCAAAAAAGTGCAGGCCACTACGAGGATTGTCCACCGTGTACTCAATCGTGATCGTAGCCTTTTCACCCGTATGCAACATCGCCCCTAAGGGAACAGTTATTGTCTCACCGTCATTACTAAATTCCACCGGATATGCAGCATGGTCCAGGCGAGTCACTGTCACCTGCGAAACGCCAAGGTCGATGGCATCAAGCGTAATCGTGGAGACGTCGCGCATCGCAGCTATATCTATCGTAGCTGTTCCTTTCACATACTTTTTCTCTAAGTCGATATTCAGATCAAGCTTAATGTGTAATGAATCGACATCGCGGTCTTTGGCAAACCGAGTGGCTGGCTCGCCATATGCGCTGGCCATGGAACTGATGAGAAGACACACGATTATCATGGTACAGTTTCGTTTCATAAGTTACTTTCTCCCTAATAGGAGTATATTATTTCCCGGCGCTTTTCTATTGCTACGATTGAGCTACTTCTTGGGCTAGCCACTCGCCGATTTTCAAGCGATCACATTCCGAACCGAAAGCAGTCTACCGTGTGGTCGTTGACCATACCAATAGCCTGCATGTAAGCATATGTAATAGTGGGTCCAACGAAGCGAAAGCCGCGTTTTTTCAGGTCTTTTGATATGGCGTCGCTCAATGGAGTCGTAGCGGGGTAGTCGCTCAAACGGCGGAATTGGCTATGGATTGGCTGGGCGTCCACAAAAGACCAGATGTAAGCATCGAAGGAGCCATGATCTTTTTGAACTTCAAGAAAAGCCCTGGCATTTGAAACTGTAGACTCCACTTTCAGACGATTTCGCACAATCCCCGGATCATTCAGTAGCTTAGCGATCTTAGCAGGCGTGAATCGAGCCACCTTATTCGGATCAAAACCTAAAAACACTTTGCGATAATGATCCCGCTTTTTTAGGATAGTCTCCCAACTAAGCCCTGCTTGAGCGCCTTCGAGCGTAATCATTTCGAAGAGCTTGTGTTCGTCGTGAACCTCACGTCCCCACTCCTGGTCGTGGTACTTCACATACTCAAAATTATTAAGATTAACCCAAGGGCAGCGTGTTTTGTCATTAGCCATGCTGCATGATAGCGGCATGATTCAAATCCAACCACTCAATATTATGGGCAGCTGGGCACGCAAGTACCGGTGAGGCAATCTGTCACGTCAAAACCAAATTCCGATCCAGCAAAGCCTAGCACGACACGCAGGATATCGTTGCTAGCAATGATCGCGTTAGGAATCTTGCCATCCGTATCAATTACGGCCGTGTGAGGTGCTTGAGGTAACAATTGAAATTTTTGAACTGCCGCGACAATATCATTGGCTGTGACAAGCCCGTCCGCGCCAGACCACTCAGCAATAATAAATGAACCAACTAAATCGCCGTACTGCCGGCCAGATAAAAATTCTGGAACAGTGGTTAAAAATGATACAGCCCTGGAATAAATTATCGTGTCTGCAGAAGCATCGATAATATACTCATTACCTGGAACGATTTCACATCCCCGAATGTGTATAATCGGCGCAGACCACACGCACAATTCAGGCGTCTGTACTAACTGACCAAACATCCCTTCACTACCAAGATCATCCATTGTGCAACTGACGAACCAAGGCGTAGACGACCCCGAGCGTGTCACCCTTATCGCTACCGGCGTGGCGCCATTGTTGTCTGGAATTAACGACAAATATCGTTCCTTTACAAATCCATTCGGGCCAATGGGCTTGGCGGGGGGACATACAATCGTACTTACGTTCTCACACTCATCCGGCACGCCATTACTATTACAATCAACCTGAGGGTCTGCTGATTCGGTCAGATCATCAATACCATTATTGTTACAATCAGCCGTTCGAAAAAGGAATGTCATTGTACTAGCAGAATTACTTATATTCGTAATCACATGCCCGGTTTCAACGACAAAACCAAATGCATACTTATCGGTATCGGGAAGTGTGTCAGGACTTAGCTCTGAAACACCCAAGCCATGGTACAAATCACCAGAGTCGCCACGGTTGCTACCGCGTTCCAGATCAAAATCCCCATCTGCTTGCAACACTGCATTACGATAGTGTAAGCCATTACCGGGCCAGCCAGTTTGTCCGGGAAATCCTTCGTTTTGATTATTCGATACATTCTCATCAATATGCCAGATGCACAGTCCACCTTGTGGAATATCTGATTCCACGCCCAACGGTTGCCGGTTTTCAATAAGTAAATACTCGCCGACCTCGTACCCATCATCAATACGATAGATTACGGGATTAAATTCCACATTCGGTATCGTATGGAAACCCGGACTAATCACGGTCGGCGTGGCCCATCCTAAAAAGAATTTGCTGAACGGTGAAAAATGAGGTGGGTGAAGTTGCGTACCATCAAAACCCCAACTGTTAGCCATCATGCCAAAAGAACCACATCCTTCACCTGGCTTGTTCGTGTCATAATAATCTGGCAAACCGAAAAAATGCCCTGTCTCATGACAGATCACACCAACACGACCAATTGCGCTACCGCTCGTACTCCACAAACCCGGGCTAATATGATAGGCACTTACCTTCACGCCTTCCGCAGATGTCCAAGTCGGAATACTCCATCGGTGAGACCAAATGCGATCAGCCGCAGCCGTTCCATCGGAATCGGTGCCACCAAATTCTGCGCCAAAACCAGAATGAACAAACGAAATGGCATCCACCCAGCCATCACCATCTTTGTCGAATTGACTAAAATCGATAGTTAAGTCTGCAATATCGAGCGCCTCCCGGATAGCGGTATGAATGGTAAACGTCAGACCAGATTGCCCACCGGCATAAAACTGCTCCGTTTGAGGCAAATTCACCCAGCCAGTCACATCAGATACTAGATTCAACTGACCGTAAGAATTTTCAGCATACACAGCCTTAATGCTACCTGACGGCGCTAATGAGTTTCGTGTATCCGAATTAAATAATATGTCGATATCGCCATTAGATGGCAGCGGTCGCGTTAAATGGTTTTGAAACCGCATCATAATCACAACATTATCGATCGTGCCAACGACAGGCGGCGCAGAAGACGCGGCACCGCGAGCAGCCACAAACAACGGACTACCCTGACGAATCGCTTCGATTCCAGCTGGTGATGGCAACAACCAAGGTGCCAAACCTATGGCACGAGGGTCGCCACTACCTACCGCTAACCCGCTGGATACCAATCGGTCATCATCGCTCACTTTAGCATATACATAAGTTTCGTTTTCGATGATAACCGTAAACAAATTCTCATCGGCGTACCAGTGAAAAAACTCATCGCCCTTTATATTGAGCGTAATCAACCGCCCATCAGGCTGAGACACCTCGATAGGATGAGGACTAGCAGGCATGGCTAGCACACTCTGGGATGACCAGCCGAGTACATGGCACATCATAAAAACAATAACTTTGGCACAACGACATGTGTTTGTCATGGGTATTCCTTATTGGAGAGCTACTTTCTCAGCAGTCATGAACATGCGCAATACACCAAAAGCAACCAAGCCCTGCAAATCCAGCCCGGATTACAATCACTTGCAGGAGAACGCGCAGGTGGAGCCTACCAAAATCGCAGGTGAAATTCAAGGAAAATCTTCCTAAGTATGATAATCCAGGGTTTTATGGGCAAAAAGGCATGCATTTTCCTGACGCGCATCCAGTAACATTCACTCCAAACCCATTGGCACCAAACCCCGCGACAGCACGCATGAAGTCACTGATGTCAACCACACCGTCGGGCACGAGGCCATCAATATCTACACGCGACAGATGGGGAGACCCCCTGCGTCGCTCGAAATGGGCAACCACCGCTGCGATGTCACTTATCGTGACTAAACCATCAGGTGCACTCCATGAGCCACCACGCACAAACACCCCTACTAAATCACCAAACTCTCGACCCGCTACAAATTGAGGCGGCGTGGTTAAGATCAAGAGCGGCGGCGAAAAAGATATGCCGTCAATCGTCGCCTCAACCAGATATTCATTACCAGGTACCAGGATGCAGCCGCGAACATGCAACACATCAAATGGTGAAGCAGCTACACTGGACCAATCACAAAATACTGGCGTACGTGTCAATGTCCCCACGATGCCCTGGGAACCTAAATCAGCTAATGTCGCACAATCAACGTACCAGGATGACGTACCGCCAACGCGCGTCACACGATAACCCACGGGCGTACTTCCATTAACAGAAGGGTCAAATGACAAATAGCGATCTTTGGTTACATCATGCGGACTTCGCGCCGCACCTGGCGCGTTGAGCCTTGCCCCCGTGCATGACACATCAATTTCGCCAGCTCCACGTGCGCTGGCAAACCCGCCCACGCGCAGGCTCAGTTCATCTCCCAATGCAACCGGAACAGTAAGCTGTGCAGGCCCACCAGACGAACCACAACTATCATCGCCGCAGCCAAGCTGTGTCCCAAATGGATTACACGAAGCCGAGTCATAAATTTGCAGCGTATTGTCGTAACTGGTATTCGCACACAGCGAGACCGTAAGATTGCCCGTGCATTGGGCAGTATGCACATACCAAATATCGTTCATGCCAACACTTTGATCTCCGCTCAGACAGTTAGGCGGGCCACTGGTAATAGACAAGCTGGTGTCAAAGGGTGTCACCCCCTCAAAAATATCACGCGCGTCAACACATTCATCGTTCAAAGCGCAAACATCCTGAGCGTGAGCGACACACAACGAATCCCACGCATCTCGATTTTCATCGCAGCAATTCGGATCAATAGCACAAACGGTTTCGCAACAGCCCGTGTCATCACAGCCGGCGTTTCCATGCGATTGATCACACATGCCTACCCCGTTACGACACGCGCAAAACACTTCGTTACAAGCTGTCGCTAACGTAAATACACCCAGTAAATTTTGACTGCAATCTAATTCAGTAACCGAAGGAATGCACATTGCTGATTGACAACAAGCCCCCAAACATACATCCGCACACACGCGACCGCCAAACCAGTTACCGCCATCAGCTTGGCATGATGAAAAAATTATATCGTCGCTACAGGACAACAACTGACAACAAGCCCCACCACATGGAACTGAATTACAATCGCCACCCTCAGTGAAAACGCCTCCTGCACCGCTACACACGCCAATCGTCACGTCACCTAAACACATCGAGCCAACACAGCACGACCCCAGACACGACGTGCTGCATGATTCGCCAACAGCAAAAACTCCACCCAGCGAAACGCATGTACTCTCAGTGACGCCATCTTGACAGGAGTTGCTTAAACAGCAGGAACCCTGACACACCTCGGCATCACAATCAGGCAACACTTGAGCCATGAACGCGGGAACCGTCCAGGCACCCCGGCCCAACGTCCCCACGACCAACACATCGTCTGCCTGATCGTAATCCATGTCATATACCGGCACATTCGGCAGATTAGTGCCAACCTTTTGCCACTGTCCCATATTAGTCAAAAGCGAAACATAAACGCCCGCACCCGTGCCTGCCACAACGGCATCAACACCCGTCGCTGTAGATATATAAGTAATAGCTCTCGTATGCCCAGTACCCGGCAAATCTCCGGTTACGTTTAGCCAGGTTAATCCGGCGTCGGTCGTTCGGTATACACGGTCGCTACTATCAGCTACATAAAGATGCGTCCAATCATCCGGGTCAATCGCAAAATCTCGAATGAAGCTTCCCGGAAAAGCACTGGCTGTCGGTAACAATGTCGATTGAGACATGCTTCGCGTGTAAACCGTCGAGCCATCGCCTATATATACGACGCCTTCAAAATCTAATCCGCCCAATCGCCCGCCAAACAACATCGCCCCACGATTAGCTACGATTCCCGGGCCAATCTCACGAACCGTATCGCCGCGATCAGACGATTCGTAAACCGACGCACTACCACCAATCAACAATTGAACCTGGTCAACAGCATTTAGTGCCAGGGGCGTGACAAACTGCGTGTTGCCCGTCCCCCCAGTAACCAACGGCTCACCGCTGCCCACCAGTGCCAATGCGGGAAATGATTCACTAATCAGCCCATTAAACGAGTCATATTCGCTACGACGAAAATTTCCCAAAAATTGAAAACTCGAATACCGCGTCGAAATTCCCGGCGAACTACTGTCATCAACTGCTACGTCGCCGCCATCCGCCGTTGATACGCTGTCCCAGGTTGAACCACCCGCAAAAATTTGTTGCGGCGTCCCGGTATCCTGCGCTCCGCCGATGATCACATTCGCGTTACTATCATAAGCTATGTTATGAAATTCAGTCGTTTGTAGATTTCCAATAATAGAAAACCAATCGCCCAAGTTGTTTTGCGGGGATGATTGCCGATAGACCCCGCCATCGTCCACCTCAATAATTCTACCAGCTGCATCGAAAACCATCTCACGCGAATCGGCATGAGGCGCACTGGTATTAGCCGTCCCGCCACCCGCTGCGCCTAATGTGCTTGAATGCGTCAAATGAACCCATTGACTACCGCTGGCCGCAGCTGCGTTGCCTCGAAACAATCTGCCGGAAAAATCAGTAGCCCCTATCGAATTAGGAAATTGAAACTCCAACGGCTGACGATCACCACCCACATAAACAATGTTCACATCAACCGGGTCAGCTACGATCGAAAAATGAATCGCTCCCTGTCCGCCAGGCTTTCCATCATCTCGTTTGAATCGCGGGTTCGTGCCGACATCAACGCCGCCTTCATTGGTCATCGGCGTATCCATTTTGACCCACGCTACGCCGCCATTTATCGAACGAAACACGCCACCGTTGCGAAGCTGCCCCGCGTTGAGAATAGCTACATACACTGCATTGGTTCCCGCGCCAGCGTTGTCATGAATAGCCATCTCGACATTACTCGTTCCGCCACTGCCATCTTTTATCAGGCCGTTCATTGTGCCATTGCTGACGCGCAACCATGTAGCCCCCGTGTCAATCGATTTGTATATGCCATTTCCCGAGCCAGTATCACGAATGGAAGCGTATAGAACGTTTGGCGTATTGCGATGACCAACCAAATCAAAACATCTTCCCTGAGGCGGGCCGCTGACTGCTCCTGAAATTTGCGTAAAAGAAGCGCCACTATCCACGCTGCGAAATAGGCCAATGTTGCCAAATGTGAACGGCGTCGAGAAATTAACCGATACTACAATCGTCGAACCTCGAACCGCTACGCCGGAAATGTTTTTCCCAATAAGCAAGCCACCCCCGTCAAGAATTGCCCAACTTGCTCCGCCATTTATCGTGCGCAACAAACCCGTTCGTGCGCCGCCAGCACTGCCGAAACTACTAAACCGGCCTACGCCAGCGACGAGCGTTTGATGGGAAAAATCTGTAGGATCAAATTCTAATGCGCCAATCGACAGCGACGGCATCTGGTCAGTCAACGGAATCCAAGCAGGACTCATAGCTAAGGCATTGGTAGATTTCCAAATACCGCCATTGACCGCCCCAAGATAAATTACGTTAGCATCCGTAGGATGCGCAGCTACCGCATGCACCGCCCCAACAACTTCGTCGCCGGGTAAAATATTTTCCACCTGCCCGTTAAGCGTTGGTCCAGGCCCCGCTGCCTGCCAAAGATTTCCGCCAATAGTCTGCGAAAAACTTCTTCGCATACTGGCTCGCTTTTTCGACGAAGCATCAACACCTTTTTCGCTAGACTCGCTTGGCGTATCGTCATCGGGAACCTGCGTCCCCGGCATGCTGGGAATAAAATCCGCAAACGCCGCTGAACCGCTGGCCAGACAAACGCCAACGACCAGCATTAGCCGCAGCGCAGAACTCGCATCTACTTTGCACCGCGTAAAATTACCCACAAATCCCCCCACAACAACCGCGTACCACTTTCATAAAGATTGGCTGGATAGACTCATTCCGCCCCCGCTCCAGATTATAACTAATTCACAGCCCAATCTCAACAAAAATCCCTACGACCTCAATATCAAGCCCTGTTCCAGAATTTATCTCCCCGTAGCCCTCGGTATCAACATTTCACAAAGCCCCCATCCAAAAGAAGTGACAACCGCCAACCGATACACTTTCCAATTAAGCCATATTTCCAAAGAGCGCCATAATGGGGCGCGTACTTAATTTTTATAGCCCGACAAATATCGACAACGTCCATTACGAATTATTCGGGTACTCGGCAACAGCCGCATCCAATGCTATGCTGGTCGCAGAAAAATAATGTCCCGCCTGGAAATTTGGTTATCCTCGGCGGTTACCCATTTAGGAGTCAGACGAAGATGAAACGAAGATCATTAGCCTACATAGCCCTATCGCTTCTATTGTTATGCCCACAAACTTTCGGCAACGACGCCGCTAGGAAAGCCGTCGCAACGGTTCCGTCCGATGCACTGGCCTTTCTGTGCGTCCCCAGTCTTGCGACGCTAGATGCAGACATTCAACAACTCATCAAAGACCTTCAGCTAGATGCCATGATTCCCGCGCCTATGCAATCATTGGTCATGAACATTAAAATGAATCTCCCCATGCTAGCCAGCATCGACGAAAATGGCCCAGTATGCGTGGTCGCTATGCCCTTCACCGTCCCGGCTGAGATTCAATCCAAAGTCGCGTTAGTCATTTCAACCGCAGACCCCAAAGCTATGATTACCGCACTCGGCGGCGAGGCAGAAGTAAACGGCGTTTGGCCAATCAACCTCATGGGACAAAGCCTGTTCGCTATAGCCAATGAAAAATCACTCATCCTTGCTCATACGGCTGAAAACGCTCAGGCAATTTCTCAGAGCAAAAGCAACTTATCGACCAAGCTTAGCCCCGATGAACTCAACACGTTTGCTGGCCTCGACATTATCCTTTGGGCCAACGCCAAGCAGGCGCTCACCACTTTCAAACCACAAATCGACGGACTCGTGGCTATGTTTGCCATGATGCAAGCTCAAGGTGGCGGACCATTCGCCAAACAACAAGCCGACATGACCAAAGGCCAGGTCGATATATTTACGCAAGGCGTAAAGTCTCTAACCATCGGCATTTCCTTGGATAAAGCCGGACTAGGCCTACGCTCAGCGTTGACAGTAAATCCAGGTAGTGCGTTAGAATCACAAATAAAATTGGCCAACACCAAAGAGCCGCTGCTCAAGGGACTACCGCTAGGTGAATATGTATTTGCCCTCGGACAACAATTGCACCCAGAGCAAACCAAAGCCGCTATGCAACAGATTGACATGTATCTGGATATGGCCTCTGGCATAGAAGGCGTATCTAAGGACAAGCTGGCTGAATTAAAAGAGGTTATCACTGGCATTGTAACGAGCTTGAAAAGCGTCAGCGCAACACTCGAAGCCCTGCCACCTGGCGATCAAGGCTTGGTCGGTGCGACGATTGTCCTTGGAACCAGTGACGCGGCTAAGCTTGTATCACTAGGCAATCGCAAAATCGCAATCGGCATGGAAATTCTCGGCGCGTTTATGAAAAACACGAGTGAGGAACTTCCCAACCTAAGTGATTTTGTCATTCACGCCCCCAAAGCCGAGTCAGGACCGGCAGGCCCCGTCTCTCAAATTCGGGTAGACCTAACTAAAATCGATGACGTGGATGATGAAGACCTCGCCGAAATGCTCAAAGTTATTGGCAAAGAAGGCCTCGTTATACGCATGGCCGCCGCCAATGCGAACCACGTCGTCGTCACATTCGGTGGTGGCAGGCCTTACTTCGATCGTGCCATGGCTACGGCTAAGTCGAGCAACGCGCCATTGGCTGGTGACGTTGGTATCAAGAAGGTTGCCTCACACATGCCAGTCAGCCGCGCCATGGTGGCTTACTTCGCATTGGATCACGGCATGGAACTTGTCAGCAACATCAGCATGGCTGTCGAAGGTAAACCTTTACCAATGCCAGTACCAACCGTTGACGCACCAATCGCGATAACAACATCCGGCGGATCAGGTTGGGCGCAATATGATTTACTTTTCCCAATGGATCTTCTAATCGCCGCCAAGAACATGGGCATGGCTATGAACGGTATGGGCGCGCCACCGGCTGCCCCAGCCGCTCAACCAGGATCATAGTCCAGGACCGAGCGAAACATTCGGATAATTAAACACATAGCCGGGCAAGGTAAGTCAATCGCTTACCTTGCCCGGCTTACATTTTAGATAATGGGAACAGAACGCATCTGGCAATTATTGCAAGCAGAATTCACCGTTCAGTCATTCCCGCGCAGGCGGGAATGACGATATATCAATGAGCCACCAAAGACGCCATCAACACATCTTTAGCTAGCGCCATTTGTGGATCCTCCCCAGCGCAATAAGGCAAAGACCGACGTACTAAAAAGTCTGGGTGAATCGGATGCCCTTCAAGCGGAAAACGGAACCACGGCAGCATTAGAAAACCGTCGTGACCGACCGCCCCCGTTCGTTCAACATCGACGGCTGTCACCTCGCCCGGCGTAGGCGTACCCACCAACACAACCCGCCCAGCTTTTTTTACTGCATCTACTACTATCTCTTTTGCGCTGCGCGTCCCAGAATCCGTCAAGATAACTACCGGCTTCTTCCAGGGTGTGATACGTGGGACGCTACCAGACGGTGATCGTTCGCCCAACAAAAAAAACATCGCCGACTGAGAGTGACCACCGACGCCATCGCGGAAATCCAACAACAATCCATCAACTTCATCTTCTATAATGGATAAGCGATCAAACACAGTCGGCGGAGCCAGTAGCGTCCAAACATGCGCATAAGCAAATTTCATATGCTCATGCTCAACAACGCGCACACTATGAACCATCGCCTGTTGAAAAGCCAGGGCATAATTCTCTCGAACGGGTGTCAAAGTTACTTCGTAAGTAGTTTTAAGATCACGTCGAAATGTTACCACGACAGAACGATGCGCTTTACCTTTGAATGAATTTGCCTGGGCATACGCGACGCCATCAACTGCGACGATCTCATCGCCTACCAAAATATTTTGCTGCGCTGCTGGCGATTTTTCCATAATGCCCCGCACAAACCATTTTCCAGATATGTTTTCAGTCACAAGGCCAACATGTGCCACCTTGGCGGCATCTATCATAGGTTCCCAATCGCCTCGCAAATGCCAATACGACCAGTCTCGATCGGTCACATATCGAAAATGCGAAATAGCCGACTCGTAAAACATCTCATTCAACGCCCTGGCAAAATCGACATGCGTCTTAGAGGAAACGATGTCGCCTTCATATTTAACTTGCAACTGACGCCATCGCTCAAACCCGACAAGCCCTCGCACATGAGATTGATTAATCCGCTGCATGACCTGCAAGAAACGCACCTTAGCGCCATCACCCGAAAACGCCCGCAACTTCGCATCAGGGAATGTCTCCGCCATCGCACCGCCAGAGACCATCATTACAAAAATGATGGTCCATAACGTGAAACAATGGTTCAGCAAAAATGGCCTTCGGCCTGGCCTTGGCAAGCGAATACTCCTCCCTTACATCGACCCGCGTTCATGCGAAGTCGATGATTCAGCGATGGTTCTCAAGATGAAATAACAGCCCGGCCCGGACGACGCTGTATGCCCTAATGAGTTATGACGCATTTGGATTGTACAAGATCAGACAAAATATCCAAAGAAAAAATGATTTTTTACTGCAAAAAGAAAGAAAGTGCGGCGCATGAATCGCTCGCCATGCCCTATTCAGCTTGCTCGTCATGCCCGCGCAGGCGGGTATCCAGTCTTTCGTGACTGATGCGCGGATGCTGGATTCCCGCCTGCGCGGGAATGACTAGCGTCTGTAGGATCGACGATTATTAGTTGAATTATGTGGGTTTTCGCTACCCCGGTAAGCCTTGGGGCTTGGCCAAATGTGAGGGCGAAAACATCTCAAATTTATGGGCGACTTCAGTAGCTCGGCCTGACAATTTATCTTCCACGAACACCTTCAGAATGTAATCGCCAGCAGGCAAAGTCGCGGGCAACGTCACCCGCTGAGCCACGAAAAAATCTCGACGTTTTCTTTTACAACGATCTACAATTTCCGGCTGCTCGTCCTGCCATACGGTTTCGCCATTCACCGTCAGCACTTCAAGATGCGTTCCCAGCACCGTTCGATGCATCCCGTCCGCTCCGACTTCGCTGCTCAGGTTATCGATTTCACTATACACAATGGTCTGAACACGCTGCCCGGTCACGAACGAATCGCGCGGCATCTCTTCATAAATGCCGTAATTCGTCACGCTGCGACAGAAAAAAGTATTAGACAATTCAGGGTCTACTTGGCCAATCATCTTCGCTCGCAACGCATCCAGTGCCTTCACCGCGTCATCCGCCGGGGCAGTCGGATGCATCAACGACATATGCACCTGCTCAGCCGCCTTCAACAACGCCCCTAAAGTCTGTTGCGCATTCAACCCCAGAGACGACATAGAAGATTTATCATCAGTAGGCCTACCAAGCGCAAGCTCTACAAATTTTAGCGTCCACACATCTTCCAAAGATGTGCCATCATGCATTTGTTCCCGATAAAACGACATGACGCGGTCAGAAGTTATCGCCGCTTGCGCGCCCGCGTTCATCGGCTGATTAGACACTTCATTGACAACATGAATTTTCGGTAATGCCTTAGGCCTCGATGCACTGCGCACAAACACCCGCTGAATCGCAGGGATAGCTGCGGGACGCCGACCGACGACCGAGGAGGACATGGTATCGCGTGACAGATTCGTATCACGGGCCAACACTGCCTGACCACTGTTTCGCTTAGCTGGCGTTAAAACCGTCGAACGAAACACGGGCTTCTCGCGCCAACTCTCTCGCCCTGCATGCGTATCATTTGTCCCCAGCTTCGCAACCGGCAACGCCACAGCAGCCGCTTTAGGCGCGGCTTGATCCTGGCCAGCATATTCTTGTGTTCGAGAAAGAAACTCTTCTATCGCGGTAGACAAAGGCTTATCAACCTTCAAAGATTCCGCCACGGCCCCGGTAGAGACCTGCGACCTGCCTGGAATTGATGATGCGCGACGAGAATCATTTACCTGTTGATGACCAACGCGAGACCCGGCTGCGCATCCGCTTAAACCCGGCAATAACACCGCAATCAACGCCACCAGGCTAAGCTTTACCAATCGTCCTGATTCTACAAATCGCATACCACACCATCCTTGGATAAGTATATATTGTCGCCTCACGAAAGCGTGCGGCGTATAATCATTTTCTCAACCGTACTCGACACCGTAGACAATCCAGTCTTCACCGCGACCTCAGCTTCGACTAAATCAGCCTGGAGTCCTTCAAGCTGATCCAAAGAGCAACGCTGCAAAGTGCGCGTCACCGTCGCTGGATCAGAATATAGTTTTCTAGCTAACACCATCGGTGACGTGCCACCGTCAAAATCAACTTTCGCATCACGCAATCGCCGAACGCCCCAGGCAAGACCAGCCACCGCTCGTGCAGGCGCCGCCCGGTCAGTAGCCATCACTTGATCCCAATGCGTAAGGGCGCCGCGCACATCGCCAGCACTCATCGCGTCTGACACAGCAAAAACCGTTTCCTCTCGATGCCTGCCGGTCAGCGCTTCAATATCTTCAACACCTATATCGCCACGTCGGCCCACATACATAGCTAACTTAGCAAGCTCTGCATCCAGCGCCGAAGGTGAATCGCCTATATGATCGCGTAAGCTCTGAGCCGCCTCGCCGCCTATGCGCTTACCATGATGCGTCTTCGCCCGCGACACCAGCCAGGTTGTCACGCCCCTACCTTTTGGCGACTCGCAAAAAAAAACCTGCCCCGACGCAGCTATCACTTTATACAACCGCGTATTTTTCGGCATCGACTTGCATAGCAGCACCAACGTGCCATCGACAGCAGGGTCTTGGCAGTAGCGTTCCATCGCGGCTCGGTTCGCAGTTATAAAAGCATCAGCCGCATCGACTATAACCAACCGGCGACCGCCCATGAGCGACATCGTGCGCACTTCATCAAGCACGTCAGCGAGCTTGGCTCTGGTTCCGTCCACTTCAACAACCGAAGACGGATCATACGCCTCACCCATCGCGTCCTTAACACCTTGCAAAGCATCGAGCGCGAGCAGACGTTCAGAACCAACAATTGCGCAGACACAAGGACACGCTTTTGGCGATACAGACATATATCTTGCTTCCTTACCCTACTACGCTAACGAACCGTTTGCTTGCCCACGTCCATTAGCGACAATCGTTTTCGCGCCTCAGCAATCACGGCATGCGCGTTGGGATCAATCTGCGTAGCTCGGGCATAACATTCCCGAGCCAGCATCTCATCTCCCTGAAATATGGCCACATCGCCTAAATTCATCCAGGTTTCAGCGTCGTCAGGCTGATAACGCAAAATAGTCCTCAACCGCTTCGCCGCCTGGCCATACTCCCTACGCTGACGATGAACGCGAGCGGAACCCATCAGCGCTTCTCGCTGCGCAGGTGCTTGCCGCAATGCTAATTCATAAGCCCCCTGAGAGCGATCAAAATCGCCCAGCAGATACATAATATCAGCCATCTCCGTCAACGCCTCAGTCATGGACGGATTTAGCTTTATCGCATGTCGAAGTTTGGACACGCTACCACGAAGGTCTTGCTGGTCACGCATACTTAATGCCTCAGCATAAAACCGGGCAGCTCGTGTTTTGTCGGTATCCAGGCGACTGTCCGAAGTTGCTGGAGGCGTAATTGTCGCTGCGCCCATTGTTGGGCGTGATGCTGGTATCCCGTTCGGATTCATCGCAGCCGCAGCCGCAACTTCTACCCGACGAAGCCATACCTCGCGTGGCTCACTCATCACACGATTTCCACCATGATCGGTAGCCGCTAATCGCACGAATGTTTTCCCGGTTAGTCCTTCTGTAATAGGCCAATCGTAACGCCCGGTATTCGACATAGACCCATCGACCATAGGCTCCCAGTGAGAACTTTCGCCAATTCGATAAGACAATTCGATCGGGCGATCTGTTAAGTGGGCATCCACAACGTTCCATCGTAACTGCAACAGCGATCGATCAAGATGCTCGATCTGTCGCGCCTCATGTAATTGAACAATTGGCGGAGTGAAATCTACAAAGGCTACGTGGTGCGCCTGCGACGTTGTCTTGGGTAACTGACTCGAAACTCCGACATCATTGGTTACGACAAAGAAAAACTCATATTGCCCCTCGTTCGTAGCTACAAATGTAATCGGCGATTGCCGGTCTCCATCCGTTCCATACAAACGCCAATCCCGACTTTCACCAACGCGATACCACAACTCGACCTGCGTGACAGGCAGTGCGTCGGCGTTTATCAGATACTCAATATCAAATCGTTGGGTCTGAACCTGCTGCACCGGCAAGGCCACGAGGTCGGGCACGAGGCCTAGACATATAGCCATCACCGCAATTATGCGTAGATTTAAGAAGTGTATTCGCAGCATATCCACCCGCCGCTTTCGTTTAGATTCAGTCAAAGCGTTCATCCATGACCGCCCGTGGCCAATCGTATCGGCATCAAAATACGCGGTGCTACACGAAATACAAGCCCCAAGATTCACTAAAAACAGCCTTCAGGGACAAAATTTCAACTTTTTTTGCAAAATCCCCATCGACTCACAGGGCTGGAAAATCGGTTTGCGGCTCTTATCTATACTGTTATCAGTGATCCCAATCCATAGTTATGCCATGCCTGCGCAAATTGACGTAACTACTTTATTGACAAACAGTTATAAGAATTATTTAATTTTTTTAACAATACCCATACCTGAGATACAAGATATCGATCCAGCCTGTGATTAACAATTTTTTGAAATACAACGGCTCAAATGTGAGCGCAAATGGCTTAAACAGCCGATTATTGCTTTGATATGGTCGGGCGGGTCTGGTAGACTCCCCGGCAGTTGGCCGACGCCGGTCAACGATGATCTGACCAACTTATTAATTGGAGAAGGATCCCTATGGAGGATTACGAACGACTACGCGAGCTGGTTGAGTCTGCCACAGAAGACATCAAAAAAGCCAGCGGCGGGAACAAAGCTGCGGGAACTCGGGTCCGAAAGATCATGCAGGAAGTCAAAGACGCTGCACAATCTGTTCGGAAGAAAATTTTAGAAGTGCGTTCCGAAGAAGCAGCGTAAACCAGTTATTGCGACTTTTAAGCAGGGTATTCCCAAGCGTTGGGCCCGCGCTGTTAGGCGTTGCATGATTATCAGGCCCACCTTATGCCACCACCGCTACTCTTTGACCCGAGCCAATTAGATTTGACCCGGGACAGTATGACGAAAGAGCAGATTTACGAATTGCTGCCGCATCGCCACGAATTTTCAGTGCTGGATGGCATTTGTCACGACGACCCTGAATTGCCAGGCATGATCGCTTATTGCAATGTGACGCCGGATGCGTGGTGGGTGCGCGGGCATGTGCCTGGCATGCCACTACTACCCGGCGTGATTATGCTGGAAATGGCTGCCCAACTCTCTGCGATCCAAGCCAAGGTTCATGGAAAAATTGAAAGCTTCATCGCCTTCGGAGGCGTTGAAGATTGCAAGTTCCGCGAGACCGTCGTCCCGCCTGCACGCCTTTACATCATGTCGGTGGGGCGTGGGATGCGCAAGCGGCGCGTGATCGCAGACGCACAAGGCGTCATCGACGGACGTGTCATTTTCGAAGCCCGCATCATTGGCCTAGCTATTAATTAATCGGGCGATTCTCTAATCGAGATGCTAATCCCAAACCGAGCGGCGAGCGCAAGCGACCCGTGTATTCCAATCGCCGTATGCACCGCAATTACGAAGAACGCCCGCGAGTTTGTGACAAACCGAAGACACCGGGCGCTCGCGCTACCGGCTCTGATCAGGACGCCCGCCGGGTGTCCATACCCAAGCCCAAGCCCAAGCCCGGTAGGGCATGGTCGTTCTTTCGCCTACTGGCGAAAGGTTGACCTGCCTAATCTGTCGCTTCGCGCACCACCTCCGCTAAGGAACAAGTTCATCGACGGTCACATCAAAACCGATTGGATCAACCTGGTAGCCTCATACTTCACGCGATATTTCCTGGCCCTTCACTGCGCCTACCGAAGTAGAGCTTACCGCTAATCAATAGTAGTAATGTTAAGACTACCAGCCCCCACTCGGATACGGTCGGTATGGCTCCCACACAATCAGGTGCGAATATCGAATCATCTGCGCCCAAACACTGGTCATCGCAGTCGGGTACACCGTCATTATCCGAATCGGCGAAGTCATCTCTGTTACAGCCACAAATACCAGGCTGGATTTTATTGGGGTCATTGGGACAAGCGTCGCATTCGTCGCGAAGACCGTCACCATCTGCGTCGGGCGAGTTGCAAGTAGTATCAGGGCCAAAGAATCCACCCCCAGCACCCAGGCAATCAGATTCCGTCGAGATATTGCAAACGGTTCCCTGGCAACATGCTCCCAGTTCGATCACACAAGTCTCGTCACAGCCATCGTTGGGCTGAGTATTCCCGTCATCACATTGTTCGCCGGAGTCGATCACCCCATCACCACAAGAGGCTGCACTACAATCCGTTCGACAAGCATCTGGCTGGGTATCGGAGTTATCTAAGCCGTCGTCGCACTCCTCAGCCTGTTCCACCACGCCGTCACCGCAAACGCTCGGGATGAGGAAGATGTACGTTGCACCGGAATCGATGACGCTATTGTCGGTCTGGTCCCCGTTGACCCCCGTGGCATTGCTTTCCTCCAGAAACGCCCCGACCACCACCGTGTCGCCGGACAACGCCACTGCTTGGCCAAATTGGTCACCTGCACCGGTGTTGGACGCCTTAAGGTAAGTCTGCTGGCTCCAAACGTCGCCAGAGTCGCGGACAAAGACGTACGCCGAGCCGGAACGACCGGCGCTGTTGTCGGCCTGATCCCCGTTGACGCCCACGGCGCTGCTGTCCTCGAACATAGCCCCGACCACTACCTTGTCGCCGGACACCGCTACCGCATGGCCAAAAAAGTCTCTAAAAGCAGTGTTAGACGCTTTGAGGTAGGCCTGCTGGCTCCATACGCCGCCAGTGTCGCGGACGAAGACGTACGCCGCGCCGGAACTGGGGACGCTATTGTCGCCCTGGTTCCCGTTGACGCCCGTAGCGTTGCTGCTTTCCACTTGCGCCCCGACCACAACCGTGTCGCCCGACACGGCCACCGATTTACCAAACCGGTCACCTCCATCGGTATTGGACGCCTTGAGGTAGCCCTGTTGGCTCCAGACGCCGCCAGAATCGCGAACGAAGACGTACGCCGCGCCGGAACGAATGGCGATATTGTCGGCCTGATCGCCGTTGACGCCCACAGCGTTGCTTGCTTCGCCTTGCGCCCCGACCACCACCGTGTCGTCGGACACCGCCACCGTTCGGCCAAATCGGTCACCTGCATCGGTATTGGACGCCTTGAGGTAGGCCTGCTGACTCCAGACGCCGCCAGAGTCGCGGACGAAGACGTAAGCCGAACCGGACTCGGTGGCACTATTGTCGGCCTGGCTACCATTGACGCCCGTAGCGTTGCTTGCTTCCAAGTACGCCCCGACTACCACTGTGTCGCCGGATACGTCTACCGACTGGCCAAATAAGTCACCTGCCTCGGTATTGGACGCCTTGAGGTAAGCCTGCTGACTCCATACTCCGCCAGAGTCGCGGACGAAGACGTAAGCCGCGCCGGCATAATTGGCGCTGTCGTCGGACTGATTCCCGTCGACGCCTGCAGCGTTGCTGGCCTCGCCATCCGCCCCGATCACTACTGTGTTGCCGGACACCGCCACCGATAAGCCAAAATTGTCACCTGCCTCGGTATTGGACGCCTTGAGATAGGCCTGCTGGGCGATGGGGTCGATGGTTAAAGGGTAACGCGCATTACGTTCGTCTACGGTCAGTCGCAGTCCCGTAGCATCTGCTTCGAGCCGTGCGGAGAGCAGTCGCTTATCCGCGTCCCAAACTTTCAGCCCGACGTAGTTTACGACTGTGCTTCCTTGCCCATTCACGAAGCTCGCGCCGAGTCCGTCAGCATATGCCTTGGCAAGTAAGCCGCCGCGCACCGCTAGCCTGAATTCCAAATGGTTACTCGCCCCCAGTTGGGGGTCGCCCGCTCCTGCTGGCCGACTGGTTAGCGTGAAGCCGTGTTCCAATCCGCTACGACCGTTAACGAACCACTCCTGCAATCCTTCGTGCCAGTCATATGTCACTCGATTGTTATCCGCGGTCATATTTGCTTGGCCATTAATACTGCGCTGGTGGCCGGGGAAACCGTAGCTTTGCAGTTCTAATCCCCATTGCCAATTCGCACCGTCTGGATTAACAACGAAGCCACGCCCGTCGAAATGGGTTAGCCATTGCTGGCCAGGGTTGCGAGCGCGGAACGCACCATCCACTGCCATAGACACCGCTACAACTGCATGGCGATTTTGTTCGTACACCTGGCGGATGCTTTTCCAGTCTGAACCGGCCAACCCTTCGGGGACGGCGTCCACGCTCTTATTGGCTTCGGTTAGAGTGTCACTGACAATATTCAAGCTGCCACTATCGACGGCGTCGCAACTAAAGGGAGCCTTAGCAGCCTGTTGAAGAACTCTTTGGCAATTGTGTTATAATGTTAGAGTCGCGTGATTGAGGAGTAGGATTGAACTCAAGGATGAGGTAATTCATGGCGTTGGGCAAGCGTAAACGTGAGCAGCAGAACCTATG
>JAJRPG010000057.1 GCA_024280855.1 Planctomycetota bacterium | reverse complement strand
CACAGAATCTTTGTGGTAGTCTAATCCGACAAATACCTTAGAATCATTCATGTTCGTTGCTCCTTTGCGTTAGCTGGGCTAGTCTCAAGACAACGCTCGATAGACTAACCTAGGAGTAACGGGCTTTCATCCCCATCTACGGCGTTAAATATCTTTCTAGTTGGTTGGTTAGCCTGACTACTTCGCGGCGATTGCGCTGGGCGACGAATGTGCCTTTCACTTCTGCTCGACGGAATACGGGGATGCCGCCGCTGCGGATGTTTAGCACGGCTCGGCCGATAGACCCGCTCACGATGTCCTTCTTTTTGTCATGGCTAAAATGGGTGGAGCCTGTTCCGGAGTAAACAGAAACGTTGGCTCCGTCGATGATGGCATAAGTAATGCCGCCGCTGATTTGACCCTTCTCGGATTTTGACTGCGGGTAACGACTTAGCCAAATGCTTTGAATGTGGACAATTTGCACGATATTACGATTGGGATTCCCGTCGGCTGGGACTTCTTCGCGCAGAATTACGTCGAGTTCGCCGGCGCTGTTGATGTCGTAGTAGGCCTGAGAAAAAGGCTGGGCATATTGAACCACCTGGCCATCGTTTCGATAGTCACGAATGTGCAGCGAAGTCCCAACTTGTTGACATCCTACGATGGGAAACAGGCAGGCTAGTAGATACGCGAGGCATCGGAGACTCGCTGATTTTCGTTTATTGAGATTATCATTCATGGCAACTCGCTCTTATTGTGACACGGGTATTAGCTAATGGCTTTCTTCTGTAAACCGCTGCCTGTCGAACAAGCGGCCAGTAAAGAATGACCGCATTTCAACTTAGCTCTAGTTGATATCATCGTCAATTGGCTAATCTTTGGTGCAAAAGTACTTCAAAACGACAAAGCCTGATGGAAACTTACGCAATTTCGGGTAATTGGCGATTGAGTAACGCGGATCGTTTTCTATAATGCCATCTCGTCCGGGGATAGACGGGCTGACGATGAGGGCCGCTGGTACGAATTGAAAAGGGTTTCGCAGTTGATTATGCAACAAGACAGTCAGAAATGCTGGCGACTTGGCGTCGTTTCTTATTTGAATGCCAAGCCGCTGATTCCCGGCTTGGAGTCTGACCCGCAATGCGAATTGATTTTCGATGTGCCGTCTAGGCTGCCGAAGTTGCTGGACCAGAACGAGGTGGACGCTGCGTTAGTGCCGGTGATTGATTTATTTTATTCGGCTCACGATTGGCAGGTTATTTCCGATGCGTGCATTGGTTGTGACGGCGAGACTTTTACCGTGCGTGTTTTTTCTCATGCCCCGGCTGAGGCGTTGACGCGATTATGCGTGGATGGCGATTCGCACACGTCTGTCTGTCTGGCGAAGGTGCTTTGGCAGGAACATTTTGGCTGTAAGCTGGAGACGGTTCCTTATGAGCCTGGTAAGCCGGTGTCACGCGAGACGGGTGTGCTGCTAATTGGCGATAAGGTTGTCACGGCTAAGCCTACTGAGTTTGAGTATGAGATTGATTTAGGCTCATCCTGGAAGTCGCTAACTTCGCTGCCGTTTGTGTTCGCGGCGTGGGTCGCGGCCCGTGATTCTAATTGCGAAGTCTTGGCTGATAAGCTTAACTTGGCGAGAGACGCGGGGGTGAAGTCGGCGGAGTTGATAGCTGCGGATTATGGTCCGGGGATGGGTTGGCCTGTACATTTGGCTACGCGATATTTGACGAAACGAATTAAGTATACCATCGGCCCTCGCCAGAAAGAGGCGATGCAATTATTTCATGAGATGATTAAGCGGCACGAAATTATTCCTGATAACCAGACGTTGGTGTTTGCATGACACAAGTACTTTCGCAAAATTCTAAACCAGTGGCTTCGCGCTTGACCGAGCAAGAGGCGATGGAGTTGTACACGTCATGTTCGATACACGAGTTGGGCCGACGTGCGCATGAGGTGACGTTACGACTTCATCCTGAAGACTATCGAACGTATGTGGTCGATCGTAATATAAACTACGCGAATTATTGCACGGCTAAGTGTATTTTCTGTAATTTCAAAGCTGACCCGCCAGGGATGGATTCCGGTCGAACAGACCTTCCGTCAGGCTATGTGCTGAGTTTTGATGATATTGGAAAGAAAATCGTAGAATTGGAGGCTATCGGCGGTACGCAGGTGTTGATGCAGGGTGGCTTGGTCCCGGCTGAGATTTTGCCGTTTGAGTGGTATCTGGATTTGATGCGTTTTATCAAGCGTGATTTTCCCGGTATCCATATTCACGCGTTTAGCCCGCCAGAAATCCACGCTTTTCATGAGATGTTTGATATGAGTGTGCGGGATGTGTTGCTACGATTGCAAGATGCTGGCTTGGATACCGTGCCCGGCGGTGGGGCGGAGATTTTGGTTGATCGCGTTAGAAATAAAATCGCCCAGGGTAAGACCTCGGCTGAGCAATACCTTCATGTGATGCGTGAGGCTCACAAAATCGGGATGAAAACGAGCATCACGATGATGTTTGGGCATATTGAAACGATTGAGGACCGGATTGAACATCTCAGGTTGATTAGAGATTTGCAGGATGAAACGGGCGGATTCACGGCATATATCAGTTGGACATTTCAGCCTGGTGGTACGCCGCTGGGTCGGGTGAAGCAGTTTCCCGCGGACTATGCAGGCCTGCCCGATGGCCAACATCTTATGTTAGCTGATGCCGACGAGTATTTGCGTATGACTGCGCTCGCAAGGATTTACTTAGACAACATCCCCAATTTGCAATCGAGTTGGGTGACTCAAGGGCCAAAAATTGGTCAGCTTGCTCTATATTTCGGGGCTAATGATATGGGTTCGGTGATGATGGAAGAAAATGTGGTGTCTGCGGCTGGGACAACTTTTCAGTTGAACGAGGCAGAAATCAGGCAATTTATCACTTCGGCGGGCTGGATGCCTCAGAAACGCAATTGCTACTTCGATGTAATCTAGTAGTTTTTTAGAAAATCGCAGGCACGTTTTTTGTTTGTGCCAACGCACAAGTTATTATTATCAAGTATCTACTTTTTTTTCTGGTAATTATCCCTGACATAATGTTACAATGATTTTGAGGCAGGTGTGGTGCGTGAACTTCGGGCTTGGTGTCAAATTCTTCGAGGGATTGGTTTTGAAGCAATAGGTTTTACAGGTGGCATGATGGTATATGTGTTGTCGTAAAGGGTTGCGGTTCACGAATACA
Organism: Planctomycetota bacterium; assembly: GCA_024280855.1. GTDB lineage: Bacteria > Planctomycetota > Phycisphaerae > UBA1845 > UBA1845 > JAJRPG01. The sequence continues at coordinate 23,131 of JAJRPG010000057.1, read as the reverse complement.
ATTCCAAATACTTGGCAAGTTCAGTCTCGGTAGTTAGCCGCATTTGTATAATACAAACGAATGGAACGGCGTGGGCCATTGAATGCTTGCGTATTTAGCCGACTGTTACAGGGCGGCAGGGCTGTATGTCCATGATCCAGTTGGATACTGTTTGGCAATTGGCGAAATGCGATTTTGCCCTTTCTACCAAGGCTGGCGCGGTAGATGCGTTCCTATGGGAACATTGCGATCGCGTCGCTAAACTTTCTTTAGAGCTTGCTGCGATTGTAGGTCAGCAAAAACGCTCGCCTGATACTTTCGCCGTAGCGGCTTCATCCCTCTATCACAATGCTGCGTGGGCTGTGCTTGTGCGTGAGGATGGTGTTTGTCGATCACGCATTTTGACAAAGCCATTAACGCCAACTCAACGAGAGATGAGTGTGGAAGTCATGAACAAGACGCTGGGTAGTGTCTTGACTAAGGAAACCATGATTCGGGCGGAGTCGTCTATTTTGAGCATGAATGATCGACGTCACGATTCTTTTGAGGGCATGATTCTTGCGGACGCCGAGGAGTTAGAAAAGTTTAGCCTTGCGTCAATATGGTCGTGTGTGCGAAAAGGTTTGATCGAAGGACGTTGTGTTCAATCGCATGTCGAGACCTGGCATCGGCAAGTGGAATATCATTATTGGACAGCTAAGCTTTCTGATGGTTTCTTCTTCGACGAATCAATGACCTTAGCCAAGCGTCGGCTTGAGAGTTATCAGGTATTTATGGAAGAGCTTGAAAAGCAGCTTCATCATCAGGATTTGTCTCTGCCGATAGATGCGCCTATTTCAGCTATCAAAGCATAAACCTGGTGAAGCCAGTTTCTGGGGATTTTTCATTAGGGGCGAGTTGTAGTGAGCGGCTTTATGGTCGTGATTCGCATGTGAAATGTGAAAGCCAACACCGAGAATCGAACTCGGAACCTCAGCTTTACGAAAGCTGCGCTCTACCAATTGAGCTATGTCGGCGTCGCTAATCCCGCGAGATGCGATGTTTGCTGCATTCGCACTCGCCAAGGCCTGCTATTTTGTAAGGTCGCAGGCTAATGTCGTCAATATCTTCGCGGATCTGTCGGCGACTATATTGGAATTAATTTTGCCCGGCCCCAACGCAAATAATTTCTAGTGGCGATGACGGTGTATCGTCCGCACTATTTTCGATCTAGCGCGAATCGGCTTACCTTATCATAAGTCGTAGCTAGAAAACCAATCAGTGGAAAACCTGCCCGTTCGAATGGGGATGGGCCTAATTTTTCTAATACCGCCAACGGTGAGGCTGGTGGTTCGACCTGGATGTCGATGTCGGCTAAGCCTTCGCCCGCTAGCCAGAATGGGTGTGTCGTCTCTTCCAGCGGCGGCGAAGCCGGGAATATCGTCGGTACGATATTTAGTGTCTGGGCGATAGGCTGAGCTTCGCTCGGCGGTTGATCCATATTATTCTTCTCCTACGGCATCACGAGAAAGTACGAACAAATCTCGGAGTCCTTCGGTGGTAAGTTCAGTGATCCAATCCTGCCCGCTGCCGATGATTGAGGAAGCAAGTTGACGCTTCTTTTCCATCATGGCGGCGATGCGTTCTTCCAAGGTTCCGATGCAGACATATTTGTGAACCTGCACCTGCCTGTGTTGGCCGATTCGGTGGGTACGGTCGGTAGCCTGGTCTTCGACGGCGGGGTTCCACCATCTATCATAATGAAACACATGGCTCGCGGCTGTTAAGTTCAAACCGAACCCGCCAGCTTTGAGCGACAGCACGAGGATCGACTCTTTCGAGTTTTCGGTTTGAAATGTCTTGATGATCTCGTCTCTCTTTTTACGAGACGTGCCGCCGTGAAACAAGAGTATGGGTGATTGCAATTTGTCGTGAAGATGACCCTCCAGAAGCTCAGCCATTTTCCTGAACTGGGTGAAGACCACGGCTTTGTCACCTTCCGCAAGAACTTCTTCCAGCATTTCCGTAAGGCGTTCGCACTTGCCGCTGCGATTTGACATTGAGGAGCCGTCTTTCAAAAGTTGGACCGGGTGATTGCAAATTTGTTTCAGTTTGACAAGTGTAGCCAGGATCAACCCGCGTCGCTGAATGCCAGAAGTCAGGTCGATCTGGGTCATCATTTCAGTAACCGTTGCTTCGTAAAGACTGGCCTGCTCTCTGGTGAGGTTGCAGTAGACGGTCATTTCATTTTTTGCCGGAAGATCAGGCAGGATGGTTGGGTCCGATTTCAGGCGGCGCAATACGAAGGGCCTAATGAGCTGGCGCAGACGATTCAATCTATCTTCCTCGCGATGACGTTCGATTGGCACTGCGAATAGTCGGCGAAAATCTGTTGGCGAGCCTAAATATCCGGGATTCAGGAAATCCATAATCGACCAAAGTTCGCTCAGGCGATTTTCAACTGGCGTACCGGTCAGTGCGATTCGGTGCATCGCGGGTAAGGCGCGAACGGCCTGAGCCTGTTTGGCTGCGTAGTTCTTAATGTTCTGGGCTTCGTCCAACGTAATGCGATGCCAGGGGACTTTCTGAAGCGTCTCCCGGTCGCGGTGGGCTAAACCATAGGTGCTAAGTACGACGTCCATTTTGCTGACTTCATCGACGAACGTGTCTCCGGTCAGTCGGTCCATGCCGTGATGCACAAGCACATTGAGTGATGGCCCGAATTTGGCAAGCTCGCGTTGCCAGTTACCGACAAGCGACATCGGCACCAAAAGCAGCGTGGCGCCTATGCTCGAATCTTTGTTGCGCTCATGCAAAAGCAACGAGAGGAGCTGAATGGTGTTACCCAGACCCATGTCATCAGCCAGGCACGCGCCCAGACGAAGGTCTGTCAGAAAGCTTAACCATTCCAGACCGCGCAGTTGATATGGGCGAAGTGAGCCTTTGAAATTTTCTGGTGGTTCCAGTGGTTCGATGCGTTGATTGCCTTCCGTGGCATTTAGAAACTCATCAATCCAACCGCCTGCGCGAAGCCCGCCGACGGGTAGGCCTAGCGCCATATCGTCAGCCATGTAACTGGCGCGAAGCGCTTCGAGCAGGGTCATTTTTCCCGATGCCTGTTTTTCGAGAAACTGCATAGCTCGTGTCACGTCACCAGGGTCGACTTCCGTCCATTGCGAACCAAGCTTAACCAGCGGCGTCTTGGCATTGGCTAATGCTGAGATATCTTCGAGAGAAATTTCGTCATCCCCCAAAGCCACGCGCCAATTGAACGACACGAGCGCATCGAGCCTCATGTGTCCCTTAGCTGTGGTCGAGTTTTGATCGTCAGGCTCAATGTCGAGCATGAGGTGTAATCGTGATCGGGTGGATCGCCACCATTTCGGTAGCCAAACTGAAAAGCCCTCAGCCTCCAGGAGCGGGGCGGCATCGCGGAGAAACTGATACGCTTCGTCAACCGTAAGAACGCATGAGACTGGCCCATCAGGTTTTGCGCAGCCCGCGAGTGGTGGAAAAAAACGCGCCGCTCGTGAGACATCTTCACGTAGTTGTGTCGCGCCCATATCGAAAGGGCGGGGCAGGATGGTGGGGTCGTCGGACATTCCGGAAGATAGCATGTCGGCTTCGATCACCAGTGATTTATCGTCGCAGGCCTGCATATAAAGCTGCAAAGCCCATACCGCATCGGTGGGGGCAGCTTCCATGTCTTCGTTGGCAGGCGGGACTAATTGGAAGCAGGTGCGACAGGTTCGCTGTTGTCGTTGTGGTTCCAGCTTGGAAACCCACGGTTCAATTTTGGTGTGGATGATCGAGCAGTCTGCCGTCGAAGCTGAAATCCAGGAATCGGAATGCACCAAAGATCGAAGCCAGGGAATTTGTAGAGACTCACTCTCTTGGACGCGCTCGTGAATCGCGTGTGTGAGCGGGTCGTCTTGCATGCATCGTCGTACCAATGCGTCCACCGTCCGCCAGAGAAAACTTTCTACCAGGTTGGAAGCCTGATGCGTATCGTCTTCGCCTTCCATGGCTCGGCAAACAGGAGGCATGCTTTCGATAAAGCTACCCAGCCGATCAGACGTATGTTTGTCCTGGATAAAAACTCGCCAATAACCTCGACATCGGCCATCACCGGTACGATGCACGGCAGGCACGAATTGCTGCTTGGCTAAAAGCTCCAGCACTAACTCCGCTACGCGCGACCAATAAACGCACGAATCACCATACGTTAATCCTTGGCTAGCTATCGTTGGTGAATTTGACAAAAAGTCGATTGCGTCCGCCGGGCCGAATGTGATGGATTCGATCGTGTGCGTTTCAAACTTGTCAGCTTGTATAAATTCTTCTGACTCATCCTGCCACCATGCGCTATTAGAGCCGACAAGCTGACCTCTAAAATAAGGTAGTCGAAGTGCCAGCTCACTTGGCTTAGCTGAGGCGATAAGAAGCGTGTCCCAAAATTCTCCTAGTTGATCGATTAAATCGGCGGTGGTGAGAGAGAGGTTCGCCGCCGGGATCGCATCCGTTGACGGCGTCTCGGCATTCTCCGGCATCGCATCGTTGCGTTCGCCCCATATGTGCAGATGGTCGTTGAGCCAGATGGCGTGAAGAACTGTTTTGTTTGGCTCGTTATTCAAAGCGATCGAATCCCCCAAAGGTCGTTAGTCGCCGTTCGTTTGCGGCGAATCGTCCATCCTATCCAGACTCAGGCTGACGTAAAGCACCTACCACTTGATAACCGGAAAGTTGTGAAGATAGGGGTATCGACAGAAGGGCTGGCGTGGCCTCATTCATCGGTCCGAGGATGCTGGAATGAATGAAAATTCGACCCGGAAATCGTTCCCTCTCAAGGGAATTGCCTCTAACTGGAGAATGATCAAGGATTTGCAACTAAAATCGGTCCCCAGCAATGCCTCGATGCCAGCCGCAACGCCGATATCGACAATTGTCTCGCTATCGTCAGTCAGGTCGCCAAATGTAACGCCATCCACGAGGGCGTCCTGGTCGAGGTCGGCAATAACCAGATTTTGTGAAATGGCTTCAATCAGGCGGCTGCTTCCTACGCCGAATACCCTAGCGCAGGTTAGCGTGATTAGCGATGAAGACGATTGGCCCGGTAGTTGTAATTGATCGGGGTCTGCTGCAAATTGGACGATGTCCGGCTGGGAGTTTTCGTCAGCGGGGTCAAAGGTGCCTAAAGTAAGCACCGCTTGGTTGGGGGTGTTGTTGATGATGACGACCTGAATCGTGCCGCGATCTCCAGCGAAGTCGCCGCCGAAGCTGGTGAGCGAGTTGCCGCAACCGCCAGCTAAGCAGAGAGTGATGGAGAACATCAACAATTGGGCCATGTACGTTCGACAAGGACGACGTGATAAATAGCTTGAACCAACGATGTCCAGTCTCCTCAATGAAATAGTGTTGTACCAAATACCATTTACTAACTATCGGATTAGTACAAAGCTAGCCGTTAGCCTATGACTTTTCCAATGCTAATTCGTAAGCCTGGTCACATCGCAGGCATGTCGGGAAATCTTCGGCCCGCGTAAATCCGTATCGTTTGTACATAGCTATCGCTTCAACCAATTTGCTTGACGTCTCCAGCACCATGCGCTCAAACCCTTGAGATTTCGCTTTATCTAGCACCCGGTCCAGGAGTTTTCTCCCCATACCCTTGCCTCGACAAGCCGGGATCAAATACATTTTTCGTAATTCGCAAGTTTTGGCATCAAGGGGATATAGGCCAACCGTGCCGACGATTAGATTGTTCGTATCGACGACGACGTCAAAGCTTCCGCCCCTAGCCATGTAATTAGCCTCAATGTCGCCGAGGTCCGCGTCCACGCCTTCATGCTCAGCCATCAGGTCGTATTCTGCCAAAATGGAAAAAATCATGCTGCGGATGCTATCTGCGTCCTGATTGGTGGCTTCTCTGATTTCCATTGACGCATGATACCCGCCTACACGACTACTTGGAAATGGCCGTCAAAATAACATTTTTTTTCAGGAAAATACGAACACTCGCTGTGAGTAGACTTTCCAGCTAACGTATCTGCTATGACTACTGTCTTGGGTATTGAAACTTCGTGTGACGAAACTGCGGTAGCTGTTGTTGATGACGGCGTGACCGTGAGAAGCAATGTCGTCGCCTCACAAATCGAACTGCACAGAAAGTATGGCGGCGTCGTGCCGGAAATTGCTTCACGCGCGCACATTGAAAACCTCGACACCATCGTCCAAGATGCTTTGGACCAAGCCGAGTGTGCGCCAAGCGACGTGGATGTTATCGCTGTGACAAATCGGCCTGGCTTGGTCCCTGCGTTATTGATTGGCGTGACGGCTGCGAAGACGCTTAGCTGGGCATGGCAGAAACCTTTGGTTGGCGTCGATCATATTCATGCCCATGCGTATAGCCCGGCTATCGGTCTAGCTCAGCCACCGTGGCCTGCGGTAGCGTTGATTGTATCTGGTGGACATACCTCGTTGTTCCGCGTCAATGGTCCTGCTGATGTGCAACTGCTCGGCGCGACGTTAGATGACGCCGCTGGCGAGGCTTTTGATAAAGTAGCTACGATACTTGGCTTGCCATATCCCGGCGGTCCTGAGATTGAGAAAGCAGCCAAGCACGGCGATGCGAAGACGGTCGATTTTCCGCGTACCATGTTAAAACGTGGTTCGCTGGATTTTTCCTTTTCAGGTATCAAGACGGCTGTGCGTTATCACATTCACGGGCATGGAAAAATTAGCGGCGGGTTGGAAAAACGTTCACCGGCTGATATTGCCAACGTGGCGGCTTCATTTCAGCAAGCCGTGGTAGACGTGCTGGTTAAAAAGGCCATGTTAGCCGTTGCGCAAACTGGATTATCAAACGTCATTCTAGGTGGTGGGGTCGCAGCGAACGGTGCGCTGCGTAGCGCGATGGAAGAGGTCTGTCGAACACGTGATATAAATTTTGTGGCTGCGCCTTGGGCGTATTGCACCGACAACGCTGCCATGATTGCTGCACTGGGGTTTCATATGTGGCAGCGGGGGGACATCGCCGGGCTGGACCTGGACGCCTTGGCTAATAGTTCTACTCGTGTGGCTTGAGCTGATAATGTGGCGATTATATTACGCTTGAATTTTGGGTAGACACTTGTTATATACCCAAGCGAAAATGGCTCCCCCGAACGCGCCATCTGGCACTGCCCAGGCTAAGCCGATGACGCTACCCATTGGGGACACGTCGTACCCGCGATAAAACGCGCTTAGCCAATTCAACACCGATGCGTCTTCGCCCCATGCGATTAGCCACCATGTCATGAAGAATAGCGCCGCGCCCCATAGCAAGCCCGCCGTTATTGCAAACGCTCGAACGCTTAATTTATTCATGGCTATTCTCGCGCCTTCCGCAACTCGTCCGCACGACTAAGGCCAGCATGGTAGACTATGGGGAAATCTTCCTCTGTGATGCTCAAAGACTTCGCGATACGTAATAGGAGGTCAAACTCGGACTGACTAATCTCGCCATCAATTCGAGCCTCAGCTACGAACAGCTCAAATGCGTTATGAGCCTGAGCTTTGTTTTTAATAAGAATGTGGTCGGCTATGGATTGATCTTGCCCCGCAGCTTCTAGCATGGCTTCGAGCGAAGCCTTGCCAATGCCGACGCGCTTAGCTAGTCCCGCAATGATACCTTTTTCGCCGCGCGAGAGAACGCCATCCGCCATCGCTACGGCCAGGGCAGCCTTGAGTAAATCCATTTGTTCCGTGTGTTCCATTGAATGATCTCCAATAGAGTGGGCTGACGGCAAGCATCGTTTTTACGCGCAATAGCGAAGCCTGCACATTGGCTTTTAGCTAGATACTGCTAAGCCGATACGTCGCTGTCCGATTGTCCAATTACGAACACTCGGTTTTTCCCGGCACGTTTAGCAGCTAGCAGTGCGTTGTCAGCTTTTTTGAGAAGCTCGTCTCTTGTGTTGCCGTCCCAAGGATAAGTGGCTAGTCCGCCGCTGATGGTGATTTTGCCGCCGCCTTTTTTAGTTACGTTAGGAATATCCACATTTCGTAGCGATTCCTTGAATCGGTCTAAGACGGCATGGGCGTGTTGAAGTTGAGAAGAGCCAGCCTCGCGCGATCCTTCGGCATCCCAAAATACGACGGCGAATTCGTCCCCACCATAGCGCGTGACGATATCCTGGTCGCGAGAGTTTTTCCGAAATAATTCCCCGACAACTTTTATAACCGCATCACCAGCATCATGGCCAAACTTGTCGTTGTAGCCTTTGAAATCGTCCACATCGAACAGCAGCACTGTAACTGGGAAACGCTTCTCATTCGCTTCTTGCAAAATGGTGTCTAATCGTTCGTATAAGTATCGACGGTTAGGCAGCCCGCTACATTGATCGGTAACAGCTAACTTTTGCCAGTGCCGTTGTTGTGAAGCTGTGGCAATTACCTGCCGAATAATCCGCGCATATTGCGTGAGCGCGTCCATATCTTCAGGTGTATAGGCACCGTTACTTCGGGGACTCAATGCGATTTGGCCTTTTGGCCCATGCTCGTCACCATCGTTTAGAGGAACGCTCAATACCGGCTGAGTTACCGCTTCGCCAGCAGTCGCCATCGCCCCATCTACAACAATCATCACGCCAGCCGCCCCCATAGCCTCCTTGACCAAGCCGGCAGCTTGATTCAACAGTTTTTTGGGCGAATCTGACAAATTGGCAAACAGGTCGGCTAAGTGTGTAAGCGGCTCGACCATAGAAGTTGTCGCTGGGGCAGTCGTTTCGTCGGCTGTTTCCTGGTTTTCCGACTCAATACCCAGGGCTTGTTCGAGTTCGGTTCCGAAAAATGGAAAGATAAGATAATCGTCTGCGCCACCAGCCATCGCTTCCCGTGCAGCGGGTTCAGCCGGGACGCGACAGCAAAGCACGACTTTAGCATCGCAACCTGCGGCGTCTCGTAATCCGGAAACGGCAGTGGATAGCTGAGCTTGTGAAGGCTCCACATAAATCAAAACTGCTTGCACCGATTGATGGGCTGCCTCGTCGATACCTTTTAAATATGTGTCAGCAATAGAAACTGACCAATGAGACAGGCGACGCCGCACATGTTCTACCAACCCAGTTGGTGCCCATTTCGCACCCACTATCAATAGGCGGTCTTGCGTGTGCGGATCGTAATTTACATGATTAGTAGTGATCATTTATAGCGTTTCCAGTTACGCACTCTCGTGATCGCCTTGCGGCTGATCCTCAAGAGGTTCCTTTTTTTCAATTTCGCCAATGAGCGCACGCAATTCTTCTGGCGATAGCAAAGGCTGACGTTTCGTGCGCCTGCCTTGGGAAGATTTTTTTCCCTCGCTGTTGCCGTTTGTCCGATTCGGGTTGACGGCTTCTGAAGAAGACGAAGGTGATGCAGTAGGCTGCTGAGGTGGGGCGGATCGCTGAGGCGGAGCAGGACGACGATCCCAAGGAACCTGAACCGGCCCAATCATGTCATCATCTTCCTCGTCATCGATATACTCGTCCTCAGCTGTTTCTTCTCCCGGCGATGTCGCGGTGTCACCTTCCGCCTCATTGGATACCTCAGGCTGGGGCACTTCTGGAATCACCAACTTGGGTATCGTCAAAGTAGTTTCTTCGATATTATCTGGTAGCGATTCATCAGTCGCACCCTTGGTAACAGACGTTTCAATAGCAGACTTTGGTTCAGTTAGACTTAATGAATCGACAATAGCTGATCGCAGTTCGGCTAATACCTCATCCGTCAGCTCTCCTGCGGCTCCGTGTGCGATAGCCCGTTGAACGCTTCCGGAATCGCCGTAACAGCTATATACATAGACTCCACACAAGTCGTCGTATTGCGCGGTTATTTCAAAAAACTCATGCTCTGCTAGCACCAATTCATCCACACACACCACAATACCTGCAAATGTCGGAAGTTGAGAAGATGTTTTCTTAGCGTTGCCTTCTTGTTTTTCAGCATGTGATAGTTCACCGTGGCAGGATCGTGCAAGTAAGGCCAAGCCACGATATACATCCAACTCATGCTCAGGAAGAATGTTCAATTGCTTGAGTCCCTCTGCGATTTTACTTCCACTGTTCCCGTCGCTATGCGATGGGTCAATATGAAGCACACGAAAGGGGCATCGCCCATTATCTAAATCTGTCGGCTGTCTCATGAACGCACCGTGAAAGGTGAAACAATTCTTCTTTCTTCCCTCGTACGCAAGTCCCCAACCAGTTTAGGGCGCTGATTTAACCCCGTCAATTTCCACCCATTCTCGGACCAAAAAACACCTGTAACGCAGGCTAAACGGAGGTAAAAAAAATTGGGTCAAAGCATTACGCTTCTTCCAAGCTGGAATGTCTTATACAAATGTACTATAGTGGCTAACAGTACAATTGCTTGAGGGAGGTTGTATGTCATATAAATTCTCGTTCGTCAGAAAATGTAATTTGATGTGTCGGTTCTCGTGCGGCATCTTCCTGGTTATGGCTTCCGCTGCGATGGGTGGTAATTTTTCTGGAAGTACGTTGGTTTCGAACCCAATAGATTTCCAACTGGAGCTTATTTACCAGAAGTTTTCGCCGGACGAAGCTGTCGTGCCGGGGGTATCATGGCTGCTGAGCTTTGGCGCACTTTTAGATGGCACGCCAGCCAGTATCGGGGTTACGCTCAGCCTGGACCCTGCCGGGCAGAATGCAGACATTCAAATTATCGATAGCAGCGCGACGTTTGTATTGCAAGGGACGCTTAGCCACAACTACGACTCGGCTGAGCAATTTGAAATTTTGTATACTGGCACGCTCGATCCGTTTGTTGGTCCTATCGATTTCTTGCTGGAGCCAGATGGGCTGGCGGCTATCCCCGTTCGCGTTCACCTTAATGTTATCCAGCAGCCTGGTTTTCCTGTCCCATTTGTAACTGGCTTACAAGCGGCATCGCCAGTTGCGGATATTTCCGGCGACGACAATTTGGAAATTATCGTGCCTGGCAACCCATCTGGGGGAGAAGGATTATACGCATATGACGACACTGGCACGCAGCTTCCAGGCTGGCCTTTTCGAGTGGATGAACCTGAGATTGTCAACCAGTCTTTTTCGACGCCGGCCTTAGTCGACTTGGACGGTGATGGAAAAAACGAAATCGTATCTGGCGCCAATATTCTGCGAAACCTACCCAATCGTGGAGTAAACGAAAGTGTCGTAGCCAGCGTGACGCTGTTTGCAATTAACGGTGACGGCAGTATTCGATGGCAGGTTACGGATGACATCAAAGCATTTGCCAGCCCGGCCGTCGCGGATTTGGACGGCGATTCGATATTAGACATCATCATTGGTGGTGACGTGAACCTAATACGTTATGACCAGGACGGTGTGCGCGTTGCGGGATGGCAAGCGGAAGTTCTCAATGACATTCATGTGGACGTACCAGTCATTGCTGATGTGGATGGCAATCCTGGTAATGGCTTGGAGATTGTAGGCTGCACGTTTTTGCCTGGTCTTCCGCGAAGTTCCCAATTGTACGTTTGGAACGAGGACGGGTCGATTCACGACCCTGCCTGGCCAATCACGATGGAGGAATGTGTCGCGCCAGCGGTGGTAGACCTCGATGGCGATTCTACAAATGGTCTCGAACTTATCATGGCTATTGAACACGAACAGCCTGATGTTGACGCGGGCACTGGATTTCTCAATACGTTTACCGTTTTCGCATGGCACGCTAATGGCACTGACGTCAACGGTTGGCCTCATCGCTTTATGCGTGATCCAAACACGAATCCCGATGACCGCGTGGTGTCTTCGCCTTCGGTTGGCGATTTGGATGGCGACGGTGATTTGGAAGTTGTCGTCGGGACGTATGGGCAAGGAGATCAGGCCAATGGCAATCTGTTCGTGTTTCATCATGACGGGACGCTTGATTCTGGTTGGCCTCAATGGGCGGGCACGGCGCAAACGCCCAGTCCCTGGGGCGGCAGAGCGCTCGGCGACTTAGACAACGACGGAAAATTGGAAATCGTCACGGCCTCATTTCTTGGCGTGTATGTATTCCGGGCGGACGGAAGTCGGTTCGAGGGATTCCCAAGGCTAACTGGCGAAGTATTCGCTCAGCCTATGATCGCAGATATAGATAGAGATGGCCGGTTGGAGATCGTCAATATATCGATAATCGAATCCCTGTCGGTATGGAAAATTTTGTCGCCGTCGCCCGATCCTCAACCTTGGCCTCGCTTCCGGAAAAATCCCGCTCGAACGGGCGCGAGGAATGGCATGTTTGCTATTTCGATACCCACGATTTCGGAAGTGGGACTTGCTATCATGCTGGGGCTGATGCTACTTGCAGGTGCTTATATCATCAGAAAAAATGTAGAAGCCAGGTAGGGCACGGTCGCAACTTCGCCTAATGAAAAAGCATCAGAAGGTTCTGTTTTGTTGTATCGACGGGAGCTACAGTCTGCCCCTGGCTACGGAGTGAACGCCAATTGGAATTGCGCAAAATCGCGCAGGTCTATTTGTTCGTCAAATTCAAGATCGACGCATGCACAGCCAAGGTTCAGCGATGAGGCCGGGCCGGTCAGGCACTCATTAAGGCTTGAAAGGTCGCTATAATCATAGATGCCGTCTGCGTGGCACAATCCAGTTTCGTATGCGCCCATGTCCAGATAGGTGACGACGCCAACGCCAGTATCGACTACGTTTGTGTCATCAAAAATGCGGTCTTTGCCATCAAGGTCGGTATAGCCTCCATCTGTAGTGAGATAAGCATCATAGTCCCCAGCGTCGATACAAGGCGAACCAGCCGAGAGTCGAAGGTCGTCGTCATCCGTGCCCGCGATACCGTCAAGGCCAAGCGGGTCGATAAACCGTGGGTCCGCACTGATTACCCCGGTTCCACCCATTCCACTCCATCCGCCTTGGACGACACTGTAGTTGGTGTCCGTTGTGCTGTTAACCTTCCGAATTTGCGCAGATTCGATTAATCCGCTAGAGTCAATGTTGCCCCAGAGGATGCAATTATCTACAGTCGAGTTGCTATCCTCGGAAAAGATCCCTCCCCCGCCAATGGCTGTGTTACGACTGAATGTACAGTTGGTTATCGTTGAGCTGGAGAATGAATTCGTTATCCCTCCGCCGCCCATAGCTGTGTTGCCGCTAAACACACAGTTGGAAACAATCATGCTGCTTAGAAATATACCCATGCCACCGCCACCGCCCGCAGCCGTATTTCCACTGAACATGCAGTTAGAAACTGACGGACTTGACCTGTTATTTGACATTCCGCCGCCGCCTCCAGCATTAGCCGAGTTTGAGTTAAACGTGCAATAAGTCACCATAGGGCTTGAGTTGGCGATGTTGAACATCCCTCCCCCAGTGATTGCAGCAACGTTTTCGTTAAACGAGCATTTGGTCACATTGGGGCTTGCGAAACTGTTGTACATTCCGCTGCCGTTGTTGGCAGAGTTGCAGCTAAACATGCAATTGGTCAACGTTGGGATGCTGCCGTCATTATACATCCCGCCGCCTGAAGGGGCCATATTTTCATTGAATACGCAGTATGACATAATCGGATTGGATGAGAAGCCGTTATACATTCCGCCGCCATCGTCATCGGCCTTATTCTCACTGAACGTGCAGTTGGCCAATTTGGGGCTGGAGGATCTGGTGTTGTACATTCCGCCACCGTCGCGGGTAACTATATTCTTGCTGAATGTACAATTGGTCACCGTCGGGCTTGAGGAGAATTGGTTGTACATTCCACCACCATGTCCGGCTGTGTTTCTGGTGATCGTGCAGTTGGATACTGTCGGACTACTGCTGTCGATGAACATGCCACCACCTACTGAAAAACTAAAAGCGGTCGTCGTGTCTCCCGTTCCGCCTGTAATCGTAAACCCGTCCAACACCGTCGCTGTGGTTTCAAAGTTGACGCAGCGAACCACCGAGACACCTTTCCCAAAATCAGGCACATTCGTCGCATCGATAATGGTCGCCGCTGCACCTTTAGAACTGCGCACTGTAATTGCCTTACCCAACAAATCGATGGCTTCATCGTACTGACCTGGAGGGACGACGCATTCCTGGTTGCTTGTAGCTACATCAATGCATTCTTGAATAGTGCAATAGAATGCGTCCGTGGTAATGTTGTGGACTGGCAACAGTGGAGTTTGATGTTCGTAAGCACCCATGTCCACCCTATTGCAAACGATGCGAGGAGCACCATCCAAGTCTGTTGTTACATTAAACGGAATGGCAGGGTCAAAGCCTCTGTTAATCGCAGGCGAATCTAGCATCAGGCGAAGGTTGTCGTCGTCGGTCCCTGCGAGATTGTCAAGACCGAGCGAATCAACGAACAATGGTGTATCATCGATATTGCCGCCTCCGTCCAAGCCCAATAATTGATCCCACTCTGTGCTGCCTCCGCTGCCTTCTATATCGCTGTAGGAAATTACCGGTTTGTTGCTGCTGTCAAAATTGAATATTTCGTCTGGACTGTCGTCCCACAAGATACAGTTAGTCAATATCGGGCTGGAAAAAAAGAGGTTTGTCATTCCACTGCCGTATTGTGCGGCATTTCTACTAAGCGTGCAGTTGGTTAGTGTCGGGCTACTGTCATAATTGAACATCCCACCAGCGTAGTCGATAGAGGTGTTTCCGCTGAACAAGCAATTGGTCAATGTCGGATTGCTGCTGTCATTATACACACCGCCACCGGAGAAAAAAGCCGTGTTCCCACCGAACGTGCAATTGGTCAACGTCGGGCTAGAGGAGTCATTGAACAACCCACCGCCGAAACTGCTTGTGTTGTTACGGAATTTGCAGTTGGTCAACGTCGGGATGCTTTTGTCATTAAACATCCCGCCGCCTGTAGAATCTGCCGTGTTTTCACTAAATGTGCAGTTGGTCAATACCGGACTGGAAGAATTGTAGTTGTACATGCCACCACCGTGGTCAGCCGAACTATCGCTAAAAGTGCAATTGGTCACAGTCGGGCTGCTGCCGTTATTATACATTCCGCCGCCAACCGACTGCCCAGCGAAAGCGGTAGTGTCCCCCGTCCCTCCGGTAATGGTGAAACCGTCCAGCACCGTCGCGGCCGTTTCGCCGCTGATGCATCGAACCACTGGGACACCGTCACCCAGATCCTGTATACCTGTCGCGTCGATGATTGTCGCCGCAACCACATCCGGATCCGTTGGGTCGCTGCTACGCAATGTGATGGCCTTGCCGTGAAAGTTGATGCTCTCGGAGTATGTCCCAGCGGCTACGACGATCTCGGCGCCGGTGCAGGCGTTATTGATGGCCTCCTGAATTGTAGGAAAATCACCCGGGATGTTAACGACGCCCAGCCCAGTAGACGGATCCTGGCGTTCAAGCGCGCCCATATCCACAATGAGCATTGTGCCGTTTCCGGTGTCGGCGACCCCTACGTCATCGACGAAACGTAGGTTTCCTTGAAGATCAGTCGTAACTTCGATTGGAACTGCGTCGTTTTCCCCCGCGTCGATAGCCGGGGAGCATCCCGAGAGACTCAGGTCGTCATCGGCGGTGCCAGGCGTATTGTCGAGGCCGTCTGCGTCCGCGAATAACGGGTCGGCATCAATATTGCCGCCATCATCGACTCCTAGCATTGAGTTCCATGCCGCACTACCGCCGCTTCCTTCTATGTCGCTGTAGGCGATTGTCAAACTGCTTCTGCTGTTACTAATCTCGTTAGGGCGATTTCCCCACAGGATACAGTTTATAATCGTCGAGTTGGAAGAAACAGCGTTGTATATCCCACCGCCACTGCTGATGTCGTTGGTAGCCGTATTACCACTGAAGGTGCAGTTGATCAACATTGGGCTTGAACCCCAGTTGAACATCCCACCGCCATAGTACTTTGTCGCGTTGTTCCTATTGAACTCACAGTTAGTAAATGTCGGGCTACTACTATATGCGTTGTATATTCCGCCGCCATACCAATTCGCCGTGTTACCGCTGAACTTACAGTTAGTCACAGTAGGACTAGAGTTGCTATTCATTATTCCGCCGCCGAAGTCCGCCGAGTTCCCTCTAAACGTGCTGTTAGTAATTGTCGGGTTGCTATCGAGGATGTACACTCCGCCGCCTCTAGTACCATCGTAAACAGTTGTTTGCCCTGTCCCACCAGTCATGGTGAATCCGTCGAGCACTGTCGCTTGTGTTTCTCCGTTTACGCACTTAACTACTGAAACGGTTTCACCGGCTGCTGGTACACGTGTTGCATCAATAATCGTTGTGGCTGGTCCATCTGTGCTGCGCAGTGTGATGGCTTTGCCGATGAAATCTATGGCCTCGTTGTATGTGCCAGGTGCGACCTCGATGGTGTCGGTGTCTACAGAAGCGTCGATGGCATCTTGGATAGAGCAAAATGGATCGACCAAGCTTCCGGTTCCGGGTGTTGGGCAGTTGTCGTCATCTACATAGATGGTTGTCTGAGCGCTGGCTGCGCACGTCATAGCAAGAAAGATGACTAAACTCGTCCGCATGTACATCGTTTTTGTCATGGAACGCTGGCTATTGGTTATGCTTCTAGTTATTCTCAAAACTTACCCCTCATTTACATAACGAACATATTCTGATCTGTGAGTGTTCATGCTATCAGTTGCCGCGCTTAATATCAAGGAAATTCGTGGGGATGATTTATCGTGCTATTAGGAACAGGGGAGTCATTCTTGTGGGGCTTGGTCATTGACCTGCCTCCACCATTTCGCTTCAACCGTTATATTCGTTGCCATGTTTATTGAATGCGTAGGTCTGCGCGTGTTCTTCGATTGTTGGTCTTAGCCACGAGTGATAGTTCAGGCATGTCAACCTTTCGCCATTAAGCGAAAGAACGGCCGTGCCCTACGGCGATGCGAATTACAGCCGTTTTCGTCAGGCAAATAGCCTGACCTACGTAAAGCAATAGCCTAACTACGAATTGATGGCAGCTATCTAGTGCGTAGTTCTATGTTCGCAGATGTACTCGTGCCAGCTAAGTCAGTCAGGATGATGGTGATCGTATGCGTGCCCGCTGAGACGCCGCTCGTTCGCCAGAGGAACGATGCCTCGGCTTTTGTTCCGCCTATCGGTGACACGAAAACGCTCTCACCATCGACGAGCCATTCGACCGCAGCCAGACCCAGTCTTGCACTAACATCCGCTTCGAGTTGTACATTTCCGCTAACCGTCGCGCCGTTACTGTGTGAAGTGAATTTTATAGTGGGTAAATTATTGCTGCTCGTTCCATTGCCTGATCCGCTGAACCGAATGTCGATAGTGACAGGAGCCGAGGCGTTGCCGTTGGTGTCAGTGGCGACCATAGATATGGTATGTGCTCCGCGCTCAAATAATGCCGTATCAACCACGAATTGGAAAGGCCGGCGTGTGTCAGTCCCCGCCGGGACACCGTCAACTGACATCACCACGTCAGCTATTCCCCAACGATCGAATGCGTTGACTGTGATGCGCGATCGGCCTGACAACGTGCTGCCTTTTCCGGGCTTCGTAATGGTGACTGTCGGGGCCTTGTCATCTGATTCCGAAATAGTGTCCACCGCCGCCTGAACCACGGCCGCTGCGTCGATTAAACCATGTCCATATGTGGCGTCTTTACCCCGGCTGCCTAAATCAATCGCAGTATCCTCAAGAATGCTCAGCATGGTAGCAGGGCGTAGAGACGGGTTAGCCGACCACGCTAGGGCCAAAGTTCCTGCGACGATGGGCGCGGCGAAGGACGTGCCATTTGCCGTGCGATAGCCTTGGCCAATAGCTGTGGATTGTACGCTCACGCCAGGCGCGACCAAATCTACAAACGGGCCACGATCCGAGAAAGGGGCTATCCGATCCGTACCATCCACGGCTCCTATAAATAACGCTTCAGGATAGCCACCTTTTTTGCTATTACCCCCGCCATTGCCTGCGCTAATGACGACCAATCCGCCACGATTGAAGACATGTTCGGCAGCCGCTTGAACCACTTTGTTGGACCATAGTGGTGCGAAGCTCACGTTGATAACTTTTGCACCATTAGCTTGTGCCCATAAAATGCTCGCAGCTAAGTGACGACTAGTGCTGTCGCCATTGTCGTCGGTAGCTTTGACCGCCACGATGGGTGAGTCCCAAGATAAACCCGCGATGCCCCGGCGGTTGTTACTGTCAGCGGCTATGATGCCAGCCACTTGTGTGCCATGGCCGGCGACGTCGTCGTAGTTGTCGTTACCGCCGAAAATATTGTAGCCATCGAGAATTTTATTTTTCAAATCTGGGTGGCTGATATCGATGCCTGAGTCTACCACGCCAACAATAATATCTTCGTCGCCAGTCGTGATGTCCCAGGCAGCTGCTGCGTTAATTTGTGGCAGGTGAGGCTGACGAAGATATAGCGGGTCGTTGGGCAACGCTTGTGAAGGCAGCACATAGTTCTTATGGACACTTTCTATCAAGCTGCTTTGGAGTAGGGCGGTTGCGATGGCATCGCGCATGTCCGGGTCGATTGAAATGGTGATTAGGCCAAGCTGGTCATCCTGCTCGATGAGGGTGGCGTCGAGTCCGATAAATAATTCAGCAAGAGAAGCCGCATCCGCGCCAGGCATTGGCTGAAGCAGGAGTTCGGCCTCGACGATGGCCAATGATTGATAGGCCGGATCGGCGTCTTCTGGGAAAATCGCCTTGGCGTCTAATAGGATTCCATCCGGGCTTAGAACGGAACCGCAGCCCGCTTGGCTAGCCAACAGGGCTATAAGCGGAGCGAGAATATTGAAGATTCCGTACCGAATTCTCATGTACACTATCAATCCGTAAGTACCCCTTCGTAGCTAGCCAAATAGCCAGGGTGAACTATTACTATTCTCTGATTTAGCGATCGACTAAGTGGGAGGCTTTTTCAATTTGAAATTTTATTATGGATGGCTAACGGGTATTATAGGACTAGCCGATTAACTTTCAGGCGATAATTGGCCAGAGTTCAGATGGGTAGACTGGGCTGAATGAAGCCTGTGACATTTTAATTTGGATGGGATGGGTTGTTATCGGTATTCGGTATATTTTTGCTGGAATATTGAAAAAAACCTTATTAATGGGTTGAACAGGGCGTTGTGTTCGTATAGAATCCCTGTTGATGGGATAGTGGAATCCTGCTCGGTGTTGGTGAATTAATTGCCGTCTTCTGGCGGTTTGGCCTGCACTTGTGTAGTTGTTGTAGACATTTAGAGTAGCTGGAAGTTGTAGCTTATGACCGTTGTCATGAGCTGGCTATACAGGGAATTAGAAGCATGAAACGTTCAATATTATCAATGTGTCTTGTGGCTATGTTTGCTTCGGCAGCACAAGCCGGTGTTGTTGCGGATGGCCGATACTTGCTTAGCAGTCATCCTAACGGTGGTGTGAATCCTCCTCCTTACGGTTTACGTTTGGATGGATTGGACGGCGATGCCAATAGCATTTTCACTTTTGATTTTGATTATGTTGATGGCAATACTGGTCAGACTGCGCTTATGCAGCTCACGCTTGACAAGGCGGCTGGCGAGATTCGCATTTGGGGTAGTGCTTACGGTGGCCGTGAAAATGGTAGCGTTTACGACAACGTAGCCAACGGTGCTGTTGGTTGGTGGGATATTGATTTCACTTACAGCGTCAATGTGACAAGCTTCACTGGCGGTGATGGCTATAATCTTGACGACGTTTATGTTTCTGCTCCTGATATATCTAATACAGGTACGATATCTAGAGCATTTACCAGCTCAACGATGAGTCAGTCATATGACCTTACGGATTACGAAACCAACGGTGGTTTGTCATTCCGTTTCGGTGATGACTCTCGCGCTCCTGGCCATCGTGGTTATGATGGAATCAGCGGTTGGGGCTGGATGAATCACAGCGGCTATCCAGGCGGGCATATCGCTGCTTCTGACTGGTTGTTCACTGCAGTGTTGGTTCCTGTTCCAGGTGCTGTTGTTCTTGGTCTTGTTGGGTTTGGTTTCGTTGGCGTTATGCGTCGTCGATTCGCTGCCTAATAAACCTTTCAAAAAAACTGAAGTATTCCAGCCCGCTCGCATTCGTGTGAGCGGGCTTTTTTGTGCGCGGAGTTAATTAGCCGCGCACGTCAAGCAAATAGCCATGCCCTACCGGGATGTTGATAGTTGCCAGTTTATCGGTGGCGCGTTAGTTTCCGGGTTGGTTGCGCTGGGTTTGATTGGTTTCAATTTGATTCGGGGCGACGATTATTGGCGAGACTGGGTTTGAGATTACATTTTAGCATAATGCATGATGCAAGTTAGGGGATACGCGATGGCTAGTACGTTGACACCGCCGAAGGTGGCTGATCAGAAAATGTTCATTAATGGTAAGCGGGTGGACAGCGTTAGTGGCGAGACTTTTGAGACGTTGAACCCTACGACGGGGGATACGATTTGCCAGGTCGCTGCTGGTGATAAAGCCGATGTTGATCTGGCTGTTAAAGCTGCGCGGCAGGCGTTTGAATCCAAAGCGTGGACGCGGATGAGCGCTGCAGAGCGTGGCCGATTGCTCTACAAGTTGGGTGATCTTGTTGAGGCGAATAGTAAGGAACTGGCTGCGCTGGAAAGTCTGGACAACGGTAAGCCGGTTCGTGATTCTCAATATGTAGACATTCCCATGACGGCGAATGTATTTCGATATTACGGCGGTTGGGCGGATAAGATTCAGGGCAAGGTTATACCGATGTCCGGTCCGTTTCATGCATATACGCGACATGAGCCTGTGGGTGTTGCGGGTCAAATTATTCCGTGGAATTTTCCAGCGCTCATGGCTTCCTGGAAGTGGGGGCCTGCATTAGCGGCTGGTTGTACCGTTGTGCTAAAGCCTGCGGAACAGACACCGCTTACGGCGCTGCGACTTGCCGAGTTGGCTACCGAAGCTGGTTTTCCGGAAGGCGTTATCAATGTCGTGACAGGGATGGGACCAACGGCGGGGGCTGCGATTGCTTCTCATATGGACATCGACAAGGTGGCATTTACGGGTAGTACAGAAGTTGGCCGAGCGATTATGAAAGCTGCTGCCCAGAGTAACCTCAAGCGCGTATCGCTCGAACTTGGTGGTAAGAGTCCGAACATTATTTTTGCTGATGCCGATGTGGAGAAGGCTGCGAAGTTTGCTTACGCGGCCCTCTTTTTCAACATGGGGCAATGCTGTTGTGCAGGGTCGAGGCTGTTGGTGGAAGATCGCGTTTACGATCAGGTCATGGACATTATTACTTCGCGGGCGAAAAAGCAGGTGCTGGGTGATCCGTTTGATGAGGGTACGACGCAAGGCCCGCAGGTTTCTCAGGTGCAGATGGACCGCATTTTGGGCTATATCGAAACGGGTAAAAAAGAGGGCGCTCGATGTGTGACGGGTGGCCAGAAGGTTGATCGTGCGGGATATTTTGTTGAGCCTACGATTTTCGATGATGTCAAAGACGACATGACTATTGCTCAGGAAGAGATTTTTGGTCCTGTGCTTACGGTGTTGAAATTTAGCGATATTGATGATGCGATTAAGCAGGCTAACAACACGATTTATGGATTAGCTGCGGGGATTTGGACGCAGAATCTCAACACGGCTAATCGTATGTCGGCGAGTGTGAAGGCTGGTTCGGTTTGGGTGAATTGTTATAACGCCTTCGATCCGACGATACCGTTTGGCGGTTTTAAGATGAGCGGGTTTGGCCGAGAGCTTGGTGAGTATGCGTTGGCTAATTATACCGAGGTTAAGGCGGTTGTGACTGCGCTTGGTAAGTAGGCATGAGGTTCGGGCGGGTGTGTTCGGTTTGGGCTGTGTTTTGGGGATTAAAGACACGGGTCGCTGGCGCTCGCCGCTCTGTGATGGTGTTTATTGCCCGAAAAAGCGTGAATTTTGGACGTCCACTAACCGATAATCGGGGTAGGTGTCTTATAGTCTTAGGGTGTCTATATCCTTGATGTGTAATTAATTTTGCTTTACGGATTCGTGGAGAAAAAGATATGTCAGTTACTCGTTTGATGATGTTCGTGACGGTTGTGGTAGGCGTAGCCTCCTGTGGTTGCGAACGGTTAAATGTTTCGATGAATTATCATGAACCAAGGCCTGTGTATCGCACGCAAATTGATGTTGGGCATATCTGCACGGAAGGCTGTTTGGATCATTATTATAATGGTTCAGAAGTTGTCGTGCTTCGTGGTCATCGGCATGGTTATGGCTGCGGTCATCAGTGGAATAGTTCGTATTGGGTGGTGGTGAGTCAGCCTCAACATTACGACAATGTTCAAGTTGAAGTGGCGCCGCGTAGGCATAATGTGACGCCCCGTGTGCATGTTCCGACGACGCATCGTCATGGCCCGGCGTGCGGGTGTGTTTATAATCGCGCTGGTAGCAAGTGGGTAAAAGTTTCGGGCGGGCATATTCACGGCCTTGGTTGCGGACATGTCCTTCACAACGGGCGCTGGTCAGTGATTATTCAGTCGCCATCCCACAACAATCGCGTTAAGATTCATCCCAGAAGAATCAGGCGCGGACGCCACTAGGCTAGGGGCATCTGGGAGGCTTTTATGTTTAGGCCTTTTGGAGTTTACTTGTCAGGCGCGGGTAAGCTGTGGCTTACCCATGCCACCCGTGGGTCGCGTTTTTTGGATGGAAGCGCGAAATATGTCAAATAATTTTGATGTCATTATAGTCGGCGGCGGTGTGGTTGGTTTGACGGTTGCGCGCCGGCTTTCGCTCGGCGGTCGATCGGTGGGCCTGTTTGAAAAAGGCGCTTGCGGGCAGGAGGCTTCCTGGGCTGGGGCCGGGGTGCTGACATCGACCAATCCGCATCGCCGAGATTCACTTCATCAATTCAGAGAGCATAGCTTAAAATTATATGAGGATTTTTGTGCTGCGATTCAAGAGGAATCCGGCATTGATCCTGAGTATGAGGTTTGCGGCGAGCTGGGCTTGTTGCTGACGGAAAATGATGTGCGCATCGCTGAGGCTGATGTTCGGGAAGTTGCAGACCAGGCGATGTCGGACGGTAAGCCGGTGATTGAAGTGCTTTCTCCAGATACGCTGCGCGAGGTAGCCCCTTGGCTTACGACGGTACTTTTCGGCGCTCGGCTCAAGCGAGCGACGGCTCAGGTGAGGAATCCTCGACTGTTAGCTGCGCTGCACCAGGCCTGTGAAAAAGCGGGGGCGATCGTTCATGAAGGCTCGCCAAT
>JAJRPG010000056.1 GCA_024280855.1 Planctomycetota bacterium | reverse complement strand
GGACTGGTTACGCGAGTTTCTAGTTCATCGAATCCAATTGCCCAATTTTTGGCCTCAGAAATTGAAATGGGCTACGCCAGCTTACACGTCCGCCCATATCTGAACGATGGCTGAAAATGAGGATTCTTCAACAGGCTGCTAAACCATCGTACCCGTAAGTCGTCAGGGACATGAGCGCCGCCGATTCGACATCACTATCATCCACAGTTCTTCCGACACTATTCGCACTAACAAGCAGTCCAGTCGCAGCGCCATAACTTTGGGTTGCTTCGTTAGCTTTGGGATCAATAGATGATAAAGGCCTGCCCAGACTATCCCGCTCTCGACTGGTAATCAAAGGCGTATTCGCAAGCGTATTGTACCGAGTGGAATTGGCAGGCCGGTACCCCGTATCGTAGCCAAAATCCATCACTTGATCGCTACTATCAGACAAAGCATTCAGAGCGCTAGCATCAGATTTGGTCCCCATAGAAGCCAGCCCGCCGTGATGGAAGTAGGCGAAGCGCTGCTGCCGCATAACGCTTCCACCTACCCCATCTCCGTCGCCGTCTTCATAAGTCAAGCTGCGCACGCGCCGACCAAAACCATCTAACAGGTTTGAAGTGTAATGTCCTTCAGCATCGATACTTTGTATGCGTTGCCCCAACGCATTAAATGTCTGACGCGAAATCAGATCAGTCGCATCATCGGGCAAATCCGCCAGCCGTCTTCGAGTAGAATCCCGCTGACCGGAAAAGCCATAAGTATAATCCACAATCTCATCATAATCATCATTGGTCGTTCGCACCTGCAAGAGTCGTCCACGGTCGTCATAAGTATTAATCGAAACCAGATCAACATTTTCATCAATCAACGAGGGATCACTGCCAATTTTCCGTGCCACCCTAGCCACGCTCGAATCCTGATTATAGTGTGTCAGTGTGATGGCATCTACACTATCATCTGGCGCAGCAAGATTTGATCGCCGCCTCACTCGAAATGGCCGATCAAAGTTATCGTAATCCGTTTGCGTGAGTGAAACGCCTGATACAGATGTTTGCGTGACTCGACTCGCGGCGTCATAAGCTTGGCTGCTAACAATAGTAAACGCACCACTACAATCTATTGCGTCACAACGCTTCTGAAACGCCAGTCTGCCAAACTCGTCATATTCAAACACCACGAAGCTACCATCAGCCTGCCCAATCGAAGTGACTAGCCCATCAGCGTTATATAATGTCGTTGTGATAAGTTTTTGACTGGTGAACTCACCTGTTTGAATTTGCGTCGCGGGAAGACCTCGCCCATTGAATGTAATCTCAGAAACCGGCCTGAAACCGCTTGCTAACTTCCCATGTCGCGTCCGCCTCACCCTTCCCTGAACATCATATTCAAACCAGTCGAAAGAATCCCCAACAGGCGCAGATGGCGGGGAAACCGCTTCCACACCAGTCGCCAATTTCCACTGCCCCGTATCATCGTACAGGTGGTGCGTAAGCCTGCGCGGCGCTATTGAAGTAAAAAAGTAAAAATCAAACGGAGCCTGATCGCCATAAATATCGCTTTCTTCGATCAGTTTTCCATGAACAGAATCGTAACGATAGTCCTTTTGTTGATAGAGTTGACAAGGCGGAAACGTAACATCAAAAGCAGATATGCTCAGCGTACCGTCCCATTCGCACGAAAGCTCTGATTGAACAGTCCCCGCGCGATAGTACACCGTCGCTTGAACATACTGCCGTTTAGGCTCAGACCCAGGCTCTAACGCTCGACCTGACAAAACCAGATCGTCAAAACCATTATAAATGAATCGCGTTTCAGTCTGTTCATTAGCTAGGCCCGTAGCATTTTCAATCGTCTTGGATAATCGACCAAAGGCGTCATACTCAAATGCCGTCGTCACGACACCGTTAGGCCCAAGTTTTTCCTGACTGGATATGCGCCCTGCATAAACAGGATCATACTGCGTCTCCGTAATTGTTTGACCATAAGTACTTAATCCCGTCGGGGCATCAACGCGCGTACGATTCGTAGCTTCAGGGAAATTCAGATCATACTCAAAAAAGTTTGAAGACCCGACGCATCAATCGTGTGATCCAGTCGATAACGATTTAATGCGACATCAAACAGTGAAACTTCCGAGCGTTCATCAATGCGCAACCCGCTCACCGATTCCCGATATGTCAAAGCCGTCTTCTCGCTTCCAACAGCGTCAATCGTTCCCGTCGTAACAGACCATTCGCGCACATCTTTATACCCGGATGGATTAACCGTTTCACGCCTCTCAGAAGTAATGACATCATTAGCCTGCGTGAATGAATACTGATACTTAACGACATTTGGCAAAGCAGCCCCCGTATCAACAGCGTCTACCGCAAACAGGTCATCGTAAGTGCATGTTTCGACCAATCGATTAGCGCCGTCATAACATGCGCGACCAAGTTGCGATTGCCCCGCATCGATCGGCTTACGAGTCAGCACTTCATAACCATTAAAGACAGTCGTGCCACCACTGCATGTCGAAATATTATCCGTGTACGTCTGATGCTCTACCAGCGCCAATGTGCCATCCGCTTGACTCTTAAAATGTTCTTCCACACGATCCGTGTTACCGATATAGGTAAACTGTTCGAGTATCACGCCATAAGGCCGAACCACGCCAGACTGATCAGCCGTGGTGACAAACTCAACCCGGTCCAGTGCGTCTCGATAGGTAAACGTAGCCCCACCACTACACCCGCAGTTACTCACGAAATCACGACTACCAACCAGTCGCTGAGAATAGAGCGGATCGTACACCATCTCCTGCCCACGATTACATGCAGCGCAAGCAGCATCCGCATCCGCCCCAGGCGTAAGTTGCGTATCAACTTCGCAAATCCGGTCTAATCTGCCATCGACTTTATAGCAATAAGAAATCGCACGAATGTGGTCTGTGTCAGTGCCGCGATATTTCTTCGTCAATCGCCCCTGGCAAACTGCATCATAAACAAGCGTCCACAACACATTACCATTCGTATCAGTAATCGTCGTAGGCCCATCACTCGCCGGCGGTTCGCAATCATCAGGTATGCCGTTACAGTCTACATCCAAAAAGGAATTCGCCACGTCCGGACAAGCATCACAAACATCGCCATAACCATCTCCATCTCGATCAGCTTGATCCGGATTACTCATCGCAACGCAGTTGTCGCATTCATCAATAAAAGTATCACCGTCCCCATCAACCGAATTCGGATCAAGCCCCCAAGCCACCACCTTATCAGCCGCAAGGTTCACAGGCGGAGGCGACGCGAACACCGTACCAGTCTGGTCAAACCGCCCTCCGAAGTATTGCAATGATAGCTGCGAGGGTAGCGCATGGCTCACCGCAGCATGAATATGCGTAACCCCGCCACTCGCGTTCAGTACCCCGCCACCTTCCAAAGCCCGCCATCCATTAACGTCGAATTGCGCAAGAGAATTAGCCGGCAAAGGTGTCGAATCCAGTTCGGAAACCTTGACCTTAAGAAACTCACCCCCCGCAATCAGTACAGGGCCACTCCCCGGATTGTATACCGAGAGCAAATTGACAATGCCATAACTATTCGCCGAGCCATCCAACGAAGGCCCACCAATCGCTTGCCAACGCACGCCATCAAACCGCGCAACCCCATTCACATATCTTCGCTGCCAAACAGGACAGCAGCTGGCATCAATAGTCCCAACCGGGCAAGCCTTCAGGCCGACGCTGCAATTCGTAACCTCATTGATATTCCCGCCCGCATAAAGTTCAGGACCACTACCGTCGTCGTAGACTTGTAACGAAAGTATGTTTCCGCCATTGCTAGTACTAAGATTCGCACCGCCTACCGCAGACCACAACCCCGTCTGCATATCAAGCGCAGCTATATTCCTTACTTCTATAAAAGAGGTGCAATTAGGATCATCACGATCACAATTGTACGCCCGATTAAATTGACCAGCCGCATATAACTTCTCGCCATTCCCATCGTCGTAAACAGCCAACGCTTGAACTTTCCCAGGATTTGAACCTCCCGTAGTCGCCCCGTCCCCCTGCCTTAGTTCCCAGGCAATGCGCGAGAAAGACCCGCCTCGCCATGCGACCACGCTCCCCCAAAAAAAGGTCTTTACGATAGCGCCATTAGGATCGGGGTTAGGCAACTTAATCCCGCCAAAGTCCCCGCCCACAATCAGCGTTGCACCAGAACCAAAATCATGCTCCAGCAAAGCCCGCACCGGACCAACAGGCCCCAAGCTCTGACACGACCCTCCCGGCGCTGCAATAAGCGG
Source organism: Planctomycetota bacterium (assembly GCA_024280855.1). GTDB lineage: Bacteria > Planctomycetota > Phycisphaerae > UBA1845 > UBA1845 > JAJRPG01. The sequence continues at coordinate 20,824 of JAJRPG010000056.1, read as the reverse complement.
CGACCATGTAGTCCCATTCCACCTCGCAATATTCCTAACCGCATCGCTGCAATCCGTAGCCTGTCCAATAAGACTAAAACTACCACCAACATATAACGCGCCTTGATGCGCCTGCATCGTGTACACCTTATCCGCAGCACTTTGAGGCCCTTCTCCAGAAGCCCCCAGCGCAGACCAGGACGCCCCATCCCACTGCGCAATGTGAGTTACAGACGTCTGGTCAACACTCGAAAAATTCCCCCCGGCAAACAGTTGACCATTCCAGGATTGCAGGGCAAAAACCTCTGAGCTGTTAGGCGCAATATCTGCTTGACCCACAGTGTGTAAGAAGTCGCGCGTAGGATTACAATCCGCAGCCTTCGATAGCTGAAAACCAATAACTGACATGGCTATCACGAAACTAATGATTGACAATTGAATCCGAATGGGACGCATAATAAAATCCCTCTCTAATAATTGTATAAAGTTGATTCAGGCCCCGGCGTCTTAATAGAAGTCGAAGTAATCGACCAGCCGCGCGCATGACCGTCTCGTATAACAGCCCCATCCGGCGTAGGCCAAGCAATAATCGGCGCAGACATATTCTCAGAATGACACTCACCACCTGTACAAGCCGTACAAAGAGGCAAAGTCATTTCATAATCAACCGAACCATCATGGCGAACCCAAATGCGACGTGAAGGTAAAGATGAGTCGCTTGATTGAGTCTCATCTGAAAAAGGTACCACACGAAAGGTAACAATTTCCTCAGCAGGTTCGATGCAGCAATTCCTATTGTCAGCCGCCAGCCAGGTGAATTTCAAACTATAATCAAAGCTGCGATCGACGCGACCCACTCGAATATGAAAGTCTACAGTCTCCCCAGCAGTGCCAGGAGCGTAGCACTTTTCCCCAGACAACGTGAATCCAGTCTCCCCAACCTGCGTGTACCACCCACCTGACATCCCGCTGCTCGTCACGTTAGCTGACCACGCGATAACACTCGGCGCACTGGTCATAGCCTCAACAAAAAGCAAGCCAGGCCCAGGCGCAATAAACGACCCGTTCACCACCTCGCCATAGCTCGCCCCGCTATCATCATCCGTAGATAAGCCATAAACTTTGCGCTGCGATTTATAAATAACCAACAAATCAGGAGGAAGCGGCGCCACATCCGCACAAGTGAAGCAAGCCAATTCAGCCGCAGTAAGCGCGCAAGACAACTCCGGCAGCGAAACATCAAAGCTAGCTGATGGTGCGGCGTTCCATTTCACTTCACTCGGCGAAGAACAGTCAGAAGTGGAAGGATTGGTTTGTATATGGTCGAACGCAGTAAATACATCTATCCGGCTAATCAACACCCCTCCCATACATGCCGAAAAAATAAACTCAACATCAGTAAATGGGTCTCTCCTAATCGCAGGAGGACTATCACAAGGCGCTGTCGGAGGAAAGCTACGATGCTCCTCAGCCACAACATGACCATCACAATCCAAAGCCACAACGCGCATCTCTGGACCTTCAGTCCCCCCACAAAGATCACACTCCGTGACGATGTCAAAATCGAACCCAAAATCTATACACGGCGGTATCAAACATCCGGGCGGGAATGGACCAGGATAGTTCGGATCGCTCGTATAATCAGGAGGAAGCAAATCAATGCCCACAATATGATCCCCTTCAACTCCGCCAAAACATACTTCGAGGTGCGCACTAAAAACCATAACCGCATAAATGACATAACAAACTGGCAACCTCGTATGACAGCCAGTTATGCGCTTACACATAGGCAGGCGGATGGACGTAATCCCATTCACGATTCAGTTCCTTTCGCAAACACCAGGCAACTAAGCCAAAGAAAAATATCAATTTCAAGCGGCGAATTGATTAAAAAGATGCGTGTCCCGACCGCTTTTTAATCACGAACTCAATCGTAAAGAAATCGCATAGTTGACAGCAAGCGAAAAAGAGGCCGCAAAAAACGGATAGTGCCATGCATGTTGGCACTCAAACGCCAATAATTTTCCACAATACCCAAAACATGATGCTGGCAATGAGTCATAAAGGACTTATTAAGCCAGCCACTGCGCAAAACGTCATTCAAGCCAAGCCTCAGCCCAAACAGCCATCCGCCTCCCCAAAAACACCTTTAGCTGCGGCTAAATAAAGGTGATCTATCCCCAAATTTTCTGAAGCGATCACCGGTCACGTTCTTTACATAGAGAGACCTCAGTAGCCCCTCAATCGCGTGTCATAGGATACGGATACGGGTGCCCCATTCTTTGTCTACTGGCAAAGGGTGGGGGAAGGATCGAAAACTAATGATGCAAAATTCTCCATCAAGACAAACCGAGCGGCGAGCGCCAGCGACCCGTGTCTTCATCCGTAGTCCCGGTAGATCAGGCTATTGCCTGACATCTTCAAAATGTAAATGCGTATAAACACGAAAGGAAAAATAATGCCCAACACCAGAAAAACAAAACAAATAAAACGAACACGCAACGAAATCCTAGTCGCCTTGAAAGTAGTCTACCCCGCCGCACTACAAACCGAGCCGCTCTTCCGCAGTTTGTTGACCTTATTCCCCATGTTGGAATTCGATCACATCAAGCGAGATTTACATTATCTCAGCGAAAAAGGCTACGTCCAAAGGGTCCAATCAGACCTCGACGACGGCAATGGCCTTACCCCCTGGCGACAGCGTTGGTTCAGACTAACCACCACCGGCTTAGAGTTAGCCGACCACTGCATCACCGACCCCGCCCTGGACGAGGAGACCCAATCACTATGAAAAAATTAAAACGAAAGATGAAAGCAACCCCCCGTCATTCCCGCGAAGGCGGGAATCCATCTTTTTCTCCAGACCGGATAGCCCATGTCCTTCCGTCTGGACATGGGGGAGTCGATGATGCGAATCAAGCCGAACGTGCGTCCCATTCATATCCCCCGGTGCCCCATTCTTTGCCTACTGGCAAAGGGTGGGGGAAGGACGAAAAACAATCATCCCCCGTCCCCACTCTAACCCAACACCGTCACCGCCAAGCAAGCATCAGCGCCATCCTGGATGCCATGTTCGGCGACTTAACCAAGCAAGACCCAAAACATTGGGACCAGCGAACGTACTTACTCATCGTCGGCATGATCTACGAGCGATTAGCCATCGACGAAGCCGAGATCGAAACCTCCGAACTCGTCGCCTTAGCCAAAATCCTTTCTGAGTGTCGTAGAGCTGACACCGGAGCCGTCAAACAAGAACAAAAAGATGACTCCGAAATTTCGCCAGGCAAGCAACAGGATAAACCAACTGGCAAAATAGACGCCACATTACAAGAGGTGTACGGCGCAGGATTACAATCGCCAGATGGCGACCCGGAACAGGGGGCGACAAGTGACACAGAGATGTCAGTAAAAGAAAAGGAGCGGGCGGATAAGCCGAATTTTGTCCCTCGCATGCGAGGTGGCGATCATTTATCTAGGCCGACAGTCACCTGTCGGCTCAAGCGCCCTACCCACAGCCAGGCGTCCATCACAGACGCCAGAGACGGGCCGCCTCATAGCTGCTTACTTGGGCTTGCTGGCGGTGGGGTTTGCCCTGCCACGACCGTCACCGGCCATGCGGTGCGCTCTTACCGCACCATTTCACCCTTACCTGCTCGGCCAAGGCCGAACATCGGCGGTATATTTTCTGTGGCACTTTCCCTCGGCTCGCGCCGGGTTGGCGTTACCAACCACCGCACCCTGCCCAGTTCGGACTTTCCTCCCGAGCGCGTGCGTAATAAAACGCAACGCCCGAGCGATCACCTTCGCCCGCTCCAAAGAGTAGAGTAAGTACGATAGACATAATTAGTCAAGTAAAACCCGTTACCGTCATTCCCGCGCAGGCGGGAATCCAGCAAAGTAGGTCAGGCTATTGCCTGACGTCTGATCCGGGTGGCATGGGTAAGTTACTACTTACCCGTGTCTTAGAAAGTGAATAAAAGGCAAAAGCAAATGCAAACAAAAATCACCAGCCAAAAGTCAAGTAGCCAGGCATTATATTTCTCGTTACTGCCCACGCCACTTCGCAGCCGCAGCCCGCTTTTTCCCTTCGTCACCAGCCCCAGCCGAGGGACGTTTGCCAATGAGTCTTTCAAGAGGTGTTGGTGGCGGCGGCGCATCCTTCTTCGGATAAGGCGAAGTAGCCGCAGGCTCCGGCACATCAGCCTCGAAGGTCGGCGCGACACTCTTGGATTCTTCCGCATCAGCCCCAAGGAATCGAGTCTGCTTTCGCCAGTTATCGATAATGGAATCAATGTCGTAATGCGGGCTATCCTCGCTCCACACTTTGAAGAAATCCATATTGCCACTATTGGGCAACGGGTCAGCCATGTTGACTATGGTACGCATCGGCATGATAACCGCATCGCCAATGACGAACGCCTCGCCAGGGCGAAGCACCGGAAGCATATCAATCAAGCCTTTGAAGTGATCGCTAATAACCCGTGCGATGTAATCCTGGTCTTCCGGGTTGCTCAATCTCATCGCAATAAAACTGTTGCATTGAGCCAAGACCGTTTCGGAAAGTTCCGAAGGTCTTTGAGACACGATCATGGCACTCACGCCATACTTTCGCCCTTCCTTCGCCACACGCTCGACAGCCACTTTCGCAAAGCTGGTTTTCAACGGGACACGCGGCACATAATTATGAGCCTCCTCGAACACCAGCAGCATCGGATGTCGGTCCTTGCTGCATGTCCAGAAGTTCAGGTCAAACAACAGCCGCGTCAGCACCGCTACGGTGATGTCAACAATTTCAAAAGGCAAGCCGGACATGTCAATGATCGTCAAATTGCTGCGCGGCTCAACCCGACCAGTAAGCAGTTTGATCAAGTGGTTCATGACGCTCGACGATTGGCCGGCAGAATCTTGCTCCGAGAGATAGTCCTTGAAAAATGGAGACTTAAGACCATGATCCAACGGTCGCAACATGAATTCGTATCGACGATCGCTAAACAAAGTGTCGACACGGTCAATCAAGCCAAGAAGCTTGCCAAAGTAAAGCGGATGCGGCGTTTCGCCTTCGGGGTTCCCTCGGTTAAATTGGCATCGCTGCGTGCGCATAAGAAGCTGCTGCTCGGCGGGGTCAAGCGAACGAAGGGCCAATTGGCTGAATGCCAAGTGGTCGTCATTCAGCACATAACGCGCATCGTTAAGATTTTCTGCGTAAGTTTTGATCTGCTCCAGCGAAAAGTAAATGGGAGTATCTAACGTGAGCGCGTCAGTCAAACCTAGCTCACGAGCCGCGTCTTGTTTGTATTCCAACAAAGCGCTTCGCAGAAAAGATATCTGCGTGGCTAAGTCCGCCGGGTTAGAGCGGTCCACAAAAATGGATTCGAGTTCTTCGTATTTTAGCAGCCAATATGGTAGAACTAGATGGTCGGAATCGAGATATGTGACGTTAGCATTTATTTGGCCATCTTCGTCGGAAAAAGCTTGCCGATACTCGCCGTGCATATCGAACAGCACGACTTGGGCCTGGTCAAATTCTAAAACCTCTTGCAAAATTTTAGCCGTGGTCACGCTCTTGCCGCTACCGCTGTTGCCTACGACGGCTACGTGTTTGGAGAAAAGTTCGGTGCCCAATACTTTAACTTCAAAATCCTGGTTGAGCGCGAACCGGCCAAGCGTAAAGCTTTGCGGATGTTTGCTGCCGCTGAGCAACTGGTCGAAACTGCCGAAGATAGATTCAAAATCACCAGCGGCTGCGACCCAAACATCGTCGCCGACGATGGGATATTCGTTAACGCCACGAACGAATCGCCCAGCTTTTATTTCTCCAAGAAGCTGCATGCGCAGGATGAGTTGCGGCTCGACGTCGATGCTGGTGACATCCTGACGGCCAAGAGAAATCACGAAACCGACAAGGGTTCGATCGTCCATCGGAACGGTCATGTAAGAGCCAAGCTGCCCGACACGGTAGGTTTTGTCTTCGTGGACAAGGTTGAGATCGCCCGTAGTGACGAGGACATCGACGTAGCCGCTTTCGACATGAACGACGTTTCCGATCTTAAGCGGATTCATTTTACGCACTCCTGGCAGCTAAAAAGCGGGTTTTCTGATGACTATTAACCTATGTGTTTTATCGAATGACGGAGGACGCAGGCCTAGCTGGAAATGGCGACAATTAGAATTAACAGTTATCGGTCGCATGTCGTATCGGATCGCTTCCGGGACAATTGTAATCGATTTGTATAGTATTTTTCATTTTGCGATTGCGTCACAACGTCAATAATTACATAAGGTTACGCGATTTTTCAGGGCGATTGGCCTTGAAAAAGTCACAGTGGCTGGTATAATAGATATCGGCGAAAGCCTATGAATCAGGACGTTAATGCCTGATCGAGGATTGGCCAGGCTTGAAGGGGACTCGGGCCGCTAGAGATCACACCGTCCTGTGAAGCTTTTTGGGTGATCGTCGCTAGCTACAATTGAATCGCTTCCACTCGCTGCGGCACCCTTTGACCGCGCCAAAACTTAAGGGTGTCGCACGCCTTTTATAGTGACATCGTTCTGGCATTTTACGAAGAACTGGATTCCCGCCTTCGCGGGGACGGCGGATGGCGGGATTCTGACGCAAACTGATCAATGAAGACACGGGTCGCTTGCGCTCGCCGCTCGGTTTGTCTTGACATATCTAGGCATAATTAATTGTCGCTCCTTCCTCCACCCTTTGCCTGTAGGCAAAGAATGGGGCACCCTGCACTCGCCCCCGCAGCCCGCAGCCCGCAGCTACGCCTGCACGCACATTTGCACACAAATTAGATAATACTTGTTGATTGTGGGTGATTTGTGGTAGGATGTGGCCTCATTGGTCGCTAGTGGAATGGTTCTCCTTCCTAATAGTGGTCACTGCATTTGTATTTTGAGTGTTTCGTTCATAGGGGGAAGGAAAATGTTTGAACAGAGACCGGCTTACATTTATTTGCATAAGTGTAATGGTTAGGGACTGGCTGTGGTAGCTCTTAGACTTACGGGCGCAATACTAAAACGAAAGCAAAAAAAAGGGGATCGACATGAATCAGCATAAGATTATTCTATCGTTTTTGGTATTACCATTGTGTTTAAGCTCGCCATTGCAGGCTCAATTTTTTGAGCAGCAGAAACTTACGGCTTCTGATGGCGGTGCATTTGATGACTTTGGTTTGTCAGTTTGTATTAACGATAATTTGGTTATAGTTGGAGCGAGATATAGCGATGCCGGCATTGGCTCAGCATATATTTACGAACTGGACCAAGACGATCCTAGTCACTGGACAGAAGTGGCAAAGCTTTCTGTTTTAGCAGAGGCTAGCCGTCTATTTGGCCAATCCGTTTCCATCAACGGAGACACCGCTGTAGTTGGCGTTCAGTTTGGAGATACTACTGGAATAGGTACTGGTTCCGGCTACATTTTCTGTCGCAACCACGGTGGCGTCGACAATTGGGGAGAGGTGGCAAAGCTTTCGGCCTCAGATGCTGATAATTTCGATCAATTTGGCATATCCGTTTCCATCAGCGGTGACACGGTGATAGTCGGTGCGCTAGAAAATAATAGTGCCGGTCACAACGCAGGGGCAGCGTACATCTTCCAGCGACATCATGGTGGGACAGACAAGTGGGGAGAGGTTTCCGAGCTTATTGCATCAGACGCAACTGCCGGTGACCGCTTTGGTACATACGTTTCTATCAGCGATGATTTAGCGATTGTAGGGTCACCTTTTGACAACGCCCGTGGTATCGGTTCTGGCTCCGTTTATATCTTCCAGCGTAACCGGGGCGGGGCGAACAACTGGGGCGAAATGATTAAGCTCACTGCCTCTAGCCCTGCAGCTCTATTTGGCACTTCGGTTTCAATCAGTGGCGACATGGTAATCGTTGGAGCTGTGGGAGGTGGCGATGGTGGTTCTGCATACATATTTTATAGAAACCAGGGCGGGGCTGACAACTGGGGAGAGGTGACTAAACTCACTGCGTCAGATGCAGAGCGTGCGGACAATTTTGGTATTAGCGTTTCGATTAACGGTGATACGGCTATTGTAGGCTCGCGTTATGATGATGATGGTGGAAACGCTAGTGGATCTGCATACATCTACCGGCGCAATAGAGGCGGAGCCAACAACTGGGGCGAAGAGTCAAAGCTCGTTGCATCCGACGCCGATTCGAGACATTTATTTGGAAATTCTGTTTCGATAAGTGAACAGACTGTTATCGTTGGAGCGGCAGGCAATGATGACTTCGGCCTCAATTCTGGCTCAGCCTACATATTCGTAAATCTCTGCGGGGATGGCACGGTTGATCTAAATGAAGAGTGCGACGACGGGAATCTTGTGTCGGGTGATGGTTGCGATGCGGATTGTTTTATTGAGTTGGGGGCTTGCTGTATGGAGACATTCTGCAGTGAGGTTGCTCAAGTTGATTGCGAGGCCGACGGTGGGAGCTTCCTTGGTTTTGGTTCTGATTGTGGGATGTATGACGCGGAACCTGGGGTGATCGGTGGCGGTTCGAATCCTTGTGCGCAGCTGATTGGCGTTGATTTTAAGCCGGGGGGTTGTCCTAATTCGCTTAATCCTCGAAGTAAAGGTGTGGTTTCGATAGCTATTGTGGGTAGCGCGACGCTGGACGTGTCGATGGTTGATCTGGATTCCTTGTCGCTTGTTCGGGCGGATGGTGTGGGCGGAGTTTCGCTGCCTATTGTTCGGCGGATTGGCGCGGGGGCTATGATTGAGGATGTTAGCACGCCGTCGGGACCAATGCCGTGCGTGTGTAACGATCTGGGTAGTGACGGAATTGATGATCTTACGCTGAAATTTTGGACGGGGGATTTGAATCGGACGCTGCTGTTGGAGGGCGAGCCTCGGGATACAAAGCTTGAGCTAATGTTGCGCGGGTCGCTGATAGACGGGACAACGATTGAGGGTGTAGCTTGCGTAGTGATTCGGAGTAATATACGGGTATGGGATGCATCTTCGTCTCGCAGCTTGAAGAAATGAGATTCATTTTTTTTGTAGTGTTAGTGCCTTTAATGTGTCACTAATAAGAACGGTAGGCAATAGCCTCCCCTACCGAGGCTTTAATGAAGAACTGGATTCTCGCCTTCGCGGGAATGACAGGACGTCGGATGGCGGGGTTGTGACGCAAATTGTTCGATAAGACACGGGTCGCTGGCGCTCGCCGCTCGGTTTGTCTTTATGAAATACTTTGCTGAATTAGCGCTCGTCCTTCCCCCACCCTTTGCCAGTAGGCAAAGAATGGGGCATCCGAGCGAGTTCCTCACGGGTAAGCTGAGGCGTACCCATGCCACCCGTCGCCTTTTACACCAATGTGGCAACGACAGGTGCTTGACACCCAAAAGAACGGCAGGCAATTGCCTGCCCTACCTGTTGCATGCAACCCTGATGCGCATCGGGATGCCCTGCTGCTGCCCCGCCTTTTCGTAAGGGATGCCCGCAGGCTTGCGCCGTGCGGCTCTGGTGGACGATTGACCTCGTTACTTTTGCGTAAGAATTTGCATCGCTTCAGCTACTACAAGGATTGCTACTTCTGCTGGCTTGCCTTGGAACCTTGCGCCTGCTGCTCTTCTATGCCCCCCGCCGCCGAACTTTCCGGCTAGGGCGGCTACGTCTACGTCAATTGTTTTTTCATCTAATGGCTGCTTACTACGAAAACTGACGCGCGTTTGGCCATCGGTTTGTTCTACCAATAGTAGCGAGACGATTACTGACTGGATACTGAGCGGCTCGTTGATAATGCCTTCGGTATCGGCTAAGGACGCGCCTGCGCGGGCAAACGCATCAGCCGACAGCGTCATCACAGCTAAGCGATTATCACCGTGCATTTTCAAAGATGACAGGGCTTCGCCCACTAATCTAACTCGTGCTAACGTATCTTGCTCGTACAATTGGGCATAAAGCTCATGACAATCTGCCCCGCAAGAAATTAGCGTCGCCACGGCTGAGAACACTCGGCTATCGGTGTTTGAATGATGAAACCAACCGGTATCGGTTGAGATGCCAACCAACATGGCTCGTGCGGTTTGTGTAGAGATTTTCCAGCCCTGCGACTGTGCCCATTCGTATAAAATTAAACAGTTCGCGGCAGCAGATTCGTCTACGAGATAGACATCGGCCAAGGAATCTCTCGTGACGTGATGGTCCACAGCGAGCTTGGGCAATGAAGATTCTCTTAGCCAATCTGCCACGGGAGACAATTGGCCATAGGCGCAGGTGTCAAGCACGATCACGGCGTCATGCTCATCAAGCTGAGATGTCAAGCTCGTGGCATCCAAGATAATATAATCACCGCCACAAATCCGCGCGTATCGTTCTGGTAGTGGTTCGTACAATAAACACGTCGGCGCGCAGCCTTGTGCCTTTATCATGTCAGCTATGGCCAGCATTGAGCCTAGGGCATCGCCATCTGGCTTGGTATGCGTGATAAGCAATGGCTTATGACAGGCTTTGATAAATGCTGTCGCCTGTTCAAAACTGCTGAGATTATTCGTAGCCATATATATCGTCCATGTAAATAAAAATGATTAAATAACGTCCTGCGCATCTCGAACGGCTTGCACGTCAAGGCGTAGTTGAGCCTTGAGCGCATCCACACCGGGGAATTTTTGCTGCTCACGCAAGAAGCGTAAGAAATCCAACTGAATTTTTTCACCGTACAAATCGCCATCGAAGTCCAAAAGGTGGGCCTCGATTTGACGAGAGACATCGCCAAAAGTCGGCGCGCTGCCAATGCTAATCGCTGCGGCTAATTCTTTTCCATCGACTTGTGCAATCCCGGCATACACGCCGTCTTTTGGTATTAGTTGATCTTCCACGGCGAGGTTGACCGTGGGAAAGCCAAGCTCGGCCCCCCGCTGCATCCCCTCGACCACAGAGCCGAACAGACCAAAAGGACGTCCCAGGCAAAGCGACGCGCGACGGACTTTCCCGTGGCTGAGTAGCTGGCGAATTAGCGAACTTGAGACCAGCATCGTATCGCCCTCGTCCACCTGCAGATGCACAGCTTGCAGGATATGCACTTCGCAACCAAACTCCCCGGCTAGTTTTTTGAGCAGCTCCGGCGTCCCCTCTCGCCCTTTGCCAAAGCCGAACGTGGGGCCTTCGACAATATGGGTAGGATGAAATCGAGCTAGTATGACCTCGTGAACAAATTGGGCGGCGGTGAGCGAAAAAAGCTTCGGCTCGCTGCGGGCGATTACGATCACATCCGCCCCGGCTTCTTTGAGTCGTAATAGTTTCTCATTTCGGGGCATGAGCCTTTGGGGGGTGAAATCTGGTCTAACGACGCTCATGGGATGGGGGTCGAAGGTCATGACCACAACCGGGCCGCCAGTATTGGCAGCGAATAAACCGGCTTGGGCTAATAATTGCTGATGCCCACGGTGAACGCCATCAAAGTTTCCGATCGTCAGAACCGATCCTTGTATAGGTGGATCGACGTTTTCTATGCTTTCGTATACTTTCACAGCGTAGTTCCGTCTCGTGTACATGAGGCCTGTAAGCGGCATCATTTGTAAGGCTAGTATCCGCGATACATGTATCGGCGATACAAGTATCCACGATACAAAACGGAAGCTACTATAAGGCAGATGTTGTGGCAGTAACAGTGGGACCAAGACTTTGAGCCAAGAACCAACTAGCCAATTATCAGTGAACGTCGCCCTGTGCGTTCATGGAGACGCCTTCGACCGGCTTGGCCATGCTTTGCGATACTTGGCTGTGGGGCTTATCGACCAGGCTATTCGTACTCGCATCATCAGTTCCGACAACCGATTGTCATCGTTGTCCCTTGGCCCTATTCACCCCATCATTCACGAACCTATTACTTGGCCATTTTCCAATCGTCGCATTAAGCAGGCTGTCGAGTTGTTGGCTAATGACCCGCCGACCGTCGTTCATGCCTTGTCATCAGCATCTTACGAATTGGCTATCAAGATGGCTAAGACTTATGACGCGGACTTAATCCTTCAAGTAGGGTCTACCCAGGATTGCGACTATGTCTCCCAGGTTCCAGAGTCTGACGTGGGCGCGTACTTTGCCTTGACCCAGCCATTGGCAAAAATTTTGCAAGAGCAGTTACGCATTCCGGCTAATAAAATAATATTCGCACCGCCTGGCGTTTACACTTCGCGGACGGCATCGCCTTTGGTGAATCCTGAACAGACGACTACGCTATTGTGTACAGCACCCTTCAATTCGACTGGCGGCGTAGACATATTGCTTCAGGCGGTAGACACATTGCGAAAGCGCGGACGCGCAGTGCTGGCTTTTCTTGTTGGGGAAGGTCGAGACGAGCCGGCGCTTCGTAAGTTAGTGCGCGACCGCGGGTTAAACTCAATGGTCGCATTTGCTCAGCCTGTTGGTAACATTGCTTCTTTGATGAGCGGGGCAGATGTTTATGTGATGCCTAATGCACCAACGGCTGTGTCTATGGACGGGTTGTTGGCTATGGGCGCTGGCCTGGTTACTGTCACGTTCCCCTCGGCTATTGATGATGCTTATGTTGACGATGAAACAGCGATGATTTGTGATGCGCCAACGGTGACTTCGTTGACAGAGACACTCGAACGCATCATCACCAATACTGAATCTGCGCGTGAGATTGCGGCTGCGGGTCAGGCTTATGTTAAAGAATATCACTCCGTAAGCACCATGGCGGAGTTGGCTGCTTCGGTCTATCGAAAATTGAACATGGCCCATGCGACGCTACCTTTTCAGGGATCATAAGCGTATGCCTCAGCCATTAATTCAACTTTCCTCCCCACCGTCTCAACCTGAAATCGCTACAGACTTGCAACGTGAAATTTCTGGGGATGTTCGGTTCGACCATTTATCTCGCACGATATACGCCACTGACGCCAGCATCTACGAAATTATTCCGCTCGGTGTGGTCATTCCCAAAAACGTTGATGATGTTGTAGCTACGATCAAACAATGCCGCCATCATGGCATTGCGGTTATCCCCAGAGGCGCGGGGACAGGGTTAGCTGGCGGCGCGTTAGGCAGCGGGGTCCAATTAGATTTATCACGCTACATGAACCGCATTATCGACATAGACCCGCAGGCGAAAACAGTTACCGTTGAGCCTGGCGTCGTGTTGGACGAACTTAACGCTGCACTCGCGCCACATGGTTTTCACTTTGCGCCAGACGTAGCGACGAGTAGCCGAGCGACGATTGGCGGCATGATTGCCAATAATTCCTGCGGGGCGCATTCCGTCGTATTTGGTCGGACGGTAGACCATGTAGTTTCGCTTACTGTCGCCCTACCAAGCGGGAATGTGGCTACTTTCGATAGCGCTAGCGAAGGCCCTTCCGGCTCGGCGGACCAGGAAGTTGATTCGATTAACCTGGCGTTAGGAACGCTGCGCGACGCTCATTATGAGGAAATCCAACAACGATTCCCCAAGATTCTTCGCAGCAATGGTGGGTACGGGTTGGACCGTCTCGGCGCGCCGGGCACACCTATAGATGCGACAAAGATAATCTGCGGTAGCGAAGGGACACTCGGTGTTGTGGTCAAGGCGAAGCTTCGTCTCACGCCATTACCTAAGCATCGAGCTATACTCTTGCTGCATTTTGATGACATTCTGGAGGCACTCGAAACCACTCCGACTATCCTGAAACAGGACCCGGCTGCGATTGAACTCATCGACGAACTTATCATCACGGCTGGTCGTCGCAATGCGGCTATTAATCAATCATGCGACTTCATCAGCGGAAACCCCAAAGCGTTATTGGCTATTGAACTTTATGATGATGACGCCAACTCGCTCACGACCCGAATGAATAACTTAGCCAACGATACAAGCATCATAGCTAAGACTTATCATGCTGAAGAATTATTGCAGCGCGACCAGCAACAAAGCTTGTGGCAATTACGCAAGGCCGGCTTGGGGTTACTCATGTCTCAACCTGGCGACCATCAGCCTATTGCCTTTGTAGAAGACTCGGCGGTGGCTCCGACAAGGCTGCGAGATTATATCGAATCATTCAAGAAACTTTTAACCGATGAAGGCGTGTCCGCAGGTTATTATGCCCACGCCAGCGTTGGATGTATTCACGTTCGTCCGGTGCTGAACCTAAAAAATAGCGACGACGTGGCTAAGATGAAACGCATTGCGGAAGGTGTGGCAGACTTAGCCCTGCGTTTTGGCGGAACCGTTACGGGCGAACATGGCGACGGCATCGCGCGTTCCTGTTGGCTGGAAAAGTTGTATGGGCCGGTGATTATCGAAGCGTTTCGCAAGGTCAAAACCTTGTTCGACCCGAACGGGATGATGAATCCCAACAAGATTGTTGACCCGTTTCCCATGACCGAACACCTGCGATTTGGTGGTGACTACGCCCCTCAAAAAATCAAGACGGCCCTGAACTTTGACTCTCACGGCGGGATGAGCGGGCTGGTTGAAATGTGCAGCGGGGTTGGTCAGTGTCGTCAACGATTCACCAGTACGATGTGCCCATCATACATGGCTACGCGGGATGAGACGCATACTACTCGCGCTCGAGCCAATGCTCTTCGCGCAGCGTTATCTAATCGTAGCCTTTTAGATGGGTTGCAAGACCCGCACCTTGCGGAGGTAATGGACCTTTGTTTGTCGTGTAAAGCTTGCAAGACCGAGTGCCCCACCGGCGTTGACATGGCTAAGCTCAAAGCGGAATATCTGTTTCAGCGAAATTTGCGACAAGGTAGTGACATTAGGTCTCGCTTCATCGCGGACATGCCAGAAGTAGCGGCCAGAGCGAGTCGATTCCCGCGCATGGCTAATTGGCTGTCTCGTACTAAATGGGCTCAAAAAACATTGGAGGCGAAATACGGATTCGACGCCCGTATTAGTTTACCAAATTTTGCACATCAGACATTTAGAAAATGGTGGAAAAAACATAGTAAACAAAAAAAGGATGCGAACACGCGCGAGAAAGTTGTTTACTTTGTTGATACCTGGACCAATTATTTTGCGCCGCAAGTTGGCATAGCTGCGATTACACTGTTAGAAACGGCGGGATATGAAGTCGTGTGTCCACAGACGATGTGCTGTGGACGACCGGCAATTAGTAAGGGTTTGCTGGCGGAGGCGGCCCAACTGGCGGAGTCTAATCTGCGCGTACTTATGCCTTTCGTGCGCGAAGGTATCACCATCGTGGGCACTGAACCTAGCTGCATATTGTCATTGGCTGATGAGTATCCGCAATTGGTCAATACGAAAATCGCCGAGCGCGTGGCTAATAAGAGTGTCATGATAGAGACATTTTTGTCTTCACTACTCAAAACGCATCCTGAGGCATTACGGTTTGATAGCCAAGCACGCGTTCGCTATCACGCGCATTGTCATCAAAAAGCACTCGTTGGCACGTCGGCTGCGACGCATCTTTTGCAGCAAGCTTTCGGCGAAGGGGCGAGCGAGATTGATAGCGGATGTTGCGGTATGGCTGGTTCTTTTGGGCATGAGAAAGAACATTACGAAACGGCTAAGGCTGTGGGTGAGGAAAGGCTGTTCCCGGCGATTCGACAACGAGGCGAAGCTAACATTGCGGTTTCGGGTTTTAGTTGTAAGCAGCAAATCGAGCATCATACAGACGCTACGCCGAGGCATATTGTGGAGCATTTAGCGGAAGCACTGATTAAGGATGATTAAAAATCTACGTCGGTGAGGCCAACATTGAACTCGACGTCGGAGTGAATGTATCGGCCTAGCAACATCTCTTTCGCATCGTCGGAATAAGCGATGCAGCCGGTTGGGACCAGCCATTCCTGGTCGATGTATACTTCCAGCACGCGGTCTGGGTAGTCGCCATCGGCGCCGGTGTAGGGAAGGTGTCGTTCGAACATGAAACAAGGTCGTTCGTTTAGTCGGCCTTTGCCAATATATCTCAAATCGTACTCTGGATGCCCCTTGGCTAATTCGCAGAACTTGATGATGAGGTCGAGCGAATTTCTAAATCCAAATTGGTCGATTGTCTTGCGCGATTCAGAAGTCGCTTCGGGGCCATGAATGCTGCGGCGGACGCCAGAGGGAAGTAACGCGCCCAACACGCCGCTCGGGACAAAAACGGCGAGGTCTTGGCCATCTTCGTGAAATCTTCCTGCTACGAATGTCGCATGCTTGGCACGTCGCGGGTTCTTCACCCAACTCATGTCTACACTGAATGGTTGCTGACGAAATGAAACGTCGATACCTTGTTCGGGCAATAATTCGTCGTGGACTCGTTCTTGTTTGGTGAAGTAGCAGCGGTAATCGGCCACCTTGTCGTCGTAACGGTCTCGGCAGCTATATAGGAATGCGAGTGGGTCTTGGCTGGCTAATACTTCTTGTGGCGACATTTCACCGGATGAGCCTACCGCGCCTACGGCGACGGATTGTCGCTGCGAGCCGAATCGGGTCATGCCTGGTGAATCATGACATTGTAAACAAAATAATAGCGAGAAGCACAGGCCTAGCAGGGTTGGCATGGGGAAGGAAAATATGTCGGAGCGATTTTTCATATCTCACTATCAACTTTTAACCATCGGCCTAGACTTCACACAACCAAGGCCTACAGCAGTCTGCGCAGTCGTGTTCGTTTTACCCCTGTGCCCGAAACTACCGGAAGCCCCACCTCCCGGATGCCGCAATTCACTATGGGTCGGCTGTCGCTTCCCCATGCGCCCCTTCGTTTGCCATAACAACATACACCGGGACCGCGCCTGCGGCTGCAACATGGTACAGTATCGGCTAGTATCTGGCCATTTACTGAGCCTTGATCTACGCAACTTATAATTATTACCACCTCCATCTCGCGTTATTCAGTCGAGACGACAACTTACTTACATTTAATAAACCTCGGTGATCACCAACACTGATTTCTAATTGATCATGCGAATCGACGACGCCAGACCCACTTTAATATGTAGCCTCTGCCGTGTAATTAGTGCTGATTTCAGGCCAATAGGCTGCGATGGAAAAACTTATGGCTTAGATGCGGATTTAGGCTGAAAAGGCTATCATCAGTGTTATGAATACGGAATTGGATTTCGTTGCATGGCTGACTGAACAGCAATCTGTAAATGGCCGGGTTAGGCTGAGCATCGGCGATGATATGGCTGTGATTTTACCGGACGATGGGCTGTCACTATTATCGAGTGATATGCTGCTGGATGGGGTCCATTTCGATACGGCGATTCACAGGCCTGAGGAGATTGGTAGAAAGGCTTTGGCTTGTTGTTTGAGCGATTGTGCGGCCATGGCGGTGAATCCTATCGCGGCGACGGTTTCGCTTGCCCTGCCGAAAGCTTGCGAACTATCGTGGGTGAAAAGGCTTTTTACGGGCATGATGGAAATGGCATCGTCTTATGACGTGGCAATTGTTGGCGGGGACACGACTTCGTGGGACGGCAAATTAGCTATTGATGTTTGCGTTAGCGCTCAACCTTGGCCAAGTGTGGCCCCTGTTACGCGATTCGGCGCGGTTGCGGGTGATAAGCTTTATGTGACGGGGAAGTTGGGCGGGAGCCTGCTCGGTAGGCATATGACGTTTACACCCCGCATCAGGGCGGCGCGACAGATAGCAGAATCATTGGGCGCGAATCTTCATGCGATGATGGATATTAGCGATGGCTTATCGCTGGACTGTTGGCGACTGTGTCGGACATCTGGTGTTGGATGTGTGTTGGATGAACGGCTTCTTGATTCCATTGTCCATGATGATGCGATGCGGGCAAGTGAGAGTGATGGTCGGACTACATTTGAACATGCGCTGAATGATGGGGAAGATTTTGAATTACTCATCGCAGCCAAGATTGATAACTTAGACGAGTTGGTTGGTCTACCTATGATGGCAGTTGGTGAAGTTACTGAATCATCTTTTGGTCTGACGATTAAACATGTAGACGGTTCGTTGCAGACGCTGAAGCCGAAAGGGTTTGTTCATTGAGCGTGGAAGAAACGTGTCACATCTCGACGGCGTCTCCTGAGGAAACTTTCGCACTGGGTGAACGGATTGGCGCACAACTTTGGCAGGGACTTACGATTGGATTGGTGGGACAGCTTGGTACGGGGAAGACTGCGCTTGTTAAGGGCGTGGCTAAGGGTAATGGATTGGTTGATGGTCAATGCGTCACAAGCCCTACGTTTAAGCTAATAAATGAGTATGAGGGGCGCGTGCTGGTCTATCATTTGGATGCTTATCGATTGAAATCTTCGGGTGAATTGACTGCTCTGGGCTTTGATGAAATGACGGCTGGTGATGCGGCGGTGATTGTGGAGTGGGCTGACCTAGTGCGTTCGGTTCTGCCTGAAAAGATGGTTTGGATTGAGATCGAAACTTCGGGGGAGCTAAGTCGAGGGTCTCGTATTCGCGGATATGGCGAACGGGCTTGCGCTTTTGTGCGCGAGATGCGGAAGGCGTGAATTGATACGCGGGCGATGGTTCAGGCATGTCAACCTTTCGCCAGTAAGCGAAAGAACGACATGCCCTACCGGACTGACCTAAAAGGGTATCGTCCTTCCCCCACCCTTTGCCAGTAGGCAAACAATGGGGCACCCGACATCCTCGCAGACTTACTAACTATGCGATAACATTGGGTGTCCGCGCAGGCTCCCGATGGATCGGGATTTTATTTCGCCTGCGGCTCAGTAAAAAGAAATTGGGGACTAATAGAATGGCGCGATCTTATAAGAGAAAATTTAACGATAATCGTCCGGTCGAAATTACTCGTGGGTACACGAAGAACGCGGCTGGGTCGGTGTTGATTCGTACTGGTGAGACGGTGGTGCTTTGCACGGCGTGTTGGGAAACCAGCGTTCCCAAATGGAAGGCCGGGCAGGGTAGCGGCTGGATTACTGCGGAATATGATATGCTACCCGGGGCAACCAACTCTCGACGTAGGCGCAATCGTAGTAAGATTGATGGCCGAACGCAGGAGATTCAGCGGTTAATTGGTCGGTCACTTCGGGCGGTCGCGGATATGGAACTGCTGGGCGAGAATTCTATTCTTGTAGACTGCGATGTGTTGCAAGCGGATGGCGGCACGCGGACGGCGAGTATTACCGGCGCGTATGTAGCTGTGTGCGATGCAATTAAGGATGCGATGAAAAAGAAGCTCATTCGCAAGTCGCCCATGCGCGAAGCAGTGGCTGCGGTTAGCGTGGGGGTGGTTGACGGTAAGGCGCTGCTGGATTTGGATTATGTAGAAGATTCGCAGGCTGATGTTGATATGAATGTCGTGATGACAGCGTCTGGTCAGTTTATTGAAGTTCAAGGGACTGGTGAACGGACGACCTTTTCGCGCAAAGACCTTGACCGACTGCTTAGCTTGGCTTCGCGGGGGATTAAGGATTTGCTGGCTGTACAGCAAAAGGCGATGAGACGGCGCATCAAGTAAACGGTGGAATAAAGGTGGATATAGCCATGAAGCAATGGATTAGATATTCGTGCTATTTCTCGATGATAACGGCACTGGGTGCTGGGCTGATTGGATGCCAGACGCCGGGGAATTCTGGCTCTTTGGGCGCATCAAATTCCGGTGGCTTGTTTGGTCCGCAAGGTGCGCCGTGGTCGATTTTGTGTTTAGAATTAACAGGGGAATATAGTCGGCAGCAGATTGAGCAAGTTGCGGATATGCTGCGTAAAACTAAGGGCATTCGCACGATCGATGTCAAAGTTTTAGAAGAACGGGGCGAGATGTCGCGTCTGTATTATGGTAAGTATTATCGAAAAACTAATGCGCAGACGGGAAGGCGTAGCACACCGAAAAAAATGGAATCAGATTTAGCTTTTCTTCGCACGCTTGCTGATGCTCAAGGGAAATACTTTTTTCTCCGTGCGCGAAAAGTTCGCTACCCCACACCGAATGTTGGCCGGGAGGAATGGGATTTGAGCGAAGCAATGGGTGCGTACACTTTGCAGGTAGGCATTTTTGAGCCGACTGATAATTTTTTTGAGTACAAGCAGGCGGCGGCACAATTCTGTCAACAACTTCGCAGCCGTGGGTTTGAAGCTTATTATCATCATACCGAAGCGGGCAGCACGGTATCGGTTGGTTCTTTTGGTGAGGATGCAGTTATCGAACAGCGTCAGGGGTTGCCTCGATATAGCCGAGAGGTGTTAGCGTTGCAGGCTTCGGACGATTTGATGAAATATAATCGACTCAACGGCGCCGTATATAACGCAAAAAGTGATCGTGGGAAAAAGATTCCCGTGACATCCAGGCTGGTGCGCATTCCACAGATGGGCGAGGATTGGTAGCGATGGCTGTTACGAGTTTGTTGATGGCTACGAGTAATGCGGGGAAGACTCGTGAGATGCGGGCTACGCTTAGTGGATTTCCAATTGAAGTTATCAGCCTAAGCGATGTGAAGGCTGGTGAGTGCCCGGTGGAGGATGCGGATACGTTTTTGGGTAATGCGAGGCTCAAAGCGCTTCACTATGCGCAGCTACATGACGGCTGGACCTTGGCGGATGATTCTGGTTTAGTGGTGGATGCTTTGGGCGGCGCTCCGGGGGTTCACTCTGCTCGATTTGCGGGCGATGAAGCTTGTGATAGTGATAATAATGAGAAGCTTTTGAGTGAGCTAGCTGATGTGCTGGCTGAGGCGCGGACGGCTCATTTTGTTTGTGCGCTGGTACTCGTACATCAGAATCGAATTTTGGCTGAGGTTGAAGGTCGCGTGGATGGGGTTATTTTAACTGAGGCGAGAGGTGAGAATGGTTTTGGGTATGACCCGCTGTTTTATGTTTCCGAGTTGGGGCTGACTACGGCGGAAATGTCGGCGGCGCAGAAGAATGAGGTTAGCCATCGTGGGCAGGCGGTGTGTGCGATGAAGGAAAAGATGAAGG
>JAJRPG010000055.1 GCA_024280855.1 Planctomycetota bacterium | reverse complement strand
TCGATTCCCATAAACAACATAGCTGAGTTCTCCTGCGTAAAAGAATTCTGTTTTTGGCGGTCCCACGAGGATACGCCGTCCAATGAATTCTGCAGGAGAACTCTCTTTCATGGAATCATGTCCTTCTTTTTGGACATGGGGAAGTCGATGATGGAATATAATGCCTCGCCCCGCACACTAAACTAGCCTTACGCATTAGCTTCCCGCCGACCGAAGTAGAGCTTAACGCAGGTCAATAATATCAGTGTGAAGACTACCAACCCCCACTCTGACATGGCTGGGATATTCTTTTCGCAGTTTCCGAAAATAGCATCATCAGCTCCCATGCATATGTCGAGACAATCGGTAATGCTATCGCCATCACTATCCATGGTTTCGTCTCGTCCACAGCCACAGATTTCGGGTGCAAGCTTGTTAGGATCATTCGGACAGTCATCGCACGCATCACCGGCGGTATCACCATCCAGATTGCTTTGGCTGGCATTGCTAACTTCTGGACAATTATCGCAAATGTTGCCAATGGCATCGCCATCGCTATCCGCTTGATCTTGGTTAAAGTCCTGCGAACAGTTGTCGCACAAATCACCAACACCGTCGCCATCCAAGTCTGCTTGATCCGTGTTCTGAACAAACGGGCAATTATCGCAATTAGACCCATTGCCAGAATCTGGGAGTGTGTCCATGCCACACGACTCTCCACTACGGAAATGACTAGGTTGCTCCTGAGCGTCACAAGTTGTTTCTGATACGTTATTGATACATTGGGTGGTGTCTGGTCCAAAATTGAAACAACAGGATCCGGACGGGATGGTAACAGTTGCGCCGTTAAGATTCACAACAGCGTAGGGGTCGCCCAATCCATCTAAATGCCACGTCAAATCGCTGTCCGGCAAAAAGTTAATGTTATATGTACCAGAAGCGCCGGTAGGTATTTCTACCAACAACGTACCGAACATTGCAGATTCGCCTACATCCGCTACACCAAATCCACTGAAACCAATGTACTGGTAATTAAGTCCAGGATAAAATACATGATAATTAGGTCCGGGATCCGCAATGGTACGATTAAAAACGTAGCGCTGATTATTTATGCAAAAATTCCCAAGCCCAAAACATGGACTGACTACACAAGATTCACCAGTAGCAGTACACTCGAGCCCGGCGACAAATCCACCTTCATCACAGGTTTCTCCATCAATGGGACATCCATTGCCCTGTGGACAGACAAGTACGGGAGTACCGGGATAACCAACCGGATACAAAGGATCGCCCGCGCCGCTGCAATAGCCACTACCGTCAATCGTTGCTTCCGCAGCCAACAGCGTCCCATCGCCAGTCGCGCCCCAATTGGATATGCGTAGCTCCAACTCAACCACTACGCCGCCGCCTGGGATTTCAATCGAATTCCCCACCAAGCTCGTCACTGGCCCGGTGCTTCCTATGGGCACAAGATCAAAAACAGTATTACCCGGAGGATTCTGCGCCTGAGCAGGCATAGCCAAGACTGTAAACGCGATAGCTACCGCACAAGACAATGACCGCGCAACGCTTCGTAGCGATTCCAAGCAAGACTTATTCCGAGATGCTTTGTACCCGTTCATCTTCCTTGGATCCAATTACGCCAATATCAATGAATACAATAATTATCTATCATCCAAGGCTAGGCGTTAAGCCGTAGCTTCCCGCCGACCGAAGTAGAGCTTGCCACAGACCAACAACAGTAGCGACAAGACAACCAAGCCCCACTCGGAAACCGTTGGGATACTATCAGGACAGTCCCCGGCTACTGCGGCGGCTATGCTGGTACACTCTCCGTTACAAACGGCTGAGGGAACGTGGTTTACCAGTCCTGATTGAGCATTGCAGATGTCATCGGTGCAGGAGTCCTGGTCATCGATCGTAGATAAGTTACCGCTAGCAGGGCTGCAACAATCTGTCGCATCGTCGTAATTAATCGTGTTGATACATTGGCCACAACCTGCTGTGCAGCTGTCATCAGTACAAGCATTGCTATCATCGCAACCAGCATTATCGAGGCACACAGGGCAACAGCCATTCCCGGAATCCGGGCCAATATTGTTCTGGCCAAGTGGTGGGCATTCACCATTCGGCGTGAAACTGGATAGCCCAGCCTGCGCATCGCATGTTGTCTGCGTGACGTCATTCAGGCAACCCGTGATACCAGAGCCGATGTCAAAGCAGCAGGAACCCGACGTCACGGTAATGGTTGCACCATTAAGATTCACTACGGCGAAGGAGTCAGCTACACCATCGACGGTGAAGGTCGTTTCGCTGTCCTGTAAAAAGTTGATATTATATGTACCCGCAGCCCCCGGTGGAATCTCAACCAATAGCGTACCGAACATTTTAGATTGACCTGTATCCGCTACAGCAACACCCGTACTAATACCAACGTATTGATAGTCAAGCCCAAGGTAAGCTACAGCTGCGATTGGTGCGGAAGCAGTATTTGTAAAAACGTAGAACGGGTTATCTAAACAATTGCTTAAAGGCCCAGAACATGGAATGATTAAACAAGGTTCGCCAATACCACTACATTTCCTACAAGGTTCGAAATCACCGCCACTACATCTCTTTGTAGTGACAAATCCACCTTGATCACAAGTGCTTCCGTCATCTGGGCAACCAAGCCCTTGTGGACAAGAAAGTACCGGAGAGCCGGGATAACCAACCGGATAAAGAGGATCACCCGCGCCGCTACAGTAGCTAGAGCCGTCCATAGTAGCTTGCACTAAAAGCAGCTCCCCGTCGCCTGTCGTAGCCCAATTTGATACTCGCAACTCCAACTCAACCACCACGCCGCCGGATGGGATCTCAATCGAGTTCCCCACCAAGCTGGTCACGGTCCCGGTGCTACCAATGGGTACAAGATCATAAACCGTATTACCCGGAGGATTCTGCGCCTGAGCAGACGCCGCCAAGACTGTACACGCGATAGCCACCGCGCATGACAATGACCGCGCAGCGCTTCGTAACGAACCACAATCGAACCTATTCCGAGATGCTTCTTTCCCGTTCATCTACCCTAACTCCATTTATGCCCGCGATGAAACGAGCGAATCTTCCACTTACTGATAGGCGAATTGCCGACCTGAGAGAACTAGTTTACCAACTTTCACCATGCAAAAGCAAGCGAAAACTACGCCACTTGTCCTATAATCTCTAACATATTCACCATCAAAAGCCCTAAATCGGCCTTATTGACAGTCACAATGTAATAGTTACATAGTCTCAGCCATATTTATGGACAATCCATTGGCATGGAATGCGGATACGGCGCGAACTGGAAGGCTAGCACGACATCCAAGATATCTGAGCTGTTGACCAGGCCATTGGGTCTTTCTGGCGACAGGTCAGCCCAGGTCACTGGCACACTGTTAAGCGATAACTGAAAAGCCTGAACCACGGCTAAGATATCTGCGGCGGTCAACAGGCCGTCCGGCGGCCCCCAGTTGCCAGTGCTAGTATTAAATGCGCCAACACAGTCAGCCCAATTGCGACCGTCCGAAGGAACGTTAGCTGAGTCCACCAGTACAGGAGTGCTAAAATTCGTGCCATCCGTGGTGGAGCGAATGTCATAAGTAAAGCCAGGCGCGACAATGCAATCTCCAATGTATAACGCAGTGCTATCCCATACGCGCAGCGCGGGCATAGTATCCGTTAACCGGGCTATACTATTGGCAAGCTCATCTACCGTCGTAGGTGGCAACAACCACTTCTGCCGGCCTGACGTCGTTTCGGTAACTAAATAATTGACCGCATCAACGCCACGATTGGGGAAAAAAGTTACATAACGATTGTTCGCATTCATACAGCCAGGAATGGGCGTGTGTGTGACCTCAAAAGTTATGGCATCGCAGAAGTCGTCGGTGCAAGGATCACCATCACCAAAAGTAACGACGACTCCAGTAGCCGAATCGCAACATTGCGTGACCGCATCGAATCTAGACGGGTTAGAACATTCGCCAGTGCCTAGGTCGCAAATGTTGTCGGTACATGCTTCGTTGTCTTCGCAGTCGGCTTGAGTCGTGCAGCCTTCATGGCATGAACAGAAGCCAGCATCGCATTCACCCAGCGGACAATCGCTTATGCCATTGGGACATGCAATCGAGTTGACGTCTTCACCGCTACAACCGCCATTAGCCTCACTGCTAATACCGTCGCATTCATCATTCACAGAACAAGCGAGGCCATCGTCACACGACAATCCAGCCGCCGCAGCCGCGCTATTGTTCACCTCACCTGTCGATGCATTACAAAAATCTGTGGTGCAAACATCAAAGTCGTCGATTGGAGTTAAGCTGCCGCCGATAGGATTACAGCAATCCGTCGCAGTGTTGTAGTTTGGGATGTTACCGCATCCGCCACATGGACCTGAGCCGCAGGAATCATCGGTACAGTCATTGTTGTCATTGCAAACACTATCCGTTAAGCATTGAACGCATTCACAGCCATTTCCGAAATCAGGGCCCAAGTTGCCAAGGCCAAGCGGTGGGCATTCCTCGCCTGGATTATAATTGGTTGGCTGGGGGAGTGAATCGCAAAAAGCAGCTGTCACATTATGTCTACATTCTATACCGACTCCACCGAAATTGGAGCAGCATGCACCCGACGATACCGTAATCGTCGCACCATTAAGATTCACTACGGCGTAGGATTCAGCTAGGCCATCCGCCATAAACGTCCTTTCAGTGTCCGCCGAAAAACTGATGTTATAAGTGCCCACAGCCCCGGGCGGGATTGCTAATAGTAGCGTTCCAAATTGCCAGCTTCGCGGCGGGCCTGTGCAGGTTCCGCCTGGGCATATGGACCCCGGTAGACAACCAAAACCGTCAAGACTCCCGCCAACACAAGTCGCGTCTGGTTTACCGGGAAATTCTTGAGAAACTCCAAAGATTTCATAATTCAAACCAGGATAGCCAGAGCCTGCAATCGGATCGTATCCCGCGAATATATAGTCAGGGCTGTCTTCGCAGGTCATACCAGCGGGGCATTCAGGATCGGAACCACACGATTGCCCCGACAGGTCTCCTTCTGGCACAGCCGAACATCGCTTAACTGTAACAAAGCCACCTTGGTCGCAAGTAGCACCATCCAGCGGGCAACCACTACCCTGAGGACACGCAGTAACCGGAGCGCTGGGATAGCCAACCGGGTAAAGCGGGTCGCCGATACCACTGCAGTAGCCACTACCGTCTATGGCTGCTTGTGCAACAAGCAAACCTCCGTCACCAGTCGTTGCCCAACCGAAAATGCGCAACTCTAATTCAACCACAACACCGCCTGCAGGAATTACGATCGCATTACCTACAAGGCTAGTTACAGGCCCAGTACTACCAATGGGTACAAGTTCAAACGAAGTATTACCCGGAGGAAACTGCGCCTGAGCAGGCGTAGCCAAAGTTAAAAATGCAATAGCTAAGGCAAATAGGCAAGATGCTTTGCCATTTAGTATGAGTACAAAGCTAGAACCGTTGCGAAATGCTTTTTTACCGCTCATCATCTTCCCTCCAATTACATACGCCTTCGGTGCAGAACCACAGACTTAAAGGTCGAAGTGTCAACCAGCGGTATTGTAGCAGAATAGCTCCATATCAATCAAGCAAAAAGTGTCAATTGCTCATGTTCTGGGGTTGCCAAGCGCTTCTAGCTGAAAAACCTCTCTCAAGCTATCATGGAGGCCTGTTTAATGGCTAAGGACAACTACGATGAAATACAAACTATTAGAGACTGACTGGGGCTTTTTCGGGGTAGTAGAACATCATGCAAAAGTGGTAGCTTCTTACCTGCCTGGGCCTCAACAAAAGATTCTCAAACGCATTCACCATGATTGGCCTGAGGCAGTTGAATCCAAATCTATAGTGCCAGAACTTTGTCAGCAAATAAAAAAATACTTTAGCGGATCGACGGTTCGCTTTTCAGCGCCTCTCGACCTGACTCATCTAACACCGTTTCGTGGGGAGGTCATCAAAGCCTGTCAGCGCATCCCCTATGGCCAAACGGCCTCTTATGCGGACCTCGCTCGTGCAGCGGGAAGCCCACAAGCTGCGCGAGCGGTGGGAAGCACCATGGCTAACAATCCGCTACCGCTACTTGTCCCCTGTCATCGCGTGCTTTGTAGTAATGGTTCGTTAGGCGGATTCTCCTCGCCTAACGGCGTGCGCGAAAAAAAGAGGCTCCTGCAACTCGAAGGGGCGATGGACGATCAGCAATTGGCTATGACTTTTGGTCGATAGGGGTTTGAACAACCTCCAGCTATACAAACGGATCACCTTTCCTGTATATTATCTGGCATGATAACTAACGGAGATGTAACCCTATGATTCGAAAAGCAGTGGTCATTTGCGCAGTGCGCACGCCGGTGGGAAGATACGGCGGCTCGCTTAGTGCGGTTCGGCCTGACGACTTAGCGGCGGTCGTGATTAAAGAACTTATCACGCGCACGGGAATAGAACCGGCGATGGTAGACGATGTGTATTTCGGCGCGGCGAACCAAGCCGGTGAAGATAACCGCAACGTAGCCCGCATGGCGGGTTTATTAGCCGGCCTGCCCGATACGGTTCCTGGCTCAACCATCAATCGTTTATGCGCCTCAAGCCTGGATGCCATCAACATCGCGGCACGCATGATTGAAGCGAACCACGGCGATGTCATGATCGCTGGAGGAGTCGAAAGTATGTCGCGTGCGCCGTTCGTTATTCGCAAAGGCCAAACAGCCTTCGATCGAAAAGCGGAAATTTATGATACCACGTTTGGCTGGCGTTTTACAAACCCCAAACTCGCGGCGCTTTACCATCCCTTCTCTATGGGAGAGACAGCTGAGAACGTAGCTAAACATCATAAGATATCACGCGAACTACAGGACCAATTTGCTTACGATACACAAATGAAATGCAAAGCTGCGATCGAAGCAGGGCGGTTCAAAGATGAAATTGTTTCGGTAGAAATTCCGCAGCGCAAAGGTGATGCGATTATCGTTGACACGGACGAACATCCTCGCGGTGATACAACCCTTGAAATACTGGCGAAACTCCGACCAGCTTTCGCTAAGGACGGAACAGTAACGGCTGGGAATGCGTCTGGCATCAATGACGGCGCGGCGGCACTTCTTATTATGGAAGAACAGCTAGCCAATAAACTAGGGCTAACGCCTTTAGCAGTGGTTGGCGCGTCGGCTACGGCTGGGGTTGACCCCGCCCACATGGGGCTAGGCCCGGTTCCCGCTACGCAAAAAGCACTCAAACGAGCAGGGCTTACCATTGACGATATTGACGTAGCCGAGCTAAACGAAGCGTTCGCGGCTCAGGCGATACCGTGCATGAGTGAATTGGAACTTGACCCTGCGAAAGTAAATCCCAACGGCGGCGCGATCGCGCTAGGTCATCCGCTTGGTTGTAGCGGAGCGAGAATTGTCACGACGCTGCTTCACGAAATGAAACGCACCAATGCAAAACGCGGACTAGCGACCATGTGCGTGGGCGTGGGGCAGGGCGTAGCTACGCTTTTTGAATCACCATGACTCGACCCACCGCTATCGCATTGACCGTAATCGCGGCGATATACATAGCCTGCAGCTGCATTGGTATTACCTGGGGATTGCCTTCGCGCGACATTGATAAATATCTATTTGGCCAAGAGACGCCTTGGTCTGGTCAGGAAATTTATCGTTTAGCGAATGTGGGAAATAAATTCAACGCCTCGCGCGGGGCGGATGTTGACCCTGACCCGATTGATAAGTCATCAGGTCAACCCATCCATCTCACAAAAACAAAAAGCGATGTAGCTAAGATATATTTACGTTACCGATTGTTCACGCATCAGCCAGATGAAATGATCACCATGATGGCCCTGGCGGGGATGAAGCCTCGTCAACTTCAATTTGACCCCAAGCTGTATCAATATGGCGGACTATTCATCTATCCCGTCGGAGGTCTAATAAAGCTTTGCGGCTTACTCGGTTTAATCGAAGTTCGTAGCGATATTGTTTATTACCTAGATCACCCCAGCGAATTCGGCAAGTTTTATATCGTCGCACGAGCCTACGTAGCTGCGTGGGGATTGCTTGGCGTGTTTATGGTTTTCGCTATCGCCCGCCGCCTTAGCTCGGAGGCCGGGGGTATTGTCGCTGCGGCACTATTTGCCATCATGCCGGTGGTCGTGTGCATGTCTCACGAAGGTAAACCTCATTTACCCGGAGCCGTGCTGATGTTATGCGCGGTATATTTCGCCATGTGTATCAAGACCTCTCCACGTTGGTCATGGTGGCTCATGTGCATTAGCTGCGGCGCAGCGGTGGGCATGGTGCTTTCATCCGCGCCGATTTTGATATTGATTCCACTCGTCAGCTTGATCCAATATGCTAGCTGGGACAATAGTCATGACGAAGCTAAACAACGAGTCGGTATAACACTAATCACCGCAGCGAAGCGATCGCTCGCAGGTGTTATCATAGCTATCGTGACTTATCTCATCACCAATCCATATATTCTCATCAATGCGATCAACAATCGCTCAGTCATAGAAAGTAATTTCGGTAACTCGCTTGCGATGTATGACGTTTCCCTCCTAGGCGAAGGACTGCTACGTGTCATCGCATTGACCGCTGAAGGTGCAACATGGTTAGTCTTGGTGTGTGGCGCGATAGCGATGGCTGTAGGGATTTATCAAAAGCGATGGGACGCGATGCCTTTGTTTGTCAGTGCCGGCGTATGCTTCGTACAATTTGTACTGATGAGTTTGTTTTTCATGCAGTTTGTACATCAAGGGGCGGGCATGTCCGCGGAGTATGCCCGATTTGGCATTTTTATAGACAGCGCACTAGCTATCGGCGTGGGATGCATCGTGCCATACGTTTGGAATATACGAACGCGCAACTTAACCTTCATGTTTATGTTGTTGGTTATTGTGAATGTCGGCGTGAGTGGTTCTAGATATCTGAAGCATTTTCATGCAGACACTACAGCGAGTAATTCTCGCACCAATCTTGCGAAACTATTATCGTTTGATGCGAATACATTTATGACACGAGGCAGATCTGCTGTCATAGCCATTCCAGCGGAGCCTGCGCCTTATAACTGCCCCCCGCTAAATTTTTCAAAAGTCGATATCGTGCTTTGTCAACCCAGCACCAACTACTCTGCCCAAGCAGTAGAAGATATTTATTTTTGGATACATGTGGAGGATTCAAAGAATGAAGGAATATACGGTTCTGCTAATCTGCCAGCACAAAATTTACTATCAGTAAATACTTATGGCGGGTCTCGTGACGGCGACATTTTGAATCAATCGCTTAGCCCCATAAGCTGGGCCGATAAACCGTTTATCCTGTTCGCTCGTTCGCGCGACGACAAATAACACCTTTCGTCAGATAACATCCACGCTCACTCCATACTACGTCCCTCGCCCAATCGATGCTCGCTCCACATCGCTACAATTCCGATAGACGATAGTGCGCAGTAGCTTGCGAATAGATAGTTGCCCTTAGCGGGAAGGAAAGTAGTTCGATGTCGAATCCACTATGTCATTTCGAGTTCATGACACGAGACCCGGAAAAGTTTAAGGCGTTTTACAGCGCCGTGTTCAAATGGACCCTGGATGATGCGTCCATGCCCGGATACACCTTAATTGATGCCGGTGCGGAACCTACTGGCGGGATGTTTCCCACGCCAGAAAATATACCAGCCGGGTGCGTCAATGTTTATTTCATGGTGGATAACATTGAAAGCACGCTAGAGAATGCCAAGACACAAGGTGCCAAAGTTCTCATCAACAAAACGGAAATACCACACGTTGGCCACATCGCCATGATTAGCGACCCGGAAGGAATTTGCGTGGGCTTAATGCAGTCAACCGGCTAACGCCATAACAGCCGACAATGACTTCACGATAGTTATCCCATTAATTTGTATCATCGTTTATTAAGAATCGATCGCAGTGCCATGTGTCGTCTTTTGCGCTTGGGTTTACTCGTCGCATGCGCAAGACGTAGCTGAGGCATCTCTCCCTCTGCCGGAGAAAACACCCCTTTACACTGACGACAATAACGCGACTTCGCAGCTGTCACCCTTGAAACAACGTGCGGAAACGCGCAAAACGGACAATGCACATATAGCGCATCCATGATAAACCCCTCTCCCCATCCGCCAGAATTGGCTGATTGCTCTTTCCCCAATTAGCGTCGCCGACCAATCCCCCACCAGTCAACGACGTATATTTATCTCACCCTACTCGCGTAAGCCTAATTCCCAACCAGGCCAACGGTGTCTTCTAAAAGCATCGCAGCATCCTGCGTACCCAGCGACATAATGTCGCGAGACAGCGGCGCGCTAATAAATTCCTGATCTTCCAAAAACGCATCCGCCGATGAGCGGTCGTCCATAATCGCAGCATCATCATCAACATGATTCAAGCCAAGCAAATGACCTGCTTCGTGCGCAGTGACGTTGCCAATCGCCTCGGCTAATGCTTCTAGCGACGGTGTATTCGTAAAAATACGTGGCGTAAATGACTCTGAAAAAATGATGGCGTCGTCACAAAAATCGGCATTGTATAAATCGACATTGTCCGCAATGCCAAACATCGTCGAGCTAAAACCACCCATGAAAATCGTGGCGACCTCCGTACCCGCAGCTGGCGGATTATCCGAGGTCATCACTTCTATATTGAACCGCGAAAAATTACGCGCAATGGAGTCCCGAATAAGCCCTTTGAGTATTTCAGTCTGACCAGTGTACGAATCGCTAATTTGATCCGCATCAAAAGCTGGAATCGTAGTTGGTCCAAGCGGCGCGTCATCTATCGTGCCGCCGTCAAAATCTATCACCAAAATCTGAGGCATCGTAGCCGGGACGCCTACTCCGCGATTGACAATAATGTCCGACTGATAACTGCCCGACTCCTGTCCTGTACCCGCGAAAGCAGAATTTGTGATAGCTAGATAAAAGGCGTCACTATCTCTACGAACAATCCAGGTTAGCGTTGAATCAAAATTCGAGCCGCTAACGTCGTCATTGATATACACCACGCGAAACGCGCTATCGAACACAGCCACCGAAACATCGAGCGCAGAATTTGGCGTTGTCGTATTGATTGTAAGTTGGTCGCCAGCACTAAGCGCGCCAAGTAAATACACATCAAGATCACTTTTTTGCGCGACCGTACCTTGCAACCCCGCGATGTCGCTGTCATCAAATACCGCGACAATAGCCTCGGCGAAGGTATCGTTAGGCTCGTCAGATGTTTTCCCTAAATTACTCGTCGCAGTTTCATCGCGATTGCCATCAGTAACAGTTCCATCCGTGCCGCCATTCCCGCCGGTATTACCACTCGTGTCACCGGTTCCATCAATGATAAACACTGCACCCGCGCCACAGCCCGTTAGAAAAACGGTAAGCAGCGAAACGGTAACTAACCTATACGCCTGGCGTATCGTCATGCTCATGTACATCTCTTCCATGAATCCTCAATCACTTTATATCAGTCCAGCAGGTGGCTATTCAAGTAAAAGTTAGATTAACTTTAGGAAAAACCTGTGCGATTGCCCTGGCTCCTGGACTAGCACTGTCCCACACGTTACGGATGTCCCCCAAGCCCGCAACTGCTTAACATGAAACCGTTACGAACAGCTACATCATTTTTCTTAGCCGCCCGCTCTTTCACGCCGGGGAACAACGGCTTGGCAGAAAGATCTATATTAATATCTCCGCCCACACTATCGACCAATAACATGATAGCGTCCTGCATACCTACCGGAAACACGTCAGGGTAGATTAAAGATTGTGTAAATGTTTGATCCAGGAGTAGCTGATTCAAGCTGGCGGTCACATCCATAATGCCCAACTGGTCTGATGTATGAATGAGTCCCAGCAAATGCCCAATCTCATGACTGGTCACATTGGCCAGCGCCTGAGCCATCTGGTCCACACTGGGCTGCAACGCACCAAAAACCGCAAAAGTATCTGTAAACACAATGGCTACTTGCCCCTTGGTCGAGTTGTATTCATCAACCCCCTCAGCCACGCCCAACAATCCAGGGTCAAAAGAGCCAAAGAACACCCGCGTCATCGAAGACTCAAAGCTAGCCCCTTCGCTGGTAGACAAAATCGTCACATCCAGGCCAGCAAAATCATCTCTCACCATTTGCACCAAAGCCGCGACAACATCGTCTGTTTGACCTGCAAAGCTCGCGTCGATTTTCGAAGCATTGAAGGGTGAAACATCGACAGCAGGTCGTGTACTAATGCGCACATTACTGCCGCCACTAAAGACTAGAAGAATCGTATCCGGCGAGGCAGGGATAGCTGTCGCATTCGTTTCAATACTTGCGACGAGTCCGTACTCGCCGTTGGCGCTATACCCCGGCGTAGCTGATACCGCAACATAGTAAGCGTCCGACGCCCGCCGTGCGACAATGTCTATGAATGGCTGTTGCGTGCCAAGATACACATTACGGTGATCGTTAATTAACAGCGAAGCCCCTTGCTCATCGAACAGGGCGATAGCGCCATCGAGCGTGTTTTCAGTCGTCATATCGACAACAATACGGTCGCCGACGTCCACAGGCCCAAGGTTGTACAGGTCTACATCACTAGAGCTATTGATCGTACCTCGGATAACCAGTGATGATTCGGGTATGGATATTAACTCCGCCGTCTGAAAGGCGTCGTTCGTATCAGTTTCAAAAAAAGTGTCCTCACCATTATCATCCAGCGTGGACAGACTTAATGTCGGCCGAGAATTGAGTGAACCATCAAGCCCGGGAATCACCCCACAACCTGCGATCAATAAAGCCATAGTCAATATAGACCATCGGCCTGCGCGTACAGAACTTCGTTTTTGGACCAGCACAATACTTCCCCCTAAGCGATATGCGAGTACATTCATTCCCCCTGCCGATTCGCATAACCGGTTCCTCCCACAATAGGAGCTACGCAAACCGCAAAGGCTGGCCAGCGAGAGCGCAACGATAAATCGCCGCAACCCCCGTTGGCCAACCCCCCAGTCAGCTGTGCTTCGTCCCCCTCCAATGCGAATGTACGATACGCCCAGCCGGCGAGCAGCTATGCAAAACAATCTGGCTTGAAAAACTCATGGAGGGCTATATTTGCAGGGATTCACGCCCAAAATGCGTCGAACTTTAGGACGTATTAAATAAAATAGTGCGTCCGAAAAATACCTAGCTATAATCTCCTACACTTATGACAACGATTCCCTTTACCGCCGAACAGCAGCAAGCCATCGATGCGACCGGATGCAGCGTGATAGTCTCAGCCGCCGCAGGTTCCGGTAAGACAGCCGTCCTTGCCCAACGATGTGCGTATCTGGTTTGCGACGCCCCGCCGCAGCATCGCTGTGATGTCGATCAGTTACTCGTACTCACCTTCACCGATGCCGCAGCTACGGAGATGAGATCGCGTATTGTCACCGCCCTTCGTGAGCGTCTGGTAACCTCGCCCAACGACCGGCGACTTCGTGAGCAAATATCGCTGGTAGGCACAGCCCACATCTCAACGATTCACGCTTTCTGCCAATGGCTAATCCGCCGTTGGTTCAGCGAGCTAAGTCTGGACCCAGCTGCGACCTTGCTCGACGGGGATGAGGCGAACCTGCTTCGACGAGAAGTATTGCACAATCTATTTTCCAAACTGTACGACAAAGCGACGACAGACGAGGGTGAAGCTGATGCTAAATTAAGCGCTGGCTTTATTGATTTGGTTGACGTATACGGACTGGGGCAAGATACGCCAATCAGTTCGCTGATCCTAAAACTTTCTAATTTCCTCTCATCACTGCCCAATCCTGAATCCTGGCTAGTCGAAGCGGAATCCGCCCAAACGAAAACACCTGAAAAAGTTCTGCTGCGACTCATGGAAGCCCTGCACGGCGAGATGCAACAACAAGCCGCGCACGCCCAACAGTTAGCCAGCCGCATCGAAGCGGGGGACGAAATCGGTTTTCCCTACGCAGAGCCTATTCGCGCATACATAACACAACTTCAGCAGTGGTCTGGCTTCAACAACGAGTCGTCACTATCTCTCGAAGCCATCCTTGAACATGTCGAAACGCTGCGTGGCGAAATCGAAGCATATGAATTCTTGAAAGTTTCCATCAGATTAGCCAAGGATGCACCGGAGGAACTACGCCAAGCCCGCGACGAAGCCAAGGATTTTTATGCCTCGGTGAAAAATGATCTATTCACTAAGCGAATCAAATCACGATATAGCTTATTCTCCGCAGACGAATTGATGGCAGGCCTCGCCCAAACCGCACCTTACATAACGACCATCACAGGCCTCACGCGAGCCTTCCTAAACGCTTACGCCGCACAAAAAAAGCAAGACGCCCTGCTAGAATTTTCCGATCTCGAACGATTTGCGTTTGAATTACTTGTCCGTGATGGAGACGTCGATAGCCCATCTGACATAGCCGTAGAATTACAAAAACGATTCGCGCATGTTCTCGTCGATGAATTTCAAGACATTAACCCCATCCAACAAACCATCCTCAAGTTAATGAGCCGAGAGACAAACGCCGACCTCGACGACAATTTTTTCACCGTGGGCGATGTCAAGCAAAGTATCTACCGATTTCGCCTGGCTGAGCCTGCACTTTTTACCCAACGACTACAAACTTTTCGCAACGCAACCGACCAACGACAAGCTATCGATCTACAAAAAAACTTTCGCAGCAGCCTCGAAGTCATCGACGCTGTGAACCTCGTCTTTCGATCACTCATGCCCGCCCGAAAAGATGGCCAAGGCATCGTATACGACGATCGCGCAGCCCTGCGCCTGGGCAGAGAAGAATCGACCACCACAAGACAACCGGCGGAAATACACTTACTCCAGCGGAAATTTTCTTCTGACGATAGCCAAGACGAATCGTCGATCATTGATTATCGAAGCTCAAAATTTTGGTCCTACGCCGCACGGGAAGCCTACGTCATAGGCTCACGCATCCAATCGCTCATAACATCCGAAGCCATTCAGCCCGGCGGCGAAGACCTCACCTACAAGCACATAGCCATCCTACTACGCGCAGCCAGGGTCAATGGTCAACAAATGGCTGCCATGCTCACCACGATGGGCATCCCCGCCTACGCCTCAGCCGGTGGTTCCTTGATGGAAACCGTCGAGGTGCGCGATGTGCTAGCTGCCCTGCGCGTGCTGGACAATTTCCAACAAGACATCCCCCTCGCAGCCGTCATGCGCAGCGGCATTTTCGGCGAGACATTCAGCGCCGACGATCTTCTATCACTGCGCAACCTGAACCGAAGCATCCCCTTTCACACCTGCGTGCGAACCTATACCGACAATGCCAACGACTCGTCACTCCACATGCGCGTAGCCTCCTTACTTGCCCGCATGAAAAAGTATCGCCATGCGATGCGCCAGCAAGCGACCGCGGATGTATTGTGGGATTTATTCGAGGAGTTCGGCTTTCTCGCCTATGTAGGAGGCCGACCCAATGGCAAGCAACGTCGGGCAAATTTGCTCAAACTTCATCGCCTCACCCAGGATTTCGGTGGATTCCGACGACAAGGCTTGCACCGATTCATTCAATACGTCGATTCACTAACCGAAGCCGACCGCGAAGTTTCCATCGCACCCACAAGCGGTGAAAGTGAAAACGTCGTACAAATCATGACCATCCACCAAAGTAAAGGGCTGGAATTCCCGGTCGTTTTCCTCGCAGGATTAGGCACAAAATTTAACCTCGGAGACCGTCAAGGTCGCATGATTTACGACCGCCAAGCCAAGCTAGGCCTAAGCGCGATCGATAGAGAAAAAATGATCGAATATCCCTCCGCAGCCCATCGGCTAGTGGTAGACGAAATTGAACGAAACGCCCGCGACGAAGAAGCGCGA
Organism: Planctomycetota bacterium; assembly: GCA_024280855.1. Classification (GTDB taxonomy): domain Bacteria; phylum Planctomycetota; class Phycisphaerae; order UBA1845; family UBA1845; genus JAJRPG01. The sequence goes on along the minus strand of JAJRPG010000055.1, from coordinate 23,255 downwards.
ATTCTATACGTCGCGATGACAAGAGCGCGAGACAAGCTCATCCTGGTCGGCTCCACCAACAACATGGAGGCCTGGTCGAGCCTTACAACGCGAAGTGCCCCGTTGCCACCACCCACGCAACTCGCGCTCACCACCGCAACCTCGCCACTAGATTGGCTATGTCCCACGCTCGCGGCTTCACCCTTAGATGCTGTCTCGGCGGACGATCAAACTGCGACAACATTGTTCACCCTTCGAACCTATCTCACGGACGAGATGCTCACCTGGCAGGCACAAACTCAGCCAACAGATGACGAGTCGGCAACACTACGAGCCATTGCAAAACTGGAACCTCTGCCAGACAGTAAAACAATTACATCTAACGACCCCAACGCAGAAAACATCCTCCAGCGATTTGACCGTCAATATCCGTATCTAGCTGCCACAACCATCCGAGCAGCTATTGGTGCTAGCGAAGTGAAAAGATATTTCGACGATACCCGCGACCCGATAGATCAACCTAGCCAAGCTGATTCTTCTAAACCCAACAAGAAAAAGACAAGCTTTGTCATCCCCTCAGCCAATGCGGACGTAGAAAAAAAGATGGACGCAGCGGCTCAACGCGGCATTATCAATCACCGGGTATTACAACATCTAAATTTCGAGCAGGCGAAAGGCCAAGCTGACATTGAAAGTGAAATCCTCAGACTCATCCAATCCCAACTTCTCACTAAAGAAGAAGCCTCACTAATCGAAGTAGAATCCATCGCCTGGTTCTTAACTACGCCGCTGGCAGAAAAAATCCGACAAGCAGGCCAGGCGTTTCGCAAGGAGTTCCGTTTTATCTGCAACGAATCAATCGACTGGTTTGATAATTCCCTGGACGCCCAATCTGGAGACACCGTACTCGTGCGCGGTATTGTGGACGGCGTCTTACCAGAAGACCAAAGTATCGAAATCATCGACTACAAAACCGACCGCATCTCAGCCGACGACATCCCAGCCAGAGCGCTAAGCTACCGCCCACAAATGACCCTATACGCCCGGTCCGTAGAGCAACTCTGGAAAAAACAAGTTAGCCAATGCTCCCTCGTATTTCTATCCCCAAGAAAAATCGAGATACTTACAAACTTATAGCTAGCGTAGACACGATGCGTAGGGCACGGCTATTGCCTGCCGTCTTCGGAAACCAATCACACGCTTTGCGGCTACACTTCTGGCACGATTCCCTCATTCAAATATTTAAGCCAATTCTCACCAGAAATTGAACAGTTACCAGAATCAATTGTCGCATGGCTAATGCGACCCAATATACGACCAGCTATAATTCCCAATCCCGCCCCCTCGGGGTCTCGGTCATTTAAGTGGACATAAAAACTATTTTCCGTTGAGGAGGTATGAAAGAAAACAGCCCTTCGTCGTTGTGCTTGATTCTGTCAATTACCTGCAGAAACCATCCGGAATAATCTTGAACTGGAATTAATTCAGCCTGCTTAGCGTTTCCATAGATGCAACGCCAAGCAACATCGATGTTTTCGGTTTTGAACCATGTTACCCACTCCTGTGGTGTGGGTAAATTTCTACCAGCTACAGTTACGCTATAATCATTGCAACTGAGCCATGGTTCAACTGTATCTGTTTCATCCTGAAGACGTTCTATTTCGAGTTCATCGCAACAAACTATGATTTCTCTTGAAAATCTTGCAGAAAATCCTACTCCGCTACATTCTTCGAGTATCTCTAACTCATCAGATAAACTACCGTCAGGGGACCAATCCTTTTCATCGTAAATAAGCCATTGGGTGACGCCTGTTGCTCGAAAAATATACTTATGCCATGTTCGTTTTGAACCTGGCTCTATATCTCCAGATACCCAAACTTTTAGCCTGATCATGCCTTCGGAGGACTTTGGATTCTTAGGCTTAAAAGGTGGCTGCACGTCTAGAAAGACGGAATGGTCCAACCAATTATTGTTTTCGAGCCACTCCTCAAGCTGCTCGCAGGTTGTTATTCTAATTTTGTTCATTTCGTTATCGCATTCTAATGGTACAATCATAAGTCAACAAAATTAGTCGAGCAATATCTTGTCGCTGGCTTGTCGCTCGGATGAAAACAATTGCATAGTCGCATCGGGGTACACGCTTATATATGAGGTTTGGTGATTGGTCAGTCCGTCTTGTTATATCTTTCTCCATTCCCCACCCATTGCCAGTAGACAAAGAATGGGGCATCAGTTCCTGTAACGGAATCTAAAGGCGGCCAACCTGGCCGGTGTGGTCCTTTCGCCCGAATTCGCCTACTATGTACCGTGAATGCAGCGGCTGCTATGTGGGTGTTGGCCACGGCTAATAAATGACGATGGAACCTTAAGAATGCCGAATAAACCAAAGACAAAGAGTGCGCGACTCGATACCGTGGAGCCGTTAGGCGAGCGGGTGCTGATTCGTAAAGATGAGGATAAGAAAGTCACCAAGGGTGGCATCGAGCTTCCCGACTCCATCGAAATCCCTAACATCACCGGCCGCATCGTGGCTGTTTCTACTCAGATTGAGAAAGACGATAATTTCCCCGTGCGTCAATACGACCGCGTGCTGTTTAACCCGAAGCAGGCTATCCCCGTTGAGTTCGAAAAAGACAATTGCCTTTTCGTTGTACCTATCGAAGACGTCGTCGCGGTCTTTCGCTCGTCAAAGGATTGACCCTTCGCCCGTGGCTTTGGCGGTATGTTCATGCTTAATCTTCCTTCAATCTCGCTCATCGGCGTAGTTCATCTTCCCGCGTTGCCGGGTTCTCCTAATCATTCTTGTATGGATGCCGTTTTAGAGCGGGCAATGAGCGATGCGCAGATTCTTGTAGAAGCCGGTTTTAACGCACTGATTATCGAAAACTTCGGAGATCAACCCTTCTCAGCCACCGACGCAGGCCCAGCTACGATTGCAGGCATGACGTCAGTGATTGACCGCATCGCTCAAATTACCCATGTACCACTAGGCGTCAACGTATTAAGAAATGACACCATCGCGGCACTAGGCATCGCAGCAGCTACTACCGTTTCGTTTATTCGCGTCAACGTGCATACCGGCGTCATGGCTACTGACCAAGGCATCATCGAAGGCCAGGCCGCGAAGACGCTGCGATATCGCAAGCTGCTCGGTAAGCGGGTGAGCATCCTAGCTGATGTACACGTCAAACACGCGACACCTCTAGGTCAACAAGACTTAGCCGAGGCCGCGAGAGAAACAGCTTATCGAGGTCTAGCTGACGGGTTAATCGTTTCCGGCGTCGCGACGGGAGCGCCGACTGACCCGCGCCATATTGAAGTGGTTCGCCAGGCGGTTCCAGATCGACGATTGTTCGTGGGTAGCGGCGTCACGCACGAAACAGTGGCTGACTTGTTGGGAAAAACCGGCGGCGTCATCGTCGGGACAGCCCTCAAGCAAGACGGCATCACTGACAATCCGGTTGACCCCGATCGCGCAAAAGCCTTTGTCCAAGCGGCGGGGCTGGCATAGTCCCGTGCATAAACCCAAGCTACATCTCATCGCCCCGGCTGGTTCCTGCGACAAATTTTTCAAGCGCCTAAAGTTTGAAACGGATGACGGATTCGTAAACTTCGTGCAGCGTACAGTTGGCGACGCCTGGGAAGTGACTGCGGATACTAGCTTGCTCGCTCCGAATGAGGCGGATGAATTAGCCGGTAGGTCGGACGATTTGCAGCGGGCAACTGATATTCAAAACGCATTAGCTGACCCAAACGTGCGGGCGATTGTCACTATTCGAGGCGGGGCGTGGTTTACGCGCATTCTCCCGCATATAGATTTTGATGTTTTGCTAAATCGAAAATCGCCGGTCGCTTTTTTTGGATTCAGCGAATTGACGCCGATGGCTAACATCGTCGCCGCGTACAAGATGGGCATTGGCCTATACGACATGGGGCCAGCGTTTTTGGCCTATGGTTTACTGCGATACGCCTCGCATCACCCCGACGCCCCCGCAGAGGCACGCGACCACCCGCCAGATTGGACGAGAAAAAACTTACTCCCTGAGTGCGAAAACTTTTTCCGAGACGTGGTAAACATGTTAGCCGGGGAGCCTACAGCGAGAACGATACATGCCGACCTGTTGATGGGCGACGCACCTTCCGGTAGCCAGGTGCAGATGGTGGGCGGCAATCTCACCGTATTATCAACGATGGTTGGTTCGCGGTATGACCACTTCGTTCGTCCGAAGGGGCATTGGCTAATGCTCGAAGATTTTAATGATAAAATCGAAAGGTACGACCGGTTCCTGTCTCACTTTACATTGGCTAACTATTGGGACGAATGTGCGGGCATCCTGCTGGGTGATTTCCATTGGGGCGAAACCGACCAACGAGACGCCATGCTAGCCCTGCTGAAATTTCATCTGCCCTCATTCTGGAATAACCCTGTCCTAGCGACTACCGACGTCGGGCACACTTGGCCCTTATCCCCACTACCATTGCATGTGCCGTTGTACTGGCGGCGGGAAGAGGATGGCCGATTCGCTCTGGAATGGGATGCGAAAACCACGGCTGTGCTAGATTAAATCGTCCAACGCCTGACTGATTCTAGCTAAGCCTTCCGCGAGGTCTGCTGGCCCAGCGGCTGTACTCACCCGAACATGGTCGGGAATCCCGAAAAAACGACCTGGAACGACCTGAGTCTCATATTTTGAAACCAAAACAGCCTCAATCTGGTCTGAGGTGACGCCCACTGGCAGCTTAAAACACTCGAACAGCGCCCCAAAATTGGGATACGACCGGATTCTTTTCTCCTCGTTCGCCCAACGGAGATAGACCGGTTGGCCAGCTTCGTGAATGGCTCGATGTCGAGCTTCCAAAGCCGGAAATTGACCCAACGCCCGCAGGGCTAGCTCGCTGGAGGGCGTGGGCAGATCAACGTGAAGCAGATTCACGATTTCGCGTGCCCGGTCCAAAATGGCGGCTGGCCCCACAATCCAGCCGCAGCGCAAACCGCTAAGCCCGTAGACTTTGGTGAGCGAATTGGTGATGACGATATTGTCAGCCAGGGTGACACCTGACCACCATGATGGACCGCCTACAATGTGAACGGCGTCGAGGTAAACTTCGTCTACTAATAAGGTTGCGCCATTTTTACGACATTGGGCGGCGATTTTTGAGATCGTCTCAGCATCGAGATATTGGCCTGAAGGGTTATGCAGGTTGGTGACAACGACGAGCTTGGCTCCCTTGGCTAAGGCGTTGGCTAGCTCGTCTTGATTCAACAGAAAACCATTTTCAGGGGATCGCGAAAGTGGTACAATGGGCATATTGAGGAATTGGCTGCTTAGGGTGATCGGGTCGTAAACGGGGGATTCCATAGCTACGGGATGGTCACTTTTTCCAGCCGCGGCGATGGCGACGAAGTTAGCCATGCTGGTTCCGGGGACGGGAAGCACCTGATCGGGGTGAACGCCATACCGATTAGCCAGGATTTCGAGCAGCACCGGATCGCCATAAGCCCCTTTGCTGCTCATAGTTATGGCTGAAAGGGTGGTATCAAACGTGGCCGCATCCGCCGTCGGCACGCCACTTCCAGCTAGATTATATTTCGCAAAGGGGCGCGTTTTAGACCAGTGTAAGTAGGACATATGGAAGTTACCGTAGTGTTAAGTTTATTAGTAGAGTGCCCTTAGCACGTCACAAAAAATTAACAAAAAATTTTAGTGCCAGCTATTGTCAGTACACCGCAACCAAGCTATCGTATGTTGGGGCGTAAAGAAGGATTCATCGTCGCATCGCAGGGCGAAATTATACGCGGTCTGCGAGACTAGGTCTAAAAATTTGACTAGCGACATTTTATGTTAAGGAGTAGTAGAGATGGCTGGACAATTAAGCTCTCGATCTGATTTTACCGAGACATTTGCAATTCATGTAGCCTTAAAAGCTGCACGAAAATCAAACCATTACGGCAAGAACCCTGCCGTCAAAAAAGCAGCGGAAGTATTGTGCAAAGAGCTGGAAAGTGAACGATCTATCTATGGTCGCCAACTTAAAATGATTAACCTTATGGAAAAAGGCGTCTCCATCGCTGATTTAGGCCGTAAGTTGAAGTCATCGCGCCGTACCGTTTTTAGATATTTGAACAATCTCGAAGACGCTGGCGTGAGTATCGACCTCAAAAATGGTCGTTATTTCGTGGATAAAAACGTCTCACGCTTGTTGAAGGCGTAACGACAAAATTCTGTAACGCACCCGGCCCGGCCAATTGGGGCTGTGCCGGGTGAGGTTGCGGGCTAGGCCCAAAAGCTTGGCTTTAGTGCGAATATTTCTAATCGCGCGGGCGGCGGGCGGCGGCTTTGTTTACCAGCTTAATCATCGCTTGCTGCAAATTTGTTTTCTTGTTAATGGCTCCATGACGAGCTACGCAGACGACATCAAGCCCTTGCGGAATATCATACTTCACGCGACGAAAGGCTTCTCGAATACGACGACGGGCGTAGTTTCTCGTCACGGCGTTTCCCAGTCGGCGACTGACGCTCAGGCCGAGCCTTGACCACGACAACCCATTTTCAGCTACATAGACCACGAAGGCGCCATCAGCCGCACTGCGTTTTTGGGTAAACGCTCGCGCGTAATCACACTTCAAATGTAATCGTTCACGAGATCGAAATGTTTGGTCTTGCGTCGTCACTGACTATCCATCGGTTACGTTAGTGCGATTTCGTCGGGCTAGTATAAGCAGTGCCGCTGGTACGAGCAGGGGACGAATCACAAAAGTATCGATTAGGATACCCAGTGCCAAAGCGATGGCAAACTCTTTCATGAGTACCAACGACCCGCTAATCATGGAGCCAAACGCCGCAGCCATGATGAGTCCGCAACTGCTCACCACTTGTCCGGTTTTAACAATCGCCGTACGAATAGCTTCTTGCGGACTGGATTTCTCAAGTTCTTCACTGATACGCGTCACGACGTAGATATTGTAATCCTGCCCCAGGCTCAGAACGACAATGAACAATAAGAAGTCAATTTGATAACTAAGGCTCGAAACCCCCAAGAAGCTCGTAGCAATCAACCACGTCAAGCCATAAGCCGCGACGTAAGTAATCATGGTTGCTGCGACAAGGATGACTGCCTGCACAAAGGATCGCACCAGCCAATATAATATCAAAGCGACGACTAAAATAGCCACGGTAGCCACGACTTTGGAATCTCGATCACGCAGGGCACGAATGTCTGCATAATCAGCCGAGCCGCCGGCAATATAAACCTCTATAGGCGCTGGCTCTTTCGAGTTCGAGAGTGATTGCCCCAGTGCATCCTTCACGCTTTGACGCAACGGCTCGACCTTATCCATCGTCTCATTTGATCGAGGCTCTCCGCGCAGGCCAATGTCCATGCGCAATACCCGGCCTGATTTCCCTATGAAATAGGGCCTGGTTAGCGACTTAGGTATCGTTAGCCAGGATGTCAGTGCCGAATTTCTGGCACCTTCTGCGGAGTCGCGCCCAAGTGGATTAAAGTAATCACGATAGTAGACCACAGGAAACTGATCCGCGATTTTCGCCGCGACGGCATCCATCGCTGACGACAAACGCCCTTCACTGTCGAGTGTATCAACAGCTTCCGGCAGGGTAACCAGCAGCGTTTGTTCAGCCACTGATTCCCCTTCAAACCAATGGGCATCAATCAATTTAGCGCCGCGAACGAACGACGAATCAGCCGGATATTCTTCATAGGCATCAAACAGCGGCTTCACTTGCATACCCACTAGGCAAAAAGGCGTCATCACCAACAGCGTAGTCAAAATGGTTAGCCCAGGGCGTCGCGTGACAACACCAGCAACCCTCGACCATAGCCAATGGTCTTTGCTGGTAGGCTCGATGCGCATTGGCCAAACTAAATATCGCCCCACCAAACACATCATAGCAGGCGTGAGTGTCAAAACCGTGGCAGTGACAATCAACACCGCAAACGCAATCGTCGGCCCCGACGTTGATAAATCCCTGTTGGCTGCCAGCGCGAGCGTACACATCGCAGCCGCATTGGTCCCTGAACTAGCCAGGATAGCTGGGGCAATATGTTTCAGACAGGTTTGAACGGCCAGGCGGGCGTCGTCCCCCTCGGCTATGCGTTCTCGAAACCGTGCGAATAGAAACAGGCAATAGTCCACGCCGGACCCAGCCAGGATGACAATAATGAACATTTCGACCAGGCCATTGACTGGCAGCCCCCAGCCAGCCGCTCGTCCAATCAAACCCAGTGCCACAAAGAGAGTGATTGCTACGGTGAGAACGGGAAGCAGCATCGCTACCGGCGAGCGATATACAAAAAGAAGAATAGTCGCCACTGCGATGAACGCCCAAAACGTCGTGCGGTCTACATCATGCTTAGCCTTGTCGTCGAGCAGTTCACCCAAGGCAGCCGCACCGGTAAATTCAATATCAAGCGTCGAGCCTACAGTCTCTCGCAGCACAATTTCTCGCACGAATCGCGCTCGTTTAACACTATGATGCGTAAGCGGGCCAGCCGGCAGTTCCACCACAATAAGCGCAACTTGGCCATCATCACTTTCCAATAATCGAGCGAGGAACGGCGTTAAGCTCGACGAACGCACCCGCCAATCCATAGACTGACTTTGTTCTTGAAGTGCGATAGATGCTCGTTTGATGTCACTGCGATGCGCGGCAGTAAGGCCATCCGCGTGGCTCAGCGTCACGACGAATCGACTGGCAAAAGCCGCCAGGGGAAACTCCTCTTTTAGCAGAGTCGCGGCCTGTTGAGAAGGTAAATCCTGTGGAAGAAATTGAGTCCGATCATCTTCTAAAAGAGTAGGGATTCGCGGCGCTCCCCAATAGCACACAGCCGCGAGCATTAACCAAATGCCTACGACCAGCCGAGGTCGATCCGTAATGATTGATGTCCACCCATACATGTTAAACGTTTTTTCTCTCACGATTGATGTCGTAATTATCGGAGTTCGCTACCCATTCGTCAAAGGTGACACCATAATTGATCTCGAAACGATTCACCTTCCACTGGCCAAGTTATACCTCAAAGCCATCCATATGGGTAAGTCTATCGGCTTAGCCTTAGGTCCGAAGTGATGTTCATTGTCTTCGCCCAGATGAAGATGGGCAGGTCATCATCCGACGAACATCTGGGTGGGTTTCGCGCAGCTAGTGCGTGATTTCATTATCGGTCGCTCGGTTAAGATAGTGCTTTTCGTTAGTCGCGAGCTGGCGCAGGGCTTTTGAATGTTACGCTTGTGGATGTCACGATGGAATTTTTCCCCCGACACTATTCCATTCCACGCGATGGGCAGGTGACGTCCATCGTGGTGAACAATGTCCACGACCTGCGCAGGTTGCGGACAGAGCTGGAAATTTTGCGGCGTGCGCGACGGCAGGTGGTATTTCGATGCACCCCCATCGGGCAAGCGCCGGATGGTATGTATAGCGATGACGATCAGAAGGAATTGATAAACATATTACATGATGCCGAGCATCCGCTCGTCGAAGAAATGATTGACCACATTGACCGCGCATTTCCAAATACGCGAAAGGAAATCATGATGTCTGTCGTAAATGATGAAGCCCAAAATATCGTACAGGAAGCTGTAGAAGTTGGTGCTATTGAAGAAAGTCAACAGCCCACCGCTGCCACCAATGAAGCCGCTGCGGACGCGGCTATCGACATGCTCGCGGAGGCAGAAGCCAAGCTGTCTGCGCTTGTTGAAGATAGTAACCCCGATGCGGAAGTCGAAACTGACTCAGCGACACCCGACGTTGATGCAGAAGCAAATCCCGCAAATGAAATTTCCAGCGATGATGCGGCGAAAGCGGAAGCGGCTGAACCTGTCCTTGAAGATGAAGCGCAAACTTCGGACGAAGCCGTCACCGAAGACTCTCAAGCGGTAGATGACATGGAAAATGCGGTGGAAGCGATTACCGAAGCGCCGGTATCGGAACCTGCCGTAGAATCGCCGGTGGACGAAGCCGACAATGCGCAGATGAATAATGATGACGCCGCAGACAATACGGCTAACGACGCTCCGGCCATCGACCAAGCTCCTGAGCCTACGCTCGACGAGCAACCTGAAGCCCAGCCAGAGGTTACCGCAGCCGATGCCGTAGCATCTACCGACAATGAAACCACAATCGAAACTGAAGCTGATGACAGCCAGGCTCAAGAGATGTCGCCGGAAGAATGCGTAACGGGCAATTCCGCTGATGAATTTGTTAGCGAGACATCTCCCGCTGAGGAGGCTGTTATGAATGCAAGCATCCCGGATGTCGCGCCCAGCGATTACGGCCCGGAACGTGCACAACAGGCGGTAGAAGAAATCGAAACGGGTATTCGCAAGTTAGCCAATGTGCTGAATACGCAGGTCAAAGAGCAGTGGACACAGGCCAGTGACGCGCTTGGCGATATAGTTGAAAAGCGAACGCAACTGGAGCAAAAACTTTTTGACGCCAAGGACATGCTCGAAAAGCTAGATCGTTCACGCAAAGAAGCAGACATATCACGAGACGCAGCTGATGTCGCCCGGAGAGAGGCCGAACTTTTCCGAGATGATTTAAGAAAACTGCGCGATGAAGCCACGAAGAATCAATAGCGAATTCGTAGAATTTTAGCAAACGTAAATCGCCCAACCAGAGCCGCACGGCGCAAGCCTGCGGGCATGATCGCCGAATCATATCCACCAAGCGCAAAGCGCATGGCGCAAGCATGGTGACAATAAACATAACAAAGCCCGTAAGTTCACAAACCTCTCATAACGTGCCCGCAGGCTTGCGCCGTGCGGCTTTGACGGCGTCATTATCTTTTTGTTGTTGTCTACGCGAAAATCGGTCGCGTAATATCAAGTAGCAATTTGTGATCTCTCGGGTTGCCTGCTACGAATGGTATGTTCGCCTGCATGTCAGCTGACAGGTCAAACGGCGTGAGCGAGTCGCCATTGAGTTGCGTCACCACGCCGCCAGCTTCTTCAACGAGCAACAGACCGGCCGCGATGTCCCAAAGTTTACATCGATGAGCAAACGCACCCGCGCAACAACCGTCAGCCACCATCGCAAGGTGCATGGCTGAGCTTCCCACGTTGCGATAGATCAGGCCTTTCGAGGTGATGATTTGTTGAAGAATCTCTGTCGTCGGTTGGTCTTTACTCGAAGGCCCCGCGATGAGCAAATCGGTTCCCGGCGGGGGCGTAATCACGGAAATTGGTTTCCCATCCATCTTCACGCCGTCGCCTTTGATCGCTGAGTAGCTACGATTCAAAGTATGCTCGTGAATCACAGCTACGACTGGTTTGAACTGCTCAAGCACACCGATCGACGTCGAGTAACTGGGGAAGCCAGCCACGAAATTTCGTGTGCCGTCGATGGGATCGACCACCCAAGTGAACCTCGCGGTGAGCGGATCAACACCTTCCGGCGAAGACGCGATCGACTCCTCACCGATAAACGCATGCTCGGGAAAACGCTTGGCTACTTGCTCAACAATGTGCGACTGAATCGCCTGGTCCGCTTCGGTGACAACGCTTTGGTCAGCCTTGATGCTGGTCGAAGCTTGGCCAAGATACGAAGCCGCGATGCCAACGGCCTCTTGGGCGAGTTGGCGAGCCAGTGACAAGATGTCTTGATAATTAGCCTGATTCACAAGGGCCGATCATAAGTGACGTCACTCTTTTAGCTAGAGGAAGGATGCCCGCAGGCTCGCGCCAGCGGCTCTGGTGCATGATACTCCCTATCAAAAACTGAAATTATTGGCCGCTCGGGGTGGAATCGTATGGTATGCTTCATAGTGGAGCGTTGCCAGAGGTCTAAAATAGGCCTCCATTCGCACCTTGATGCGAAATCGGTTTATGCCGGTTGTGGCCACGCCCCCTTGCAGGAGAACTTAGCCATGCCAACCATCTTAGACCCACGACATTTTGAAGTTGGTTCCCACCACCGATTCTGGCTAATCGCGGCTGCTATGGTCGCCTTTTTCCTGGCTGCCTTATGGTCTCAGCCTGTTGGGTGATTGGCCCTACTCTTGAGCAGGATACCGTCTCATTGCGAATATCTGGGTGGCATGGGTAAGCTACAGCTTGCCCGTGTCGTTCACTAAGCATGAGGCAATCGCACCAATTCGCAATCTATCATTAGTTGATGGGGGATTAGTTTTCCGCTGAAATCTATTACGTCTCTGGCCTGGTCGTTGACGTTCGCTATTACACCTAAGATCATCGTATACCATGACAACGCCACAGTTACATATCGTCGTCGCAGAGCGATTGTCTCGTGAAGCTATGGAAAAATTGCGAGCAGCGGGCCGAGTAACGGTTTTGGATTCGTGCGATGAGGATAGCCTGCTCAAAGCTATGGCTGATTGTGATGCCTTGCTCGTGCGCACCTTTTCTCAAGTCACGCGCGAAGTTATTGAACATGCGCCGAATCTCAAAGTTATTGGCCGGGGCGGAGTAGGTCTGGACAACATAGACACCCTCGCCGCTAGCGAGCATGGCGTGAGCGTGGTCTATACGCCGGCAGCTGCGACCGGCGCGGTGGCGGAATTGACCATTGGCTTAATGCTTTCGCTACTGCGAGATATTCCAGCCAACGACGCAGCTATTCGGCGCGGCGAATATACACAGGCCCGCGCAAACGCAATGGCTAACGAACTATCCGAGATGACGCTTGGCATTATAGGCATGGGGCGCATTGGACAGGCTGTGGGGAGGCGCTGTCAGGTCGGCTTCGGCATGTCTGTGATTTATCACGACATTGTTGACCCGCTGGCGTTAGACTTTCCGGCTAAGTTTGTTGATAAAGAGTCCCTATACGATCAGGCGGACATTGTAAGTTTGCATGTCCCGCTTACCGATTTGACGAGATGGCTGATTGATAAAGAGGCTTTATCACAATTCAAGCCGGGGGCGCTGCTCATAAACACTTCGCGGGGACGAGTGGTAGATAGCTTGGCTTTGGCCAATCGGTTGCGCAATGGTGCGCTCGGGGGGGCAGCGTTAGATGTGTTGGACGAAGAGCCTCCTGCGAACGACCATCCGCTGTTTGGCGCACCTCGCATTATTTTCACACCCCACATCGGGGCTAAGACACCCATGAGTCAGGCCAGGATGAACGCAGTCGTTGATGATGTCATTCGCGTACTACGGGGCTCTCCTCCGGTGACGTCGGCCCACATCCACCAATAATCTGGAATCTTCGGTAGGAGCTTCAAGATCGAGTCCTTGCCACCCACTGGCCACAATGCCATTTGCACTTACAAACAAACAACTGGTAGCAATACTTGCCAAACCGTCGGGTGTTCGGTAAACACTGCTATCATCCTGGCATGCGCGGTTCGAGCCAGGATGTGGTGAATCGGATCAAAATAAAAATTTAGCGGAGGCTAAGCGCGCCTTGTGCTGATATATATATGATGCCGTTTTTCTATGGTTTATTGGATTTCGTTAGCCAACACGTATTCGTCTGCGTGGTCATAGCTATCGTTACGCTCATTTTTTGTTACACCATCGCTATTTTACGAAAGTATGCACGCGTGGCGATTCGGCTGATGGATGGGGCTGCGCCCACGCCTGAACCGGGCAACGGCATCTCAACTGACTATCCCTGTGAAGAAGTGACTTTCCAATCGGCGGACGGTTTTGGCTTGCGCGGGCTTATTATTTCAGGGGCGACAGGCAAGCAGGCCATGGGCATGATTGTTTTCGCTCACGAGTTCGCCAGTGAGCGTTCCAGTGCGTTTCGGTATGCCTCATCGTTGCTTGACGCAGGGTACGACGTGTTCACCTTTGATTTTCGAGGTCATGGCCAATCTCAGAACGAGCCGGATTATCGACCGAGGCAATGGCCTAGTCACCGTGAGCAGGCCGACATGCTGGCCGCCATCGATTTCATTGGGGCGCACTTGGAGAATCAGGGGCGACCGAAGGATTTGGGCTTGTTTGGCGTCTCGCGTGGTGGTGGTGCGGCTATCCTGGCAGCGGCAGAGCGTGACAACGTGCGGGTTATTGTGACCGACGGCGCGTTTAGTAGTGATACCGCCCTTGAATATCTGTTCAAACGTTTCGCGATGACCTTCGCCCGGCTTCGGTTTATCGTGAAGTACCACCCGCCACTAGCCTGGCAACTGCATCGCTGGTTCGTGTTTAAGGAGTTTGCTAGCACGCACCAATGCCGTTTCCCATCAGTGAGAAAAGGCGTTAAGCGGCTGCGTCGTCGGTCCATGTTGTTCATTCACGGCGAGAAGGATAGCTACATCCCCATTCAGCAGTCTCAAAGTCTTTACGAATTGGCGAAGGGGCCTAAGGAAATTTGGATTGTGTCCAATGCCAAGCACAACCAGTCGGTGACAATCGCGCCCGATGCTTACGGCCGGCGGATTACTCAATTTTTCGACAAACACCTGCATCACCCCGCCACAGCGGTAGCCCGGCCTACCGTAGCCATTAAAACTACGTCACCACAATTGGTAGGCTCCGCCGCATAGCTTGAGACGACCTATAGTGGTACGATGCTCCGGTATGATGACAACACAAGATAATTCCACCGATAAGCCTGAAACAGACAACCCCTCAGAAGAGCCTGATGATGCGTCTCCGGCTGATTTGAAAGTCAGTATGGGGGCGCAGACTTTGCGCATCCAGTGGCAGGATGGCCTGACCAGTGAGTTTTCTCTACCCCAGTTGCGTAGGGTTTGCCCGTGTGCGACTTGTCGGACTGAACGGGAGAAAAAGCATGATAACCCGCTGCAAATCCTGAAAACTGATCCTTCAAGCTGGCGAGTCACCAATGCTCAGCTTGTTGGTCATTATGCAATTCAGTTCGTTTGGTCAGATGGGCATAATGCTGGAATCTACGATTTTCGCATGTTGCGCAAGCTTTCGAAGGAGTCCTCTGGGTCTGCCTGAAAAAACTGCACCGCCGGGCGGTTGTCAGTTACCGGGTTACGGTGTACCATTGGCCACTCTATATGGACCTCGGGGAACGAATTTAATCGCTTTGACTGGCGATGCAGTTGAGTTGTTTATTCGTAGCAGAACTACACAATCAAGTAACGCGGAAGGCAGGCAATGACGGCCACACTCCAATCGATTTCACAACAAATTCAAGACGATCAACTAGACGAGGCTAAGGCCGCGCTGAACGCGAGCCAGGAAACAGAAGAAAACCGAGCGGAATTGCAATTCCTAAAAGGCTACCTAATGGAAGCCAGCGGTGACCGCATTGCGGCTATGGATTGCTATTTCGAGGTGATGGAAATTGATTCGCATCATCAAAACGCCGCTTTTCGTTTGGCTAACATCAGCGATCAATATGGCGATGACAATGCCGCGTTCAATTATTATCAGGAATGCATTGGCACTGAGAAAGTTACTGTTCAGGTTCTTCTGAACATGGCTATCATGTTTGAAGACCGCTGGCGATTGGGAGAAGCTGAGAAATGTTTGCGGGCGGTTCTTGAAGCAGACCCCAACAACTGGCGTGCCCGTCATTTTCTCAAGTCGGTAGAAAGTTCGTACACCATGGTCTACGACGAGCGTCGGGCAATGGAGCGCGAAAAGCAATCAGCTACGCTTGAGCAGCCTATCAGTGATTTTGAGCTTAGCGTGCGCAGTCGAAATTGTCTGCGGCAAATGGGTGTTCATACGCTTAATGATTTGTTGAAAACGACAGAGGCAGAGCTTCTTACCTATAAAAACTTCGGCGAGACTTCGCTTTGTGAAATCAAGAATTTGCTGGACAATCAGCACCTTCAACTTGGTCAGACGATGGAAGGTGGCATGCCTATGCCGATTCCCTCGCCCTCTCTGGTTCCATCTCCTGCCCCGACGATGAACTCTTCGGAAAACATGAGCCGGTCGGTTTCGGATATGGAATTATCTGTTCGTTCGAGAAAATGTCTGCAATGGATGGGCATAGCGACCATGGGCGAGTTAGCCGAAAAAACAGAACACGAACTTATTTCTATCCAAAACTTTGGCCAGACTTCGCTAAACGAAATTAAAACCCAATTAGAACGATTTGGTTTGTCGTTCCGCGTATCATAGATACTCCCTCGCGCAGGCAGAAAGCTTAGGGACCGGACAGGAAACGTGTCGGATTCTGACTTTGTGCCAAGTAGACAGCGAGCGATGGGATTGTTAATTGCTGCAGTGCGTGGTGTTGGGTCAGGCCTATGTCAAAAACGCCCAGGGTCAATGCCAGTCTACGCTTTCATCGAACAGCAACTTTGCTACGCTGCGCGATAGCTTGGCTAATCATTTGCCTATCGGCGGCCGACGCGAAAACCCTCACAACATCCAAGACTAAATCCGACTTGCGAGGCGTTCGCGTACTAGTAGGCCGAAACGTGGACGATTTCAAACTGCGCAGCGTCAGCGCCGTCACGCTCGAAGATGCTGATGGGAAAATATTTTATCGGACGACGCCGAATCAATGGGTGCGAATCCGGGCTAACAGCGGTAAGATTTTTATTGATGGCGTAGCGTATCGGGTGAATGCGTTCATGGTCCGATCATTTTCGGATGCCCCTCTAGAACTATCTAAACGAAACAAGGACGGTTGGGCTGATGGAATATTGTATCCAGGCGCGTTCCGATGTTTTGTGTCGTCAGCCAAAAAGATTCACATTGTCAATTTCGTTGAGGTGGAAACTTACGTAGCTGGCGTTGTCGCGCGCGAGGTTTGGCCCACCTTTGCTACGCAGGCCTACCGCGCTCAGGCGATAGCGGCCAGAAGCTTTGTACTGTGTCAGATGCAATTTAGACAATCGAAAGAGTGGGACGTGACTAACGGACAAGGTTCGCAGGTGTACGGCGGATTGCGCGAAGATCGCACCGGCAGGCTGGCGACGCAAGCGACAAAATATACGGAAGGCATTGTTTGTATTTACGACGATGGAGAAAAAACAGAAATCGTTCGCACTTATTACAGCGCCGCTTGCGGAGGCATGACCCAATCGGCAGCTATTTTTGGGCCAGCGGATGACATACCGCCCCTTGCCGGTGGAGTAGCATGCGATTATTGCAACATCGCGCCACAAAATAATTATCGATGGAAGACAGTGCGATTGAGAAAGCAGGAAATTTTTCGTCTAATCACGGCTCGCCATAAATCACTGCAATCACTTGGGCAATTGCGAAATTTATCGATTGTCAAACGCTCAGCAGAAGGGCGACCTGTAACGATTCGCTTGCATGGTAACGGCGATCAACATCATGACATGCTGGTCGAAAAGTTTCGGTTATGGCTGGGCGGCAACAAACTGCGAAGTTCCGATTTCAAGATGCGTGTCGTGGGGGATACGGTTGCATTTGAAAATGGCCGAGGGTATGGCCACGGTTTAGGACTTTGCCAGTGGGGTATGGAAGGGCAAGCGCGCGAAGGCAAGAGTGCCGCTGAAATTCTTCGATTCTATTTTCCAGGTAGCCAGTTGCAACGCGCGTACTAGAAATATTTTATATCGTCGCAGCATCGGGTGCCCCATTGTTTGCCTACCGGCAAAAGGTGGGGGACGGACACACGAAAAGCCTCGTCACAAGGAGGCGCACTATGGCGTCGCTGGATTCCCGCCTGCGCGGGAATGACGGTTGTCGTAAAAATTACATCGTCGCTACAGGCTGTTCGACTTGTCTCACGCGTTCGAATAGAAATGGCTTAATCTTCTCAAAGTCTTCAGCGAGATCGTGTTCCGGCATGAGTTCGACGATTCGATGTCCCACGGCTAATGCTCCTTCATAATCTTCCCGGTGAATGTGACCCGCGAAAGACTGACGCAAATGAGCGGCTGATTGATCGATGAGCTGTTCAAGCTGGAGCGACATCACGTCAATTGCATCGTCATCAGCCGTGTCTACATAGGTAGAAAGTATCGCCCGACAAGCCGCAATGTCACCCTCTCGATGCGCAGTCTGCCATGTGCGTGGCAGCGTGGTATAGGCACGGATACTCATGGTCTTTACGACGTTCGCGCCATGCTGAATGGTGGGGGATGCAGCCGTTTTTCTCGGCGAAAAATTTTCCGAACTAGCTGATTGGCCTGAAGGTTCGTTGTCCATGATCTTAGCCAAGCGGGGAAAGCGACTTCGGTCTAACGTCGCAGCCACGAGAGATTCCTCCACCGGGTGATGACCCTGGCTGGGCTGAGGTAATGCGTCTTGTCGCGGCGCATCTGTAACAACGGCTGAGTTAAACTGACGTTGTGTTAGTTGAATATTGTGTAGCTGTTGATGAAATTTTTGTAATTGATCGCCAATGGAAGAAAGGTGAGCGCCAAAACGAAGCAATACAATCAGCACCGCACCGCAGGCTAATGAGCCGGTGATAATGAGGAAGCCTAAGAAGGCGCTCAGTCTATCACCGGACAAAGCCGCGACAACAGCTACGACCAATCCGACGACAATGTATAGACAGGCTACGAGGTAAATCGTTTTCTTAGCCCGCCGAAGTTTTTCCATCGTAAAAGACGGCATACTTATTTACGTTCTTTCCAACCGGACTAACGCTTGATGTGGATTAGCGCTTCTTTCCAATCCGCAACTAGTCGCCTTTAGCCACCTTGCTTAGGGTCAGTCGGCGAAGACTGTCCGGGCGTTTTTAACTGGACAAATTTTTCGTGTCCGCCGCCCGGAATTTCTCTTTCGGGTCGCTCGAACTCATTCAGCGGGCTGGCTATGGGTAGTGATGCTTCAAGCCACATCGACGATTCGATACTCTCGACCCGCGCCCCCTTTATTCCCGCTGGGATAAGGATAGTTTGGCCAGCCCCAAACGTAAACGGCTCTGCATAGTCATCGCAGCGAATGGACACCTGACCATCGAGGACCATCCAAATCATGAACCCATCCGTGGGGATAGCCTGGTCGACGCCGGCAGCCATGCGGACGCGGTCCAGGGCGAAGGACTCGCATCTAATCAATGTCGTTTGCGAGGTCCAGACGCTGGCTATGTGGTGGACATCCTCCCCGGCAATGGGCGACGTATCAAACGACACGCACTGCATTGCTTCGTCGATGTGGAGCGTTCGAGGCTTGCCGGTAGATGCCTCGACGCGGTCCCAGTCGTACACGCGATAGGTAATGTCTGAGGGCGTTTGCACCTCAGCTACGACGACCCCAGCCCCCAGCGCGTGAATCGTGCCGCTGGGCAAATAGTATGCATGGCCTGCCCGAACCGGGATTTTGTTCAGCAGTTCCTCGACGCGATTTTCTTCGATGGCAGCCTGTAATGCTGCGGCATCGACGCCTTCACGTACACCGCGATAAATGTGCCCACCTGGCTCTGCGGCGACGACATACCACGTTTCGTTCTTGATGCGAATTCGGCCTCCCAGGCGCTGAGCCATGGCTTTGTCGGGATGAACCTGCACGCTGAGCATTTCGTTGGCGTCGAGATACTTAATGAGCAGGGGGAATCGCCCTTCAAACGGTGCGGCTGCCCCGAGCAAATCATCGCCCCACAGGTCCATCATCTCATGAATGGTCTTACCCTTCGCAGGTCCGTCCGAAACAACCGATTGATCGTCCTCCAAGTCGGCTATTTCCCAGGATTCGCCAATTGGCACGTCAGCCGGAAGGCTTTTTCCCAGTAAGGACTGAAGCTTGCGCCCGCCCCATATTTTGGGCTTGAAGATGGGATCAAATGTCAGTGGATATAACTTCATCTCGTAAAGCCAATCGCAAAATAATCATGGCAGCGCAATAACCGGCTCGCCTTAGAGACTCTGTTTTGATTGTAGAGGCGTAACTTATGTCTGCAAGCAAAGTGCTACTGACATTGATAGTCGCTTAATAATTGCGGGTGTGTGGCTTAGGTACTCGCTACGAAAACAAGCCGGATGCCCCATCATTGCCGGCGGGGAGCGGACATGATTCAAGGTACGCCGAAACTATCATGCACCCAATTAACCGACTAACATGCTTACATCGATTGAGTTTCGTATCGCTTATTATTATGGGAGAGCAGAAATGAATGCACGCATCGTCACCCTTATCGTTATAGCCATAAACATGACTTGTTGTGGCAATTATGCAAGTGCACAGCAAGGGATGTCTGATGTAACCATTAAGACACACCACGTCGCGGGCAACATATACATGCTAGAAGGCCGAGGGGGAAATATCGGCGTGAGCGCAGGCCCTGATGGCTTGTTAATGATCGACGACCAGTTCGCGCCGCTATCAATAAAAATCCAAACCGCCCTCGACAAATTAAACAAGGGAAAACTCAAATTCTTACTCAACACCCACTGGCACGGCGACCACACCGGCGGCAACGAAGTCTTTGGTAAACAAGCTTTGATCATTGCCCATACAAATGTTCGATCGCGATTAGCCACGAAGCAAATGTTATTTGGCAAAGAAGTAGGCCCTTTACCCAAGCAGGCACTGCCCGTCATCACCTTTGACGAATCCTTGTCCGTGCATTTCAACGGCGAGGAAATCAAAGCGCTACACTTACCCCACGGACACACCGACGGTGACAGTGTCATCTTTTTCCCAAAATCCAATGTCGTTCACATGGGCGACCTTATGTTCGCAGGCATGTTCCCCTTTGTTGACATTGACCACGGCGGCAACGTCCTCGGCGTCGCTCGCAACGTCGCAACCGTTATCGAGCAGTTGCCCAAAGACGTCAAAATCATTCCAGGACATGGGCCTATTTCGACGCTCGATGATCTAAAAGCTTATCAAGCGATGCTATTAGGCACGATCGATGTAGTGCGCAAGCAAGTGAAATCTGGAAAATCGTTAGAAGATATCAAAGCCGCAGGCCTGTCAGCGAAGTGGGACGATTGGGCCGGCGGGTTCATCAAAACCGACGGCTGGCTAGAAGCCATCTACAAAAGCCTAAAACTTCCGTCATAATTTCACGATCAAGATCGCACATAATCGCCGCTAAAAATAATAAACAAAAAAGGTCCAATAATAAGATGGTTTTATCGATCCTGCCTGAACACTACATTCACCCTGTAATTAGCGACTTTTTTCATCATGTGAAGTTTGAAAATTTTCTCGATTTTAAGCAATTTTTGTTTTGGCTTAGCCACATCGTTTGTTATACTGCACAAACCTTCCTCGCGTGTGTGGGGAAGGAACTCCTCTGGTTGACTGGGACACCAGCCAGGGGAGTTTTTTTATGCGCACATAAAATCAGTGAGCTTTATCGACATTTAACTATTCACGCCGGCGATGTTATCGGAACTTAAAAACCACATACCATTTTCCACATACTCTATTGCTTGCTCAGCCAAGCCGATATGACACTAGGAACTGGTATAAGCTCTATTCTCCGAAGTGAGCAGTACATATATCCCTCGACGTTTGCCTAGCCAAACCTTCCTGGCTTGCAGCGTTCGACATGACAGATGGATTAATATCATGAGCGGCCAACCTAAAAACAGTATTCTCCTTGAAGCGGGTACAAACGAACTTGAAATCCTGGTCTTCAAGCTTGGATCAAAACGCTTTGGTGTAAACGTCGCTAAAGTGCGCGAAGTAATAGAACCGCTGGAAGTAGCCCGCATCCCTCAATCTCACCCAAACGTACTAGGTGTGTTCCAATTGCGCCATGCCACGCTACCGCTCATCGATCTCTCAGCCTCACTTGGCAACAAAAATTCTATTGATATTCAAAGTGGGAAAATCATTATACTGGAATTCAATGAAACGCGGATCGCGTTTCTCGTCGAAGGCGTGGAATATATTCATCGCGTAAAAACTACCGACATCGAAGCCATCCCCGACACCGGCGTCATGACCGAATCGCCTGTCACATGCGTAGCCCACATCGATAAAGCACTCGTGCTGATGATCGACTTTGAAAAAATCGCATTCGATATTGGCGGCATCGACCTATTCTCAAAAGATGCTGAAAAAATAGAGGCTAACGAAAAACGCGGCAATCAAAGAATTCTTCTCGCAGAAGATTCGCCTGTTATGAGACGACTCATTAAAGGCAATCTAAACGACTCAGGATACAAAAATGTCACGGTCTGTTTTGATGGTGAAGCAGCCTGGAACAAATTAGAAGAAGGTATCGACGAGCAAGGACAACCACCTTACGACATCCTCATTACAGATATCGAAATGCCAAAAATGGATGGCCTGTATCTGACACGACGGGTAAAAAACCATGCCAACCTGAAAAGCATTCCTGTCGTCATATTCAGCTCGTTGGTCAGCGCGGACAACACTAAAAAATGTAAATCTGTCGGCGCAGATGCGCAAATCACCAAGCCGGAATTAGCCAAGCTTGTAGGCTTAGTAGACAGTCTCGTTACGAACGTTCCCGCAATGGCCTAGCACCACGCTTACCCTCGATCCGACTATAGACGAAACCATTGGCCATCACAGCTATCCGTCATTCCCGCGCAGGCAGGAATCCAGTTCAACTACCGGTCTACAATAAAAAAACCTAGCGAATTAGGTGTTTTTCGTGCACTAGTTCTGTCGTATACGCTCATTTTTCGCCTGTTTTTAGCTATAATAAAAGATTCCTTGCAGTTCACACCCCATATTTGCTATGATAGATCCCTGTACACAAGCTGACGTTGGCTTGGACGACATTTATTGAAGAGGGGTTCATATGTTCACCGTGATTCGTCTTACTGCCATGAACTCGCGTACACTATTATTAGCAGCGCTAATCGCAACGTGTAGCTCTCTAGGAATCACCGCTACCAGCCAAGCCGCCAGCGGAACCTGGTCTCAGCTATCACCCTACCCCACAGTCATTACCAACAACGCCGTAACGAGCGTGTGTGATGCCGGGACCTGTACGATTTACAGCTTCATGGGCATGACCGACCCGACTGACCCCGGCACGATAACCGCGGCTTCCTACAAACTTGTTTCACCGGGAACAGGTGGATGGGTTCAAATAGCCGACGCACCATTACTAAGCGGCCTGCCTAAAATCGCAGCATCAGCCGTCACTTGCAACAACGAAGTCTATCTCATCGGTGGCTATAACGTAGCAGGTGTTGATACAACCGAACGACGCTTTTTCCGCTATGACCCGATCATTGACGAGTATACCCAATTACCGAACGTGCCGACCCGGGTTGACGATACCGTGGTCGGCGTTCATCAGAATCGGTACATCTACCTCATCAGCGGTTGGAGTAGCCCGATCAGCGCCAACACAAAAGCCGTACAAGTTTTTGACACTATGACAAACGTCTGGCGGCAGGCCACGCCTCTTCCAAGCGGAGTCAACGGACGGTTTGGCCACGCCGGCGGATTGGTCGGAGGCCAAATCGCATTCCTCGATGGCTCACG